>NZ_JBHURF010000012.1:0-302100 GCF_042674125.1 Rhodococcus sp. NPDC056960 | reverse complement strand
CGCCGGGGACTGGACCAACTACGCCGTCGAGATCAGCCGACGATCATCGAGATCATGAGGCATTCGGACAGTTCGAATATCCGACGTCACCGTTAGACGACGGGGTGCCCGCGCAGCTCGTGGTCGATACGGTGGATCTGCCGTGGCGTGAGGTGGATCTGACCGGTTCCGGGCCGGCCGCCGAGGCGGAACTGCTGCGACTGCTCGACGCGGACCGGGTCGCCCGCTTCGACCTGACCCGGCCACCGCTGCTGCGGCTGCTGCTGATCCGCACCGCACCGCAGCGGTCTGTGCTCGCGATCACCAACCACCACATCATCCTCGACGGCTGGTCGATGCCCCTGCTGGTGCGCGAGCTGCTGGTGCGCTACGCCGCCGGCGGCGCCCCCGCCACCCTGCCGGAGCCGCCCTCGTACCGGACCTACCTGGAATGGGTGTCCGACCGAGACGAGCGGGAGTCCGCCCGCGCCTGGGAAAACGCACTGGACGGACTCGAGGAGCCGACGCTGCTGGCGCCGCAGACGTCCCCGGCGCACCATTCGGTGCCCGGCGAGGTCGACATCGCGCTGCCCGACGCGTTGATCGAGTCGCTTGCCGCGGTGGTCCAGCGCGGCGGGGTCACGATGAACACCGTGCTACAGGCGGCGTGGGGAATCCTGCTGTCCCGGATGCTCTCCCGCGACGACATCGTCTTCGGCGCCACCGTTTCGGGGCGCCCCCCACAGTTGCCCGGCGTCGAGACCATCCTCGGGCTGTTCATCAACACGCTGCCGGTGCGGGTGCGGGTGAACCCGGACGAGACCCTCAGACAGCTGCTGACCCGGCTGCAGGGCGAGCAGGCCGCTCTGCTCGACCACCACCATGTCGGGCTCGGCGACATCCAGTCCCGGGCGGGTCTGGGCAACCTGTTCGACACCCTGTCGGTGTTCGAGTCCTACCCCGTCGACACGTCCGGATTCGATGAGAATACTGACATCGCGGGCATGAGGGTGACCGGACTCGATGCCCGCGACGCCACCCATTACCCGATTACCCTGCTGACGATCCTCGAACCCCGACTGCGGCTGAGTCTGCGCTACCAGCAGGGACTCTTCGACCGCGCCGCCGTCAGCGCGATCGCCGCCCGACTGACCCGGATTCTCGAGACCATCGCCGGTGGTGCGGACACCGTGGTCGGTGCCCTCGACATCCTCGCCGCGGGCGAGCGGGAACTGGTCGTCGACGCCTGGAACGCGACGGCGCACCCGGTGCCGGACACCACCCTGACCGCGCTGTTCGACGCTCAGGTGATCCGCACACCCGACGCCCCCGCCGTCGCGTTCGAGGGCACGGTCCTGTCGTACGCCGAGTTCGACACACGCGCGAATCGGCTGGCCCGGTACCTGATCGGCGCCGGGGTGGGCCCCGAATCGCTGGTCGGCATCGCGGCGGACCGGTCGGTGGACCTGCTGGTGGCCATCTACGCCGTGATCAAGGCCGGCGGCGCGTACGTCCCGATCGACCCGGACCAGCCGGCCGAACGCCTCGAGCACGTGGTGGCGACAGCCGATCCGGTCCTGATCCTCACCACCGGCGGCAGGGGCGCGGCGCTGCCGGGCGCCGCCCCGGTCGTCGACCTCGACACCCTCGATGTATCGGATCGGCCCGCCGACCCGGTGACGGACCTTGACCGGTCGGCGCCGCTGCACCCGCGCCACCCCGCCTACGTGCTCTTCACCTCCGGCTCCACCGGCCGACCCAAGGGTGTCGCGGTGCCACACGAGGGCATCGTGAACCGGCTGCTGTGGATGCAACACCGATACCCGCTCGACGCCGACGACGTGGTGCTGCAGAAGACCCCCGTCACGTTCGACGTGTCGGTGTGGGAGCTGTTCTGGCCGTTGCACACCGGCGCGCGGCTGGTGATCGCCGCACCGGACGGGCACCGCGACCCGATCTATCTCGAACGGGTGATCCGCGACCAGTCCGTCACCACCGTCCATTTCGTCCCGTCGATGCTCGAGGTGTTCCTGGCCGGGGCAAACCTCGACCGGTGCACGTCCTTACGCCGGGTGTTCACCAGCGGCGAGGCGCTGCCACCGACCACCGCGACCCATCTGCACCGCGTCAGTGGGGCGCAGCTGCACAACCTGTACGGACCCACCGAGGCAGCGGTCGACGTGACCGCCTACCAGACCGGGCCGGACGACACCACGGTGCCGATCGGGGCCCCGGTCTGGAACACCACAACCTATGTGCTCGACCCGCGACTACGCCCCGTACCCATCGGGCTGCCCGGCGAGCTGTACCTGGGCGGGATACAACTCGCCCGCGGATACCAGGGCCGGGCGGACCTGACCGCGGACCGGTTCGTCGCGAACCCCTTCGACGCGGCAGCCGGGCACCCGTCGGCCGGTACCCGGCTGTACCGCACCGGCGACCTGGTCCGGTGGCTGCCAACCGGGCAGCTCGACTACCTGGGGCGCACCGACTTTCAGGTCAAGCTCCGCGGGCAGCGGATCGAACTCGGCGAAATCGAGGCCGCGCTACGCCGACACGAGGGTGTGACGCAAGCCGTGGTGGTGGTCCGCCACGACCGGACCACCGGCGACTACCTCGCCGGATACGTGGTGTGCGCGGACGGGACGAAAGCGGACGAGCGAGCCGTCCTCGACACCGCCGCCGCCACCCTTCCCGGCTACATGGTGCCCTCCGCCCTGGTGATACTCCCAGAACTGCCGCTGACCGCGAACGGCAAACTCGACCGGAAAGCGTTGCCGACACCCGAGTTCGCGGGTTCCGCGGACTTCATCCCGCCCAGCACCCCCACCGAGCACACCCTCGCCGAGATCTTCACGGAGGTTCTCGGCACCGCGCGGATCGGGGTGTCGGACAGCTTCTTCGACCTCGGCGGCAACTCGCTGATCGCCACCCGGGTACTCGCCCGCATCGGCGCCGCGTTCGGCACCGAGGTGAGCGTCCGGGAGCTGTTCGAGGCCCCCACCGTCGCCGGCCTGGCCGCCGTGATCGACCGGCCGCACACAGGCAACAGGCCGCGGCCGGCGCTCGAAGCCGCACCCCGGCCCGACCGGATTCCGCTGTCGCCGGCGCAATCCCGGATGTGGTTCCTCAACCGTTTCGACCCCACCTCCGGCGCCTACAACGTGGCGGCCGCGCTGCGACTGTCCGGCACCCTCGACGTCGCCGCCCTCCGCCGCGCCGTCGCGGACATCGTCGAACGACACGAAACGCTGCGCACGATGTACCCCGACACACCCGACGGCCCGCACCAGCGGATCCTGCCCACCCACACCGCAGCCGGCCGGGACCTGATCGACACCGCAACGAACGTGGTCGCGGACACCGAACTCGACGCCCGGATCGCGGCGGCGGTGACCCGCGGGTTCGACGTCACCACGCAGATCCCGATCGCCGTGACATTGTTGCCACTCGAGGACCCCGATGAACACGTGCTGGTGCTGGTGGTGCACCACATCAGCATCGACGGCTGGTCGATCCAGGCCCTCGCCCGCGACCTGGTGCACGCCTATTCGGCCCGTACCGCCGGCGATCCGCCGTCGTGGGCCCCGCTGCCGGTGCAGTACGCGGACTACGCGCTGTGGAAACGGGCGCTGCTCGGCGCGGAGGACGATCCCACGTCCCTCGCCACACGGCAACTCGCGTACTGGCGTGCGGAACTGGCCGGGATACCGGAGGTACTGGAGCTGCCCACTGACCGGCGGCGCCCTGCGGCGCCCAGCTACCGTGGCGCCGGCATCGACTTCACGATCGACCCCCCGGTATATGCGTCGGTCGCGGAGCTGGCGCGCACGGCGAACGCGACACCTTTCATGGTGCTGCACACCGTGCTGGCGCTGCTGCTGTCGCGGCTGAGCGGTGGCCGCGACATCACCATCGGCACCCCGGTGGCGGGCCGCGGCGAGCAGGCGCTCGACGAGGTGGTCGGCATGTTCGTCAACACCCTGGTGCTGCGGGCCGCCGTCGACCCCACACTGACGTTCGGAGAGCTGCTCGCACGCATCCGCGCCACCGATCTGGCCGCGTACGCGCACTCCGACGTGCCCTTCGAACGCATCGTGGAGGCCACCAGCGCGGGGCGCTCGACGGCCCATCACCCGCTCTTCCAGACCGTGCTGGCGCTCGAGGACACGCATCATCACCGCATCACGCTGCCCGCCCTGCAGATCACCGAGCAGCCGGTCGAGTTCGCGATCGCGAAATTCGACCTGCAGCTGGTGGTGGCGGAACGGTTCGACGAGCACGGCGGCCCGGACGGCGCCTCCGCGACGCTGACCTACGCCCACGATCTGTTCGACCGGGCGACCGTCGCGACGTTCGCGGACCGGTTCACCCGCATCCTGCGGGCCGCGGTCGCGGACCCGTCCGTGGTGGTCGGGGACATCGAGATCCTCGACCCGGCCGAGCAGACTGCGCTGGCCCAGGACCCGGATCGGATCGCCGTCCGCACCCTGCCCGAGTTACTCGCCGACGCAGCACGGGATCCGGATGCGACGGCGCTGGTGTTCACCGGCACCGGCGGGGCCGGGCCCACCGAACTGACCTACGGTGAACTCGACCGGCGTTCGAATGCCATCGCACGCCAGCTCATCGCCCGCGGCGCCGGCCCCGAGTCCTTCGTCGCGATCTCGGTCCAGCGTTCGGTGGAGTCGGTGCTCGCGCAGTGGGCGGTCGCGAAGACCGGCGCCGCGTTCGTGCCGGTGGACCCCACCTATCCGGCCGACCGGATCACCCACATGCTCACCGATTCCGCAGTGATCAGCGGAGTCACGACGTCCGTGCACCGCGACACGCTGCCGAACACGGTGGCCTGGACGGTTCTCGACGATCCTGGCGCTCTCGCCGAGATCGAGGCGCAGCCCGATCACCCACTCACCGATGCGGACCGCCCGGCGCCGCTGCGGCCCGAGAACCCCGCCTACATGATCTACACGTCGGGCTCGACGGGTACCCCGAAAGGGGTGGTCGTGCCCCACGCGGGACTGGCCGCGTTCGCTGCCGAACAGCAGACGCACTACGGTGTCGGACCCGGCGCACGCACCCTGCACTTCGCGTCCCCGAGCTTCGACGCATCCATCCTGGAACTGCTGATGGCCACCGGTGGCGCGGCGACGATGGTCATCGTCCCCGTCGACGTATACGGCGGTGCGGAACTGGGCACGATCCTGCGCGACGCCGGGCTGACCCACATGTTCCTCACCCCCGGCGCTCTCGCGACGATCGACCCCGAGGGTCTGGACCGCATCGGTGTGGTGGTGGTCGGCGGCGAGGCATGCGAGTCGTCCCTGGTACGCCGATGGGCGCCGGGGCGGAAGATGTTCAACGCCTACGGACCCACTGAATCGACGATCATGGCCACCCAGCACGGGCCGATGACCGCGGGTGATCCGGTGCTCATCGGCCAGCCGGTCCGGGGGACGCAGGCGCTGGTCCTCGACGAGCGGCTGCACCCGGTACCGCTCGGGACGCCCGGTGAGCTGTACCTGCGCGGCCAGGGCCTGGCTCGCGGCTACCACCGCCGGGCCGCCCTGACCGCGGACCGGTTCGTCGCCGACCCCTACGGGACCGCGGGAACCCGCCTCTACCGCACCGGCGATCTGGTGCGCCGAAACCGGGCCGGAGAACTGGAATACCTGGGGCGCACCGACTTCCAGGTCAAGGTGCGCGGGCACCGCATCGAACTCTCGGAGGTGGACACCGCCCTGGCCTCGTACCCGGGCGTCCAACTGGCCGTCACGGTCCCCCACCCCAGCACCGGTACCGTCGTGTCGTACGTGCTCGCCGCCGGCGGCCACACGCTCGACCCCGCAGTGCTGTCCGCGCATATCGGGCGACTGCTGCCGGACTACATGGTGCCCTCGGCGATCACCGTCCTGGATTCGTTGCCGCTGACTCCCGCCGGCAAGGTCGATGTGCGGGCACTGCCCGCGCCGGTGTTCGCCGTGCACGAGTTCGTGCCGCCCCGCTCGGAGTCCGAGTCCCTGATCGCCCGGGTCTATGCGGACGTCCTCGACGTTGCGTCGGTGGGCGCCGAGGACGACTTCTTCGCGATCGGCGGCAACTCGCTGAGCGCGACCCGGGTCATCGCCCGCCTCAACGCCGAAGCCGGTACCGCGCTGGCCGTGCGGGAACTGTTCGAGTCCCCCACCGTCGCCGCCCTGGCCGCCCGCGTCGACGCCGCCGAACACCGGTCCGGCGGACGTCCGGTATTGGGTCATCGGATTCGGCCCGACCGGGTGCCGTTGTCGTTGGCGCAGCAGCGGATGTGGTTCTTCAACCAGTTCGATCCGGAGTCGGCGGCGTTCAACATTGCGCTGGCCATTCGGTTGTCCGGTGCTGTGGACGTGGCGGCGATGGCGGCGGCGGTGACCGACGTGGTCGACCGGCACGAGGCGCTGCGGACGGTGTTCCCCGACTCCGATCGCGGGCCGTCGCAGGTGATCGTGCCGGTCTCGGGGCTGGCATTGAATCTGGTCCCGGAGCCGGTGCCGGTGAATGCGGTGCAGGCCCGGGTGTTCGAGTTCGCCGCCCGCGGGTTCGATGTGGCTGCCGAGGTGCCGCTGCGGGTGCGGCTGTTCCAGCTCGATGAACGCGAGTTCGTGCTGGCGATGGTGGTGCATCACATTTCCGGTGACGGTGGGTCGACCGCGCCGATGGCCCGGGACCTGGTGGTGGCCTATGCGGCCCGCCGCGCTGGGGGCGAGCCGGGGTGGGCGCCGCTGCCGGTGCAGTACGCGGACTACACGCTGTGGCAGCGGGAGGTCCTCGGCTCCGAGGACGACCCGGAGTCGCTGATCTCCCGGCAACTGGGATATTGGACGACGGTGTTGGCGGATCTGCCGGACCTGGTGGAGTTGCCGACCGACCGACCCCGTCCGCCGGTGCAGTCTCCGGCCGGCGCGAAGGTGGACTTCACCCTCGACGCCGACCTGGCCGAACGGATCGACCGGCTGGCACGCGGCAGCAATGCCACCTTCTTCATGGTGGTGCACGCGGCATTGGCGGTGTTGTTGGCGCGGCTGAGCGGAACCGACGACATTCCCATCGGCACCCAGATCGCCGGCCGCGGCGAGCAGGCGCTCGACGAGCTGGTCGGGATGTTCGGCAACACCCTGGTGCTGCGCAGCCGGGTCGACGGAGCGGCGTCGTTCGCGGATATTCTCGCCCAGGTCCGGGAGGTCGACCTCGCTGGTTTCGGGCACCCGGACGTACCGATGGAACGGCTGGTGGAGGTTCTCAACCCCACCCGCTCGACCGCCTACTCCGCGTTGTTCCAAGTGCTGCTGGTGGTGCACAACTACACCCCGGCCGCGGTGTCGCTACCCGGCCTGGACATCACGCCGCTCGACACCGACATGGTCGGCGCGAAACTCGACCTCGAATGGCACCTGACCGAGATCGTCGACGCCGACGGGCACCGGGACGGAATCACCGGTTCGATCATCTACGCGCTCGACCTGTTCGACGAATCGACGGTCGCCGGGTTCGCCGCCCAACTGACCGCGATCCTCGACGCGGTCACCACCGACTCCGGCCGCCCGGTCGGGGAGATCGAGCTGCGCAGCCTCACCGAGCGGGCGGCGATGGAGCGGTGGAACGCTACTGCCGTCCCGCTGGGTGAGGTCACCCTGGCGGCGATGTTCGACGAACAGGTCCTTCGGACCCCGGCCGCACCAGCGGTGGTGTTCGACGGTGAGTCGTTGTCGTATGCCGAGTTCGACGCCCGCGCCAATCGGCTGGCCCGGTACCTGATCACGCGCGGGGTCGGCCCGGAATCGCTGGTCGGTGTGGCGATGAGCCGCTCGATCGAGATGATGGTGGGCCTCTACGCCGTCCTCAAGGCCGGTGGCGGGTATCTGCCGCTCGATCCCGAGCATCCCGTCGAACGCACCGCGTATGTGCTCGAGACCGCCGCACCGGTGCTGGTGCTCACCACCACCGTCGACCGGGTTTCGTTGCCCGGGTCGGCGGCGGTCGTCGACGTCGACGATCTGGATCTGTCCGGGCACGACCCGGCGTCGGTGACCGACGCGGACCGGTGCACGCCGCTGCGACCGGAGAACCTGGCCTACGCGATCTTCACCTCCGGATCCACCGGGCGGCCGAAGGGGGTCGCGGTCAGCCACCGGTCGGTGGCCAACCAGATGACGTGGATGCACGAACGCTACCGGCTCGGGGCCGACGACACGGTGCTGCACAAGACCCCGATCACCTTCGACGCGTCGGTATGGGAGTTGTTCTACCCGCTGCAGGTCGGGGCCCGGCTGGTGGTCGCGGCCCCTGGCGGGCACCGCGACCCCGAGTACCTGGTGGCCACCGCCGCGCAGTGGCAGGTCACGATCTTGGAGTTCGTGCCCTCGATGCTCGCGATGTTCCTCGCGGACTCCGCCCTCACCCTGCCGGCGTCGTTGCGGTACGTCTCGGTCGGTGGGGAGGCGTTGCCGGCGGAGCTGGCGGCGCGGTTCGGCGCCCGCACCGCTGCGGTGCTCGACAACACCTACGGACCCACCGAGACGACGGTCACCGCGACCGTGCACCGCTGCCTGCCGCGGGCGGCCGGGCCGGTGCCGATCGGCACGCCGATCCGGGGCACCCAGGCCTTCGTCCTCGACGCCCGGCTGCACCCGGTGCCGGTCGGGGTTCCCGGAGAGCTGTATCTGGCGGGGGTGCAGGTCGCCCGTGGCTACCAGCACCGCCCCGATCTGACCGCGGACCGGTTCGTCGCCCACCCCTTCGGGGAGCCCGGTGCGCGCCTGTACCGCACCGGCGACCTGGTGCGGTGGAACCGGAACGGGGAACTGGAATACCTGGGGCGCACCGATTTCCAGGTGAAGGTGCGGGGTCTGCGGATCGAGCTGGGTGAGATCGAGGCGGCGCTGACGGCGCAGGAGCCGATCGCGCAGGCCGTGGTCATCGTGCACGACGGCGAGTTCGGGCAGCAGCTGGTCGGGTATCTGGTGCCCGGGGACGGATTCACCGTCGACGTCGACACCGTCCGTGAAACCCTCGGCCGGACCCTGCCCCGCTACATGGTTCCCGACCAGCTGATGATCCTCGATGCGGTGCCGTTGACCGTGTCCGGGAAGCTGGATCGGCGGGCGCTGCCCGACCCGGTCCTGACCACCCGCCGATTCCGGGCCCCGACCACCCCGATCGAGGAAACCGTGGCCGGTGTGTTCGCCGACGTCCTCGACCTCGACCGGGTCGGCCTCGACGACGACTTCTTCGCACTCGGCGGCAACTCCCTCATCGCCACCCAGGTGATGTCCCGGCTGGGGGCGGCCCTGCACACCCGGGTGCCGGTGCGGGTGATCTTCGAGGCGTCGACCGTTCAGGCTTTGGCGGTGCGGGCCGAGCAGCATGCCGGTGAGGGCGGGCGCCGGGCGTTGACGCGGCGGGAGCGGCCGGAGCGGGTGCCGTTGTCGTTGGCGCAGCAGCGGTTGTGGTTCCTCAACCAGTTCGATACGTCCTCTGCGGCCTACAACGTTCCGTTCGCGATCCGTCTGGCCGGTGACCTCGACGTGGCGGCGTTGCAGGCTGCCGTCGTCGATCTACTCGGTCGGCACGAGGCGTTGCGGACGGTGTTCCCGGATTCGGAGGGGGGCCCGTCGCAGGTTGTTGTGCCCGCGTCGCGGGTGGTGGTGGATGTGACGCCGGTGCCGGTGGCCCAGTCCGACCTGTTGGTGCGTGTGGGTGAGGTGCTCGGTGCGGGGTTCGATGTGGCGGCCGAGGTGCCCGTGCGGGGGGCGCTGTTCCGTGTGTCGGAGTCGGAGCACGTGCTGGCGGTGGTGGTGCACCATATTTGTGCGGACGGTTTCTCTACGGGGCCGATGGCCCGGGACCTGGTGGTGGCGTATGCGGCCCGCCGCGCCGGGCACGAGCCGGGGTGGGTGCCGCTGCCGGTGCAGTATGCGGACTACACGCTGTGGCAGCGGGAGGTCCTCGGAGCCGAGGACGACCCGGGGTCGCTGATCTCGCAGCAGATCGAGTACTGGGCGGGGGCGTTGGCGGGTCTGCCGGACGTGCTGGAGTTGCCCCTCGACCGGCCGCGCCCCGCGGTGCGGTCGGGTGTCGGTGCCAGCGTCGACTTCATCGTGCCGGCCGTGACGGTGCAACGTCTCGAGTGGCTGGCTCGTGAGCAGGGGGCGACGCCGTTCATGGTGGTTCACGCGGCGCTCACGGTGCTGCTCGCCAAGTTGAGCGGCACGTCCGATATTGCGATCGGGTCCGCGATCGCGGGCCGGGGTGATGCGGCGCTCGATGATCTGGTGGGCATGTTCGTCAACACGTTGGTTTTGCGGGCCGATTGCGAGCCGAACCAGTCGTTCGCCGAACTTCTCGGGCGGGTACGCGAAACGGATCTGGAGGCGTTCGCTCGGGCCGACGTGCCGTTTGAGCGGCTGGTGGAGAAGCTGAACCCGACACGGTCGCAGTCGTTTTCGCCGTTGTTCCAGGTGATGCTGGCGTTCCAGAATTATGCCCAGTCGGGTGTCGACCTTCCGGGGCTGACGATCGCGCCGCTCGAGGTCGAGTGGGAAGCGGCGCAGTTCGACCTGTCGATGACCCTGGGTGAGCCGTCCGGCGGTGAGGGTGCCTATGTCGGTTCGTTGTCCTACGCGACGGACATCTTCGATGCCGCGACGGTGCAACGGATCGCGGATCGGTTCGTGCGGGTTCTCGACGCCGTCGTCGAGGATCCGTCGGCGCCGGTCGGGGACATTTCGGTCCTCGACGACGACGAACGGCATCGGATGCTGCTGGAGTGGAACGATACCGGGCACGCTGTCTCGGAGGTGCTGCTGCTCGACGGGTTCGATGCGCAGGTACGCCGGGCACCGGACGCCACTGCGCTGGTGTTCGAGGGTGATTCGTTGTCGTATGGGGAGTTCGCGGCTCGGGTGAATCGGTTGGCGCGCCTGTTGATTGCGGAGGGTGTGGGGCCGGAGTCGTTGGTGGCGCTGGGTATGCGGCGGTCGCTGGATCTGCTCGTCGGAATGTACGCGGTGGTCCGGGCCGGTGGCGCGTACGTGCCGGTGGATCCGGACCAGCCCAGCGAACGCAACCATTATGTGCTGGAAACGGCGGCACCGGTATGTGTGTTGTCCACGACTCGGGACGGCTTCGCCGCCTCCGGGTATCGGGTTCTCGACATCGATGCCGTGGACTTGTCCGAGTACTCGGCGATGGGGGTGGAGGAGTCCGAACTCCTGACGCCGCTGCGGCCGGAGAACCCGGCGTACGTGATCTTTACCTCGGGGTCGACCGGACGGCCGAAGGGAGTGGCGGTCAGTCACCGCGCGATCGTCAATCTGCAATCGTGGATGGTCGCCGAATACGACTTCGACGACTCCGACGTGGTGGTGCAGAAGGCCCCCGTCACGTTCGACGTATCGGTGTGGGAGCTGTTCCTTCCGTTGTCCGTCGGTGCTCGGTTGGTCATCGCGCGTCCCGACGGGCATCGGGATTCGGAGTACTTGCTGTCTTTGATGAAGGACACGGGGGTCACCGTGGCAGAGTTCGTGCCATCGATGCTGGCGGTGCTCCTGGCAGACTCCGATGTGCAGATCCCCGATTCGTTGCGGTTGGTGTATGTCGGTGGTGAAGAACTGCCGGTGGAACTGTCGGCGCGTCTCGCGACGAGGTCGCGCGCACGCCTGGACAACATGTACGGTCCGACCGAAGCCGCGGTCACCGTGACGTCCTACCGGTTCGATGAACGGGAAGTGCTGACCGTTCCGATCGGTGGCCCGGTGTGGAATACCACCGCGTTCGTGCTGGACGGGTGGATGCGTCCGGTGCCGGTGGGGGTGCCGGGAGAGCTGTATT
This sequence comes from Rhodococcus sp. NPDC056960, assembly GCF_042674125.1. Lineage (NCBI taxonomy): Bacteria > Bacillati > Actinomycetota > Actinomycetes > Mycobacteriales > Nocardiaceae > Rhodococcus > Rhodococcus sp. NPDC056960. Next base: position 290,256 of record NZ_JBHURF010000012.1, on the reverse strand, counting down.
TCGGTGGTGTGCAGTTGGCCCGCGGCTATCACGGCCGGGTGGACCTGACGGCGGAGCGGTTCGTCGCCGATCCCTTCGGCGAACCCGGTGCGCGCCTCTACCGCACCGGCGACCTGGTGCGGTGGAACGCGAATGGTGACCTCGAATTCTTGGGGCGCACCGACTTCCAGGTGAAGGTGCGCGGCCTGCGGATCGAGCTGGGGGAAATCGAATCGGCACTGCTGGTCGATGACTCGGTCGCGCAGGCCGTGGTGATCGTGCACGAGGGCGACGTCGGCCAGCAACTGGTCGGGTACCTGGTGCCCGAAAGTGGCCGAACGATCGACACGGAGGCGGTGCGCGCCGTAGCGGGGCAGTTGGTCCCCCGCTACATGGTGCCGGATGTGTTGGTGGTGCTCGAAGAGTTTCCGCTGAGCCCGAGTGGAAAGCTCGAACGAAAGGCGTTGCCGACGCCGGTGTTCGCGGCGAGAGAGTTCCGGGCGCCGACCAATCCGATCGAGGAGGCCGTGGCCGGTGTGTTCGCCGACGTGCTCGGGCTCGACCGGGTCGGCCTCGACGACGACTTCTTCGCACTCGGCGGCAACTCGCTGGTGGCCACCCGGATCGTCACCCGGTTGAGGGGCGAACTGCAGACCGCGGTCCCGCTGCAGTGGATGTTCTCCGATCCCACGGTGGAGGCCCTGGCCCGCCGGATCGAGGACGGGGTCGCCGACGCGACGGAGGACGGTTTCGGCCCGCTGTTGACCATCCGCGCTGGAGATGGCGCGGGGCCACCGCTGTTCTGCATCCACCCGATCGTCGGATTGTCGTGGTGCTATTCCGCACTACCCCAGCATATGGACACCGATGTGCCGGTCTACGGCCTGCAGAGCCCGGGGATTGTGGAGCCGGACTTTTCGCCCGCATCGCTCGAGGACCTTGCGGACCGCTATGTCCGCGAGATTCGCCGTGTCAGGCCGTCGGGTCCGTACCGGCTGCTCGGCTGGTCGCTCGGCGGCGTCATCGCACATGCGATGGCGGTCCGGCTCCAGGCGGCTGGCGAGCGGGTCGACCTGTTGGCCATGATGGACAGCTTCGTGGGGTCGAGTGTGGCCGAGGACGGGGCGGTCGAGGACATCTCGATGAGCGAGCTGCTGGCCGGGTTCGGCATCGACGACGGTGCCGCCGACACCCTGTCCGAGCTGAGTATCGATGGTGCCGCCGTCGCACTCGCCGAACTGACCGGCGAGTCCGTCGAGCGCACCGAACGGCTGGTGGCGCGGCTGATGGCGACCGCGGAACACAATTCCCGGTTGATGTCCGAGTACCGACCGCAGCGCTTCGACGGCGATATCATCTTCTTCACCGCCGCGGCCCACGATCCCACGGGTGAGTGGGCCGCCCGAGAATGGGAGACCGCGGTCACCGGGGTGGTGCACAACCATCCGGTGGCGGCCACCCACTGGCGGATGACGTCCCCCGAAGCCCTGGCCGTCGCCGGCCCCGTCCTGAATACGGCCCTCGGCGACGGCGAGCACCCCGATGAATGAGACCGGCAATCGTCGAGCCGGTGTCGACTCACCCATCTCGCGGGATCGCCGCATCATCTGCCGCATGGTCCCGGAATCGACGTCGCACCCAGTTGCGGGCGCGGCAACCCACACCCAACAGACAAGGGCGGAATTTCTGATGCAGGGACGTTCATCACGGTCGTCGACGGGGCGGAGGCGACGGGTCGCCGGTGTGTTGAGTGCCGCGGCCCTCGTACTGGGCCTGGCGGGCGCCGCCCCGGCGGGCGCCGATCCTCAGCCGACGCACCCGGCAGGGGCAGCGTACGTCGACCACATCGACAAGTTCGACGACCGCCGATGGGACCTGCATGTGTACTCCCCGTCGATGGACCGGGTGATCCCGTTGCAGGTGATCCGGCCCGCCGACACCAGTGCGCCGCGACCGACGCTGTACCTGCTCAACGGTGCCGGGGGCGGGGAGGATGGAGCGAACTGGCTGAACCAGACCGACCTCCTCGGCTTCCTCGCCGACAAGAACGCCAATGTGGTCATTCCCGCCGAGGGCATGTTCAGCTACTACACCGACTGGATGCAGGACGATCCGGTGATCGGCCGGAACAAATGGACGACGTTCCTCACCCGGGAACTCCCTCCGGTGATCGACGCGGCGCTCGATACCACCGCGGTCAATTCGATCGCCGGCCTGTCGATGGCGGCCACCTCCGTGCTCGATCTGGCGATCGAGGCGCCGGACCTGTATCGGGGTGTGGCCTCCTACAGCGGATGCGCGCAGACCAGCGACCCGCTCGGGCAGGCCTACGTTCGGTCGGTCATCGAGGTGATGGGGGAGACCGACGCCCGGAACATGTGGGGCCCCTACGACGGACCCGGCTGGCGTGCGCACGATCCACTCCTCAACGCCGAGGGCTTGCGCGGCCTCTCGCTCTACATCGCGAACGGCAACGGACTCCCCGGACCCTACGAGAACCCGGCACTGCCCCGTACCCCGCAGTCGCCGCCGCTACCGGACCAGGTCGTAATCGGCGGCACCATCGAGTCCGCCACCAATATCTGCACGCACCGATTGGCGGAACGCCTGCACGAGTTGAACATTCCCGCGACCTTCGACTTCCGGGACAACGGCACTCATTCGTGGGGGTACTGGCAGGACGACCTGCGTGCGTCCTGGCCGCAACTGTCGGCGTCCCTCGGCCTCATCCCGGAGTAGTTTCCGGGAGGGGCGGCAGTGTTTCAAGGCCCCGATATCCGGTGTATTTGTCCTCCTCGGTGAGAGATCGAGAATGATGGTGTCGACCCGGCGGATGTGCGATTCTCATTCGGCAGGATCGCAAAGCGAGCTGATGTACAGGCGGGCCGAGCCGGTGAAGACGGCCACTCACACCATGTGTTCCTGCCGGTACTACAAGAGCATGCTCGCGCGCTGCCCATCTTCGGTGAGGGTGTCGGCGGCGTCGGGCAGGTGGGCGGCCACTACATCGGGTGTGCCGGCGAGGGGTTCTCCTCGGAGCCGTTTCGTGCCGCGGAGAATTTGGACGAGCGACGGCGGGACGCGTTCGGCGTAGTCGAGGGCGGTGGTCTCGTCGATGGTGTGGGGGAGCAGGTCCTGGGCGCCGGTGAAGTCGGGACCGAGGGGGTGTTCGACTCCGTGGCGGGCGCACCGGTGTAGGTGGATTTCCAGATCGAGGCGGGTATGAGGCTGATGAGGTGGTCGGGCAGCCACATCGAGTCGGCGCCTCCGGCGACCGCGTGCGCTCGGGTGTTGCGCAGTAGAAGGTCCGGGGCCACGCGGGGGTGGACGCCGGGTTCCATCAGTCCGGTTTTGACGCCCGCCGCCGACCACGACGCGACCGTCGTGCACGATTTGCGACCGTGCGGCGCCCGGCCCGGGTCGACGTCGCCCTCGACGACGAACTCCGCGTGCACCTCGACTCCCCGCGGCTCGGCTCGGCTCGGCCGTCAAGAACTGGAGAAACACGAAAGCGCGCGATCGACTGCTGTCCGGTGCTGGGTCATCGGACGTGGAACAACACACCGCTACTGCGCGTCGGGACCGACGGCGACCGGACGGCCGGGATCCGACGACCACTGCGACCAGGACCCCGGGTACAGGGCGGCGTCGACGCCGGCGAGGGCCAGCGCCGCGATTTGATGGGCCGCCGTCACACCCGATCCGCAGTACACCCCGACCGTCGTGCCCGGCTCGGCGCCGACCGCGGCGAACCGTTCGCGGAGCGCCTCGGCGGGCGCGAACCGTCCGTCGGGCCCCAGGTTCTCGGACGTCGGGGCACTGTGGGCACCGGGAATGTGCCCGGCGCGGGGATCGATCGGCTCGGTTTTCCCCGAATACCGTTCGGCGGCACGGGCATCGAGAAGGCGACCGCGGGCGGCGAATTCGGCGGCCTCGTCCGCGGTCAGCGTCGGCAGGTGACCCGCGGTGAGCACGACGTCACCGGGCTGTCGTGGTTGCTCGTCGCCGGAGCGGACGGGACGGCCTGCCGCCGTCCACGCGCCGAGGCCACCGTCGAGCATCGACACGTCGGCGACACCGGCCCATCGCAGCAGCCACCACGCCCGCGCGGCGGCGAGATTCCCGGTCGCGTCGTAGACCACGACGCGACTGCCCGCCCGGATGCCCCACCGGCGTGCGGCGTCCTGGAGGTCCGCCACCGCCGGCAACGGATGCCGCCCCAGTTCCGGTGTCGCGGGGGCGGCCAGTTCGGTGTCGAGGTCGACGAACACGGCCCCGGGTATGTGCGCGTCGAGGTAATGCTGCCGGCCTTCGGCGTCGCCGAGCGCCCACCGCACGTCGAGGAGGATCGGGGGAGCGTCGCTGCTCAGCGATTCCGCCAACTCGTCGGTCGTCACCACGGGACTCGTCACCACAGGACTCATGGGCACCACTGTCGCACAACGCGGGTTCGGTGTGCCGCGGAGAGGGGAACCTGGCACCCTGACACGAATGACGGGACGTCTGTCGACGGCGCTGGTGGCAGCTGCGCTGTTCGGAGTGGTCGGGTGCGCCCCCACCCCGGCGCCGACGGCGCTGCCCCCGGTGCCGCGGGTGCAGGCTTCCCCGTCGGGTCTGACTCTCGACGGCCGGCCCTGGTGGCCGGCCGGACTGAACGCCTATCAGCTGGCCACCGACTGGTCCGTCAACCGCGGGTGCGGCGCGGAGGTCGACCTGGACGGTTTCTTCGGCAGCCTGCCGCAGGGGTCGCTGACCCGGTTCAACGCATTCCAATGGCTCGCGATCGACAAGGCGACCGGTGCGCTGGATTTCACCGGGATCGACCGCGTCTTCCGGGCAGCCGAGGCTCGGCGTCAGCTGGTGATCCCGGTCCTCGCCGCGCAGGACGGGTCGTGTGGTGACGAGATCTTCAAGTCGAGCGACTGGTACGACGGCGGGTGGCACGATGTCGCGCCGGGCTCGGTGCTGAGCTACGAGGACTGGGTCGCGACGGCGGTGAAGCGGTGGCGGGACTCGCCGGCGCTGGCGATGTGGGAGTTGATGGGTGAACCCGAACCGTTGACCCCGTACCGCAGTTGCGCGGTCACTGCGGGGGAGACGCTCCGGACGTTCGTCGACGACGCGGGCGCCCTTGTCCGCAGTCTCGACAACCGTCACCCGATCACGCTCGGCCTGATCGGCGGCGGTCAGTGTGGAACGGCGGGACCGGATTACGAGTTCGTCGGTGCGTCGCCCGGACTGGACGTGCTGCAATACCACGACTACGGTGCGGACGGCGTTCCGCTGCCGGGCGATGTCTACAACGGCCTCGCCCTGCACATCGAGCAGGCGCAACACCTGCGCAAGCCGATCCTCGTCGCGGAGATCGGGCAGTACGCCGGGGCGGGCTGCGTCTCCGTCCTCGAGCGGGCCCGCACAGTGGCCGCGAAATTGGACGGACAGCGTGCGGCGGGAACGGCGGGGGCACTGCTGTGGGCGTTCGTTCCCGACCCTCGTCCCGGGGAGTGCACGTACGACATCGGTCCCGACGACCCGGTGCGCGGGGTGCTGCGGGAACGGAACGGCACCCGCTGACCGTTCACAGGATCCGGTACAGCCGCCAGGTGGGTTGGTCCTGGCCGTCGTTCGGTATCTCGAGTTCGAGGGTGGCGATGTCCGCGCCGGTCTCGTAGAGGGTCGGGTACCTGCGGTTGACGGCGTCCGATTCGCCGCGGCCCTCGTTGGGTACGGCGAGGACGTACTGGACGCCGTGGTCGGCGGGCCGGTTGACGATGGACGTGAAGTCCTGGTCGGAGGGTATGACGAACGTGCGGGGATCGCGGGTGGCGGTGTAGACGGCGAACCCGTAGACGGTGTCCATGAGCACCGACCCCTCGGGCAGATGCATGGCGTCGATGTGCCGGGCGAGTTCGCGTTCGGTGCCGAACGACGCGATGATCCTGCGCTCGGTGCGCCGCTTGTCGGAGGTGTCGGAGGGTGCGGGGAACACGACGGATTCCAGCGCGTACTGCTGACTGGACAGCGTCGGCGACACCATCAGCGCGCCGGTCGCGACGGGTGTGACGACGACGAGCACGACGGCGAGGGCCGCCGGAACGGACCGCGATCCGACGACGACGCGCCGCGCGAACCCGTGCGGGCCGTGGCGCCGCTCGACCAGGGCCCCACCGGCCGGCACCAGTTGGAAGGCCAGCACCGCCATCAAGGGCAGGGCGCAGATGTAGAACCGGAGGAACGGGAACGTCAGTCCCCTCATGTAGCTGAGCGTGGCGAACGCGATGACCGAGGCCAGGACGACCACGGCCGCCACCACCTCGAGGTCGCGGCGCCGCCAGGCCAGCACCGCGACGACGGGGATCAGCAGCGGGAGGACGGGCCCGAGGACGACGGTCTCCGCGATCGAGAACACCAGCGCGTAGGTCGTGTCGGTGGATCCGCCGCCGCTCTGCTCGAGAATGCTGGAGTTGCCGTACGTGGACGAGAACTGTTGAAGCGCTTCGCCCGTGATCAGCCAGCTGGTGGCCGCCCACGCCAGGAACGCGACGCCGGTGGGCAGGGCCACCAGTACCGCGTCCATCGTCGCGGGAAAGAGTAGTTCCCGCTTGTTCTTCCAGCCCTGCCGGAGCAGGGTCGTCGCGAACACGAACACGGTGACGGCGAGTCCCGCGGCGAGCGCGTCGTATCGGGCCAGGTAGGCGAGGCCGAGGGCGACTGCGACGGCGACGAGGTCGTGGATGTCGTCGGTGGTGCACCAGCGGATCAGGCGGCGGGTGGCCCAGCACATCATCAGCAGGAACGGCGCCTCGCTCATGCCGTTGCCGCCGTAGAACACGATCATGGGGTTGAGCGCGAACAGTGCGGTGACCGTCCAGACGAGCCACATCGGGCAGCGGCGGTCGGTGCCGATCTTGAAGATCTGCACCACCGCGCCGGCCATGAACGGAGCGGACATGACCACCCCCGTCACGCCCCAGGACGTGAGGCCGGGCCACCAGTGGCTCAGCAGCACCGTCGGCAGTTGCACGACGGCCGTCAGCGGGGTGAAGACGAAACCGATGGCGGCCAGATGGGGATCGCGGCTGAACAGCACACTCCGTGCGGCGGAGACGCGGCTCAGCGCATCGCCCATCAGAAAGCCGTGTCCGACCGTCAGATACAGCCCGATCACCACGTAGAGCGCGGTGCACCCCCAGAACAACCACCGCGTCGGCCTCACGGTGTGGAACCCGTCGCGTCTGCCGCACTCGCCTCGGCCGGCTTCGACCCGTTCGGTGCGGACAGTCCGTGGAACGTCTTCTCCCAGTACGACGGGTTGCGGATCAACTGGTAGGTGCCCTTGATCGCGGCGATGCTCATCATCACCCAGTACAGGGGTGTCGTCAGCCCGGCGATCAGGAGCGCCGAGTTCCGCGTCTCCCGGCACGCGATCAGATTCATGTAGAGCACCGCCACATTGCCGAAGATCAGCGAGACGAGCGCCGGGAAGTACACGTAGGCGGGGAATTCGTCCCGGATCACGTGGGGCTGCCCCATGATCCAGGCCAGGCTGATTAGCCAGAACGCCATGTTGAGGCACGCGATCAGCGGTGTCCCTGCCATGAGGGCGGTGAACCGGAAGAAGCCGACGGCGCCGAGACCGCGCCACAGTCCCACCGGCCGGCGCATGTGCACCAGCCACGTCTGCAGGTAGCCCTTGTACCAGCGGGACCGCTGCCGGATCCAGTTGATCGGATCGCTGTTCGCCTCCTCGAGCGTCGTGGAGTCGAGGACGGCCGTGCGGTACCCGGATTCGGCGATGCGCACACCGAGATCGGCGTCCTCGGTGACGTTGAACGGATCCCAGGAGCCGATCTCGTCGAGGACGCTGCGCCGCAGGTGATTCGACGTGCCCCCGAGCGGAATGGGCGAATCGCTCCGCATCAGGCCGGGCAGGATGAACCCGAACCACAAGGCGTAATCGGCGGTGAACCAGGCGGTGAGAAGATTCTGGGTGCCGTTGTGGAACGCGAGTTTCGCCTGCACGCACGCGGTGTTGTCGGGGAGGCGGTCGAACGCCGCGACCACCCGGCGCAACTGCAACGGGTCGGGGTGATCCTCGGCGTCGTAGATGGTGACGATCTCGCCGGTGGAGAAGTGCAGACCGTAGTTGCAGGCCTTCGGTTTGGTGCGCGGATCGGCAGGCGGGACGAGGAGGACGGTGACCACGTCGCCCACTCCGGCGGCGTCGGCGGCCGCGATGGTGACGTCGTCGTCCTCCTCGAGCAGCAGGAGCACCTGCAACTTCTCCTCCGGGTACTTCAGTGCCCGCATGGCCGCGATCAGGTCGGCCACCACCTCCGGTTCGTTGTAGGCGGGAACCAGAATCGTGTACGGCGGCAACTGGTCGTCGGTCAGCGCGAGGGCCTCGTCGTCCGGGATGTTCACGATGGTGCTGCCGTCCAGTCCGCGGAAGAACAGGATCAGCCGGTCGGTGAGCGTCCAGACGTAGGCGATCGTGCAGAGGAACGTCACCGTCACCAGCGTGGGGATCGGAAAGAAGTACGCGCACACGATGACCAGGGCCAGCAGGAACAACAGGAGATTGCGCTGCCAGGGGTAGAACGCGACCGACGCGGACGACATCGGATGCTTCTCACGGAGACCGTTGACGGCGTCGTGCAGTGCGGCCGTCGCGAACTCGGTGTCGTACGTGTCTTCTTCGCGGATCACCACTGCTGCGCCTCCACGATCTCGCGTGCCAGGGTTTGAAGCATCGCCCGGTCCTTGTACTCGGGCTCGGTGTCGGAGACCGCGGTCTTGCCCCGCAACAGCACGGCCAGCGAGTTGGTGCCGTTGGACGCCATCGACGGCTCCGGCTCCGGGAAGTAGGCGTCGGGTTCGTGATTGTCGACGGTGATCAGGCTGATCCGCTGCGTCAGCCCGGGACTCCGCACCCACACGAAGTTGAGGTTGCTCCAGGTGAGGAGGAGGTCGTCGTCCACCACGGTGTACATCTCCGCGGTGATCCCACGGCCGACGTCGACGAAGACCTTCGGGCTCACCCGCGCGTTCTGCAGCCGGTACTGCGTGTGGCTGGGATACACCTCCAGGGTGGAGGGGCGCCGCACGGACAGTGCGTCGACCTGGACGGTGCGCGGGCGGTTCAGGACGTCCCAGGCGGGATTGGGTTCGGTGGTCCGGATGGTCTGCCGCGTCAGCCGCGACGTGGAACCGTAGTACCGCCGCGGCCAGTTGTACTCCTTGAAGGCCAGCTGGTCCCAGCCGTCCGGCACGACGATCCCCGCGTCGGCGGTCGGGGCCGGTCCCGGCGACACCGGGGTGAGGTTCTGGTCGGGCAGCGGCGTCGCGAACAGCACCGCGGCCGCCACGAACACCGCGACGAACGTGAATCCGCTGTTGATCGTGGTGGGACGCCGGACCGGTCGATCGAACGGCGCCATGCTGCCGCCGCGGCGCTTGTACACGTAGAAGCAGATTCCGACCACGATCGAGGTGGCGAGCGCCGGCCCCAGTTGGGTGGCGAACGACGGCGCCGTCGGAAACATCTTGATGGTGACCCACAGCGCGACGCTGCCGAGCGCCACCGAGCAGGCGAAACCGACGGCGGCGCGACGATTGCTGCGGCTGACTGCGATCGCCGTGGCACCCGACGCCAGGATCACCATGATCAGGCCGTAGTGGAACCGCTGGCCGCCCAGCAGGATGGCCAGTGATCGGTAGGTCAGCGGACCGAGCCCGAGCGCGAGCACCCATACCGGCCAGAACCGCGACACCGGGCGGAGACCGAAGACGAGGACCGCGGAACTGATCACGAAGAACCACGCCGCGACCACGTCGATGTGCATCAACTGGTAGTCCTCGGCGAACCGGGGGAGGAGCAGCACCTGGAAGGCGAGGGTGATGAGAAGCCCGATGCCCCCGACGATCTTGTCGGTCTGCCGGTCGTGGATCGGCAGTTCGCCCTCACGCCGCAGGGAGATGCCGATCGCGGCGCAGATGCACAGTGCGGGGACGACGAAGACGTATCCGATGGCGGTGCCCTCGGTCGTGCTCCGCCACACGTCCTGCCACGTCTTCCAGAACGCGAACACCGTGGCCACCAGGATGAGGAACCACCGGGCCGTCAGCCGGACCGCCGCGTCGAAGGCGATGTTGCGGATGATCACGGTCGTCGCTCAGCGTGGCAGTGGACGGGATCGGCGGTGACGGACGACGAGCGCGGCCGCGATCACGATGCCGGCGAGCAGCAGGATGCCGGCCACCCCGAGCACCCAGCTGACGGTCGTGGAGACACCGGACGAACTCGGGCTGTTCCCGGTACCGGGCAGCGACAGTTCGACGGGGTCGCGGGTGGCGGCGGTGAAGAGCACGTCGCCGTTGAGGGCCGCCCAGCGATCCGGTTCGGCGCGCAGCCATTCGAGTGTTCGGTCGAGTTCGCCGGGAACGCCCGTGGATCCGGCGACCACCACCTGCCGCGTCCCGTCGAACGCGGTCTGCAGCGAGGCGAAGTCGACCGGCGCACCGAACGTGACGGTGGTGGAGCCCTCGGTCCCCGGATCGGTCAATTCGAGCGTGGCGTTCTCGGTGCTCGCCAGGGGCAGGGGCACACCGTCCGGCAGATTCCCGTCGGCGGCGATGAAGATGGCCGGTTTCTGCGAGTCGACGGCCTCGTCCAGCGACACCCAGTTGGGGTCGAGTTCGACGGTGGTCAGCGACTGCAGTCCGGTCACGACGGCGACGGCCCGCGCGGTGTCGTCGAATCCGCCGACGGTGCCCGCCACGTCGACGGTCGGCAGCAATGACTGCGGCAGGGCCTCGAACCCGCCGGGATGCGGTGTGCCGGACGGTTCACTGGTGACCTCGCTGTTGGGGTCGATCGACAGCGTGACCGGCTGTTCGAGTCCGCACTGGTTGGTGGCGCCGGTGGTCTGCAGGGCGACGGTGAGTGTGGTGACCCGCCGCAGTGCGTCGTTGGGCACGTCGATCCAGCGGTCGATCACGCCGCTGGGCTCGGCGGCCCAGCTGGCGATCTGCCGGTCGCCGGCGGTGACGGAGATCAGCCCGTTCTGCGTGCTCGGCAGCGGTGTGTACGTGCCCTGCAGGTTGACCCGCACCGTGTCCGAGGCACGTCCGAGCCGGGTCTGATCGAGTCCGAGGGCGACCGCCACGCGCCCGTGCGTCGTGGACGACAGGTTGCTCTGGCCGAGACCGCGCAGCGTCGTCGAGGTGGGAGCGAGGATCGGCGGGTGATCCATCGATCCGGCCGTCGCCCGCGCTTCCACGGCGACACTGGCCACCTGACTCGTGATCAGCCGGCTCTGATTCAGCAGCGTGCGATCGTCACCGGTGAGGCGGAGGGCAGGCGCACCACTGGGGGCGGGGATCAGTTCCGTCGCCGCGGTGCCGTTTTCCCGGAGCACGATCGACCGGTCGAACGGACCGTCGACGGACGTCGGTGTCAGCTGGTCGTCGGGGAGGCGCCGCACGTCGACCCGCACCGGCTGCGCACCGTAGTAGGCGACGACCGCCGCGCCGAGGTCGACCGCCGCCGCACTCTCCGCCGAACTGGGATCGCCGGGAAGGTAGAGATGCAGTTGCTGCAGCACCGGTGGGAGGAAGTCCGCGACTACCGTCGGATTCGCTGGGGTGCCGCGGTACACGGCGCGCACGTCGCGGAAGTTCAGGCTGCGCCCCGTCCAGTCCGCGGGGCAGATGTCGTCCAGCGGCACCAGCGTGGTCCGGAGCGTGACCGCGACCGCCTGCTCGGTGAGCTCGGCGCCTGCGAGGGGAATGGACACCGGCGCATTCGCCGCGGGAGCGCCGGGCAACTCCACCCGCCCGAGCGACCGTCCGGCGGACTCGACGTCGATCCAGGCGCGCCCGACGTTGCCGGGAAGGTCGACCACCCCGTCGAGCGACGTGGGGGTGAGCCCCTGCGGCACCGGAACGGTGATGGTGACCTCGTCGTGGTTGCCGCGGAACGGTACGGCCTCACCGAACCCGAGCGAGCGGGAACCGAGCGCGACGGTGCCACTCGGCTGTGGCTCGATTTCCGACGACACCGGATCCTGCGCATACGCCAATGGAACCGACAACATCGCCAACCCACACGCGGCGACCACCGCGAGAAGCCGGGCAGCGGGCGGGCGGAAGGGTACGGCGACGGGCATCAACGACTCTTTCGGTGCGGCGTGGCGGTGACATCTTCGGATCGGTACAAATGAAACGTGCGCGCCTGACGCTACAGCCAACCGGTCGGTTTCGTTTGCTGAAGCGCAATTCGACACGGGGAAGCGCAATTTTGTTCGCTTACTGTGAAGTTGGGTACCGCGAACAGGATCGCTCAGCCCCCGCGACGCACGGGTGCCCGACCGTACGGTTGCCGCACGGCCGCGGTGCTCGGCAGATCCGGGATCGGCCGCGTCTCGGGGGAGGAGTTCAGTGTGAAGACGCTCCCGTGGTGGGCGAGCTGAACCGGATCGCCGGACAGCAGACGGTAGGTGGCGGTGTTGGCGCGAATGTCCACGTGGATCTGGCTGCCCCGCACCGTCATCCGAAACGACAGATTGACCAGTTGCGGGGGGATGCGGGGCGCGAACGAAATCTCGCCGTCGTGATCGCGCATCCCGCCGAAACCCGCGACACACGCCATCCAGGTGCCGGCGAGGGACGCGATGTGCAATCCGTTCTCGACGTTGGCGTGGAGGTCGTGGAGATCGGTCAGGGCGGCCTCGGCGAGGTAGTCGTAGGCGAGTTGCAGTTGGCCGACCTCGGCGGCCATCACGGACTGCACGCACGCCGAGAGGGAGGAGTCCCGCACGGTGAGTGCCTCGTAGTAGGCGAAATTCGCGATCTTCTCTTCGTCGGTGAAGGCGTCCCCCCTCAGGTACATCGCCAGCACCAGGTCGGCCTGCTTCACCACCTGCTTGCGGTAGAGGTCGAAGTACGGATAGTTGAGCAGCAGCGGATAGTTCTCCGGCGGGGTGCCCTCGAAGTCCCACTCGTCGTGGTGGGTGAAGGCGTCGGATTGCTGATGCACTCCGAGTGCGGTATCGAACGGAATCCGCATGTGCTCGGCCGCATCTCGCCAGAGCGCGGCTTCCTCGTCGTCGACGCCGAGTTCACGCGCCAGCCCGGGGCGCCGCTCGCAGACGGCCGCCGCGTCGCGCAGATTCTTCTGCGCCATCAGATTGGTGAACACGTTGTTGTCGGCGATGGCGGTGTACTCGTCCGGTCCGGTGACCCCGTCGATCCGGAACTCGCCCTGCGCATTGTGGTGGCCGAGCGACGTCCACAACCGGGCCGTCTCCACGAGCAGTTCGACGCCGCACTCGGCTTCGAAGTCCTCGTCGCCGGTCGCGGCCAGGTACCGGGACGTCGCGACGGCGACGTCGGCCCCCACGTGGAACGCCGCGGTGCCGGCGGGCCAATAGCCGGAGCACTCCTCACCGTTGATCGACCGCCACGGGAACACCGCTCCGGCCTGCCCCAGTTGGACGGCGCGGTTCTTCGCCTTGTCCAGCGTCGAGTGCCGCCACCGCAGGGCGTCGCGGGCCGAATCCGGCACCGTGTACGTGAGGAGAGGGAGCACGAACGTCTCGGTGTCCCAGAACGCGTGTCCGTCGTAACCGGGCCCGGTCAGTCCCTTCGCCGGGATCGCCCGGGACTCACCGCGGGCACCCGCCTGCAGCACGTGGAACAGCGCGAACCGCACCGCCTGCTGCAGTTCCGCGTCACCGTCGATCTCGACGTCGGCCGTCTCCCAGAAGGCGTCGAGGTACTCGCGCTGTCGTTTCAGCAGCGTCTCCCAGCCGGTTTCGAGGGCGCCGGCGAGCGCCCCCTCGACCTGGCCGCGCAGGGCGGGCGTCGACCGCCGCGCCGACCACCCGTACGCCAGGTACTTCGTCACCTTCAGGCGCTCACCCTTGGGGATGTCAACGGCGACGGTGAGGCGGGCGAGATCCTCTTCGGTCTCGATGCTGCACCGCCCGCCGGCGGGGTAGTCGACCTCGTGGTCCATACCCGCGGCCATCCGCAGTCCCGACGCCCGCGTGTGGTGAGCGAGGACGGCGCGGAAGTCATGGGCCGCAGCGAAATCGGAGACCAGGGGGCTGTCGAGGGCCGCGGCGACCCGCGGGTCGTCGGTGCGCACCGGAATCGACTCGTTGGCGAGCAGGTCCGACTGCAGGACGAGTTCGATGTCGCCGTCGAGTGGCTCCACCTCGTAGTGGATGGCGGCGACCGCGCGTGAGGTGAACGAGACGAGTCGCTCCGAATGGATCCGCACTCGGCGACCGGTCGGTGACGTCCACTCGGTGGTGCGCCGCAGGGTGCCGGAGCGGAAGTCCAGGACCCGCTCGTGGGCGGGTGCGCTGCCGTACCGCATGTCCAGGGGCTCGTCTTCCACGAGCAGGCGGATGATGCTGCCGTCGGTCACGTTCACGACCGTCTGGCCGTCCTCCGGGTAACCGTAGCCCGCCTCGGCGTAGGGCAGGGGGCGTTGCTCGTAGAACCCGTTGAGATAGGTGCCGGGGAGACCCCGCGGCTCACCCTCCTCGAACGTGCCGCGAATCCCGATGTGTCCGTTGGACAGTGCGAACGTCGACTCGGTGGCGTGCAGTGCCTCCAGATCCAGTCCGCGCCACTTCAGCTGCCACGGTGAGATCTCGTAGCCCTTGTCGTCCATGCTCACCTTTCGAGGAGTTCGGCCAGGTCGTTCACCACCACGTCGGCGCCGTGCTCGCGCAGCGCGTCGGCCTGATCGTTCCGGTTCACGCCGACGACGTAGCCGAATTCACCGGCCCGGCCCGCTTCCACCCCGGACAGCGCGTCTTCGAACACCGCTGCCTGATCGGGGTGCACGTTGAGTGCGCGGGCGGCCGCGAGGAACGAATCCGGTGCGGGCTTGCCGCGCAGGTTCTGCTCTCTGATGACCACCCCGTCGATGCGGACGTGGACGTAGCGGCTGAGATCGGCGGCGTCGAGTACCGACTTCCCGTTCGCGGACGACGTCACCACGGCGATCTTCAGGCCTGCGTCGTATGCGGCGCTGATGTAGCGGACCGAACCGGGGTAGGGGCTGACGCCCTCCTCCTCGATGATCGTCAGCAGCAGCCGGTTCTTGCGGTTTCCGACACCGTTGATCGTTTCGGCACTGGGCGGATCGTCCGGCGAGCCCTCCGGCAGGGTGATGTTGCGGGACGTGAGGAACGTCCGGACGCCGTCGGCGCGGGGCCGTCCGTCCACGTAGTCGTAGTAGTCCTCGTCGGTGAACTCCCGGAAGTTCGTGCCCTCGCGATGCTTCAGGAACTCGTCGAACGTGCGCTTCCACGCCTTCCGGTGCAGGACCGCCGTTCCGGTGAGCACGCCGTCGAGATCGAACAAACAGGCCGAGATCGCATCAGGCAGTCCCATCACCTCCCCGACGGTACCGTCGGGGAGCGCGGTTTCGCTGAGGCGCGCGCAAATTCTGCACCCGATCGAACCGGGTCGCTCGTTGACTCCGGCCGGGGGCCGCCGAATACTGAGAGTTCCCACCGACTGTTGCGGGGTGCACCGTGGACATCGAGGAACCGACTCCGTCGGCGCAGGTGAGGTCTCTTGCCGTTCGCTCGATGGAGATCATGGCGAGCGGAAGCCGCGCCGACTTCGACTCCGTCGTGCATCCGAACGCATTCAACCGGGAGAGTGAAGCCGAACCGCCGGCGACGCGCGGGCGTGGGCCCGGCGCCTTCCATGCGTCCGCGCTGTGGCTGCGTTCCGCTTTCGCCGAACTGCGTTTCGACATCGATCACGTCGTCGTCGACGGGGAAATCGCCGTCGTCCACACGACCATGCGCGGCAGGCACACGGGACCGTTCGTCGTATACGACGAACGCGGAGCGATCGCCCAGGTGTTCGCGCCGACGGGCAGGACGTTCGCGGTCACGCAGTCGCACTGGTTGCGCGTGGAAGAGGGCCGGGTGGTCGAGCACTGGGCCAACCGCGACGATCTCGGTCAGGCTCTTCAGCTGGGCTGGGTGCCGCCGACGCCGCTGTCCTTGCTGCGCAATGCGTGGGCCAAGCGGACAGCCCGCAGGAACGCGCCGCGCTGAGTCGCGGAGCGTGCCGGAACGGTGACGGATCCTGTCCAATGCGCACCAAAACGAATCGCCGCCTGTTGACGGCCGGAGGTTCGACGGCAATCGTTGTGGACATGAAGGTCGGGTCGCCCGCCCGAACGAACATGGAGGGCCCGGCCCAGCCCGGGGAGGCTCCGATGGCAAGAATTCTGTTCGTCACGTGGGACGGCGGCGGCAACGTGCCACCTGCTCTCGGCATCGCGGCGGAGGCACGCAACCGCGGTCACCAGGTCCGATTCCTCGGACACGCCCAGCAACGCGAGAAAATCGAACGGCACGGGTTCCGGTTCACGCCCTACGCCCATGCACGACCCTGGCAGGCGACGACCAGGCATCCCGGTATCGCGGGGGTGTACCAATCGCTCGCCGTCTTCACCGACACCGGGCCCGGAATCGATCTGCTCGACACCGTCGCGCGCGAACCGGTGGACGTTGTGGTGGTCGATTGCCTGCTGTACGGCGTCCTGCAGGCCGCCGACGCCGCGCACCTGACGCGTGTGACGCTGGTGCACACCTACTACGAGTTCATGTACCGCGCCGTGACCCGGGGTACGACGCCCGTGATGGCCAGGCTGAAAGGACAGCGGCCACTGAGGCTGTGGGCGTCATCGGACCTCGCGCTGGTGACCACCGAGAAGGACCTCGATCCGGCCTCCCGCCGAGGCCTGCCCGCCTCCGTCCACTACACCGGTGTGGTGCGACATCCGATGCCGTCCACGTTGACCCCGGTATCCGAACGCGATCCACTGATCCTGGTCAGCCTCAGCAGTCTCAACTTCGACGGACAGCAGCGGGCCCTGCAGAACATCCTCGAGGCTGTCGCCGGACTGCCCGCCCATACCGTTGTCACGACCGGACCGTCCGTCGACCCGGCAAGCTTCACGGCGGGCCCGAACTCCGAAGTGCACGGCTACGTTCCACACGAACAGATCCTGCCGACCGCCACCCTCGTCGTCGGACACGGCGGTCACGACACCACTATGCGGGCTCTCGCGCACGACCTGCCCCTGGTCATTCTGCCAATTCACCCGACGCTCGATCAGAAGATGATCGGCCGCAGTCTGGAGCAGTACGGCGTCGCCCGGTGCCTCCGCAAGACGGCCTCGCCCGAGCGCATCCGGTCGGCGGTCCGCGACCTGCTTGTGCCCGGACCGCACAGGGTGGCCGCGGCGACGCTGGGAGCGCGGATCCGGGACCATGACGGTGCCGTTCATGCCGCGGACCTCATCGATCGCCTGCCGATCCCCGAACGGCGCAGGGGAGTGCGATGACGCAGTAGCGCCACGTCCGTTCGGCAACACCCACCGTGCCCCGGCATCAGTCCGGCAGGCTGCCGACGCGATCCGCGAGCAACGCGCAGTAGGTCCGGTCGGTGCCTGGGGCGAGCCGCACCCAATAGCTGGTGTGGTCGCCCCGGAACAGGTAACCGTTGACGTCGTCGATGGCCTCGGAGTACTGCTGCCAGACCGTCCACGGGCGCCACCAGTTCAGGATCACCGCCTGCCACCGGCGGGTGCGGAGCCGATCGAGGAGGTCCACCACCCACGCTGCCGGGTCGGCGAGTGAGAAGGCGGCTGATTGGTCCGCGAACGTGCGGAGCGGCGAGTTGCCCGGGCAGCAGCAGATGGCGTCCAACGGGTCGGCGATCTGCCACACGGGCATCCCCGTGATCGGGCGTTGCCCCGCGATGCCCCAACCGGGCAGGTTCGCGGACGCCGGCCGCAGGGGGTCGGCGATCAATCCGGCCCCGCGAACGTCCAGGGTGGGGTGCTGTCCCCGTCCCACCTCCGCAGCCACATTGCCGGCGAGTGCGGCTCCACCCGAGTAGCCGAGCAGAACAACCGGATTCGGATCCTCGTCGATCATCCGCAACAGAAGCACTCGACCTTCGGACAGCGCCTTGTCGAACGCCGAACCACCCGGATCGGGCACGGGCCCGTAGCTCGCCTCCCACGGCACCTGCTTGACGACGAACCGCGCGGGGTCGAGGAGTTGCGTCGTGTTGGTGAGCATGTTGACGTCGAGATCCTCACCGATACCTCGGCAGCACAAGACGGTGATCATCCAACCTCCCACGTGAGTGCCGATGCGTGCCCGAGCACACTTTCCCACTCACGTGCGGGGGTGTCCTCCGATCGGGGGAGTTGAGATTCATCCGGTGCGCCGCCCGATCGGCGGACAGACGCAGTCGCCGGCTCGCGAGAGAGTTGTCCTGTACCCGGATCAGCCGAACACATGGACAGGAACTTTCGCGATGTCACCCATCTCCAGCATCGAGGTCGCCCGAGCCCGCCGGTCTCGTCGCGTGCTGTTCGTCGGCAACCCCACCCGCTACAACGACGTCTCACAATGGGCGATGGTCAGGCAATGGGTGGCGCTCCACGGTCTGGAGCCGATCCGCGAACTCGACGGCAACGTGCTCTGTGTCATCGTCACCGAGGACATTCTGGACGGACGGTGTTCGGCGAGGGAAACTGCCACCGTCCAGCAGGCCCGCGCGCTGGGAGTGCCGTGCATCAGCGTCCACGACACCACCCAGATCTGGCAGGTCACCGCCCGAGTGCGGGCGCGGATCGGACGGTCGCCGGTCGGTGCGTCGCCGCGGTTCCGTCACGACGGTGCGTGAGGCATCGTACGGGGTCCGTCGCGGCCCCGAATCCCCGGCGCTGTCATTCGAA
Source organism: Rhodococcus sp. NPDC056960 (assembly GCF_042674125.1). Lineage (NCBI taxonomy): Bacteria > Bacillati > Actinomycetota > Actinomycetes > Mycobacteriales > Nocardiaceae > Rhodococcus > Rhodococcus sp. NPDC056960. The sequence goes on along the minus strand of NZ_JBHURF010000012.1, from coordinate 271,478 downwards.
TTCGACACCGCCCCGATATCGCTGATCCGAAATATCGTCACCATTCTCGGTGGCGAGACCGAATAGAAATGGCCAACGCAAACTTCGAGTATGTATCGCGGTAATTTGCCGGTACTTCGAATGCGTCCGGGCGCTCTGTCCGGACTTACTCGGCCGAAAATCGTTCCGCCTCAGCACCTGTGGTCAGTTTGCTGAAATCGGTTGTGTCCGAACCAATTGTGGGGGTGAAAAACCGCTGCTCAGCGCGTGTTTAGTGCGGACCGCGCGGTCTGCTATCCGCTATGGCGATGAGACAGGACCGAATTGCGCTGATAACGTCCACACTCGTTGTGAATGTTCGATGTCGTCCAGCTACATGGCGGTGCTCGGGGCAGTTCTGGATCGTTGCTCGTAGGGTTTTCGTCGCCTACGGGTAAAGGCCGCACGGCACGCACGGCGTTGCGCCATGGGTGACGGCGACACTGCACTTCGTCCCTGAAATCTGCTGTCGTGAAACGGCCGACTCGACCTTCACACTCTGCCGGCGATCGGTTCGACAGTGGAGGGGATGCATGGCGACGTTCAACTCGACTGTGGAGAGAGCTTCAACTGTTCACAGCGTTGCGGCACCGTCAGCGCAACGAGGGGTGGCGCGCCGACACTGGCTGGCCGTCTACATCAGACGAATCCTCCTCACCGACACGCTCGTCGTCGTGCTCGCCGTGGCCCTGGCTCAGTGGGTGCGCTTCGGGGGCGCCGGAACTCTCGTCGACTCGCGCACCCTGAGCAACGTGAGCTACGGTCTGATCTCCGTCGGCCTCGTGACCTCGTGGCTCGGCATCCTCGCCGTCTTCCACGTGCGATCCCCGCGAGTGGTCGGGAGCGGCCCGGAGGAGTATCGGCGCATCGCCACCGCGACACTCCGGCTGTTCGGCCTCATCGCGATCGCCGCACTCCTCCTGCACGTGGAACTGGCACGGTTGTACCTGGCGATCGCCTTTCCCACCGGACTCCTCGGTCTCCTCCTGACCCGTTGGATGTGGCGCCGGGTCCTCGCTCGCAAACGTGCGCGCGGACTGTGCCGGACAGCCGTCCTGGTCGTCGGCGCCGAACACTCCGTGCGCAACCTCGCGAGGACGTTCGATCGGGGAACGGCGGACGGATACAACGTGGTCGGGGTATGTATCCCCGCGCACCACCGGTCGTCCGACGACACGATCACCGTGGACGGACGGTCGATACCGGTCCTCGGTGACGAGCACGACGTCGTCGATGCGATCGAGCGATCCGGAGCCGATACCGTCGCGGTCACGGCCACCGAGCATCTCGGCCATCACGGACTTCGCGAAATGGTGTGGGATCTCGAGCAGTTGGACGTCGACCTGGTGGTCGCTCCGGGAATGATGGACGTCTCCGGGCCGCGCCTCGAGATGCGGCCCGTCGCGGGACTGCCGCTGATCCACGTGGAGAAGCCGCGCTATCACGGCGCCAACCGATTCGGGAAGACGTCGTTCGATCTGGTGTTCGCGATCGTCGCACTCATACTGCTGAGCCCCTTGATGCTGTTCGCGGCCGTGGTCGTCAAGCTGACGAGCCGGGGACCGGTGCTGTACAGGTCGGAACGAATGGGCATGGACGGCAGGCCGTTCCCGATGCTGAAGTTCCGGTCGATGGTGGCCGAAGCAGACACGCACAGTGCCACCTTGAGTGGGCACAACGAGGGCGCCGGGGTGCTGTTCAAATTGCGCGACGATCCGCGTGTCACGCGCGTCGGCCGCGTCATGCGCAAGTACAGCATCGACGAGTTGCCCCAGTTCATCAACGTGCTGCGACGAGAGATGAGCGTGGTGGGACCGCGGCCCCCTCTGCGTGTCGAGGTCGAGTCGTACGAGAACGAGGTGCATCGTCGACTGCTGGTGAAGCCCGGTGTCACCGGCCTGTGGCAGGTGAGCGGGCGCTCCGACCTGTCGTGGGAGGACTCGGTGCGACTCGACCTGTCCTACGTCGAGAACTGGTCGATGGTCGGCGACATGCTGATCATCGCCAAGACCCTGAAGGCGGTGGCCTCCCATGACGGCGCGTACTGATCCACCACGGCATCACGATTCCGACCGTCGCTCGCGATGCGTCACGAGACGAAGAAACACGGGAAAGACGGTGATCGCGTAGTGCGAATTCTGGTCGATGCCTATTGGTGGGTCGATGGCCCGTATTCGAACCGTCTCGTACTGCGGGAGATCGTCGGCCGGTGGCGCTCGGCATTCCCGGACGACGAGCTCGTGCTGGCGATCCCGTCCAAGTGGAGTGATTCCGAGGCAGAGTTGCCCGTGGGAGTCGAGCGCATTCCGACGCGAATGAGACGCCATCCGACCATCAATGCTCTCGAGCTTCCTCTGTACCTCAAGAGGGGGCGAGAATTCGACGCAATCTTTCTCCAGAACTTCGGTGCACCGACGTCGAACGCCGCAGTTCTGGTGCACGACGTTCTCTTCCAGAGCAACCCCGAATGGTTCACGCCGATCGAGCGACTCTACCTCTCGGCCATTCCCTTTCTTGCGAAACGCACCGGTCGCGTACTGACTACGACGAGACACGAAGCCGATCGGGTTTCCACGTACAACGCCATTTCGGCAGAGGTGGCGGTGACGGGCCTGGGGCTGTCGACGACGTTGCTCGAATCGCGGTCACGACAACCGAGCCACCCGCTGAAGACTCGTGGGTTCCTGCTCACCGTCGGGCGGCTGAACATTCGCAAGAATCTGGAGAACACGATCGCCGCCGCGATCGAATCGGGTGCAGTCTCGGAGGACTTCCCGCTGGTCGTCGTCGGTCAGCGATCCGGTCGGCTCCCCGAGTCCAGTGAATCGGTCAGGTCAGGCGTGGCGTCCGGTGCGATCGTATTCATCGAGTTCGTGCCGGATGAGGAACTGCGGTGGCTGTACGAGAACTGCGCTCTGTTCTGTTTCCTCTCGCTCGGTGAGGGATACGGTCTGCCGCCGGTGGAGGCGGCGTACTTCGGCGCACGCGTTCTCGTCAGCGACATACCGGTCCTGCGAGAGAATCTCGGCGCCTGTGCGCAGTACGTCGATCCACACGATGTTCCTGCGATCTCGAGCGCGATCACCACATTGTTGGCCACTGCCGCGAGGGAACAGGACGATACGCCGCTGTCGAATCCGGGAAGTCCGATAACCGGGGACTGGGATGTGACCGTCGAGACCATCAGAACAGCCGTCGCCGATCTTGCGGGCAGCAGATAGCCCAACGATCTGTCCTCGAACAGCGCGGTTGTCGATAGAAAGAACAGGAATTCAATGACGTCAGTGGGTCGTTCGGTTGCAATCATCGGAACGCGGGGCTATCCGAGCTACTACGGTGGCTTCGAGACCCTGATCCGGCATCTCGCTCCCTGCCTCGTGGAAAAAGGGTGGGATGTCACCGTCTATTCGCGTCCAGGTGCGACAGTCCCCACCGATCCCTCACGCGACCCGAGAGTCGTCGTCCGCAATACCCCCGGGCTCGAGTCCAAGTCCCTCAGCACGCTGTCCTACGGGCTGACATCATGCCTGGATGCGGCCGTGAAAAAACCTGACGTAGCTCTCGTCCTGAACGTGGCGAACGGGTTCTGGCTGCCGGCGCTCAAATCGCGAGGAATCCCCACCGTGGTCAACGTGGACGGGATCGAGTGGGAGCGTGCAAAATGGGGCAACGGCGCCAAGCGGGTCTTTCGTGCCGGCGCCACACTGACCGCGCGCTATGCGACGCGGTTGGTAGTCGACTCCCTCGAAATCAAGCGCCGATGGGAAAACGACTTCCAGCGTGAAGGCGACTTCATACCCTACGGAGGCGACTTCGTCGATCCACTTCCGCCGGTCGAGGGACTCACTCCCAAGAAGTACGTGTTGATGGTCGCGCGGTTCGTGCCGGAAAACACTGTCGTCGAGTTCTTCGAAGCCGCAGAGGTCTTGAGCCGCGATCGCGACGTCGTCATAGTCGGATCGTCCGGGTACGGCGGCGAGCTGGACGAGCACGTGCGTGCGCTGGCCCAGCGCAATGAACGGGTCACGTGGATGGGTCACGTCAGTGACGATCGAAAGCTGTTCTCACTGTGGCAGAACGCAGGCGCCTATTTCCACGGTCACAGTGTGGGCGGAACGAATCCTGCGTTGGTCCAGGCGATGGCATGTCAAGCGCCCATCGTCGCGCGGGACACGGTATACAACCGCGAAGTTCTGGGGGACGCAGGCAGGTTCGTCGCGGCGGAAGCATCGGAGATCGTGACCACCGTAAAGGATGTGATCGCCGATTCGGCGGGCCAGCAGGTCATGCGCGATCGGGCACTCCAGCGCGCGTACGACTACTACACCTGGGAAGATGTCTGCCAGCGTTACGAAGAGTCTCTTCTTACGGCGATCGGCTGACCCGGCTCAGAGCTGTTCGATGAACCCCAAGGACCTTGATTGATGTTTGTGCACTCCACTGAACCGCGACGTGCCGCCTCGTGGCGCACTTTCGTCGACGGGCGCGACAGGCACGAGTTGGTGACCTTCGCCCTCGTGGTCGCTGTGGTCGTCTCGTCGTTCGTCGGCCGCTATGTCGTCGCCATCGCCGGGTACAACGTCAGATGGGAGCAGGTTGTGCCGCTGCTCCTCGTAGGGTGGTTGATGACCGACGCCCGGACCAGGGCCGCCTTCTTCCGCGCTCTCACACATCCGGTGGTTCTCGTCTTCGGTGCGTTCGTCGCATGGAATGTCGTGGCGACGCTGATGTTCTCCCCGAGCCTCGGTAAGAGTGCGTCGATTCTCGCCTGGTTGGTCATCGATCTGCTACTGCTCGCGGGAATCATCTCCCTCGGCACCCGCGCAATATGGTTCGAGAACACGGGCATTCGTTGTGTCGTTCCGTGGGGGATGGCGGGGTTTGCAGCATTCATCGTCGCCAACACTTCTCACGGCGGCTTCACACCCGGCACGGATTTCGACGGAATGTACCAGGTCTACGTGGCACGCATTACGTCGCAGGAGGCGAACATCTATGCCTCGATCCTGGTGTTGTGGACGTTACTGCTGGTGGCACGGAAGGGACGCGACCGGGTCTGGATGAGTGTCGCTGCCATCGCAGTTCCGCTGGGAATCGTCGGGTCGCAAACGCGCACGGCAGTCTTCTGCCTGGCTGCGGGGCTGATCGTGTATCTGGGGTTCGAGGTGATGCGCTCGTATCGGGAACGCCGGAACCGCAGGGGGTTGTGGTTCGGTCCGGTGGTCTTGGCCGTGGGAATTGCGGTCGCCTATGGCGTCGCAACGATACTGCCGTCCTTTGGTGAGGACGCCCTGCGCGCAGCACCGTCGGCGACGAGTTCGTCGACGTCCGCGGAACCTTCCGAGCCGTCGGGGAAGTTGGGCGACATCGACCTCGAAGGCGGAAATATCGGGTTCAGGATCGAAGTGGCGAAGGCCGCTGCTCGCGATATGCACGGTGCGAACCTGTGGCTCGGAAACGGCACCAATACATTCAGCCTGCGTCATGACCAGCCCGGCTCGCCCGGAGTGCCCGGTCACATCATCATGCTTCCGGTTCAGATCCTCTACGACGTCGGCATCGTCGGTCTGCTGCTCTTGGCGGGGCTCGTCATCACTGTGTTGCGCCACGTGCCGTGGCAGAGGCGGCCGATTGCCTTTGCCGTGGTGGTGGCGTTCGCAGCGGCAGCAACGATGACCAGTATGTTCTGGTTCAGCGTTACCTGGATCATCATGGCGTCGCTGATTCGTCCGCTGACGGACGAGGAACGGGGCTCCGAGGACGAGGACTGTTCTCCGGACCGTCGGTCTGCCGACCACGCCGCAGCGACACACCCTGCAGTGAAGGGCCTCTGATTCGTGGACCCGAACCGGCTGCACGCCGAGATCGCAGAGGTCGTCCGACGCGGAAACTGTTCCGGTTGCGGGGCATGTGCCCTGCTCGACAAGGATGTCGTTCTCGAACTCGCGGACAATGGATTCATCCGTCCCCGCATCGGTGCGTCGGGTCCGTCGGACACCGACCCGACCGCGCTCGCCGAGTTCCGACAGTCATGTCCCGGTGTTTCCGTCCAGGCACAAAGACCGGTGGGGACCAGACGTCACGACTTCTTGGGGCCGATCGTGTCGATCTGGGAGGCTTACGCGCTCGACGAGGACATTCGGTTCAAGGGAAGCAGTGGGGGCACCCTCACTGCTCTGAACGAATGGTTGATTGCCACCGGACAGATCGACAGTGTCGTTGTCGCTGCCGCATCCGATTCGAATCCTGCGAAGACCGAGACCAGTTCAGTACGGACGCGAGCCGACATCGTGCGGGCGACCGGGTCGCGCTACGCGCCCACCGCCAGTGCGGCGGCCGCTGACATGGACAATCGCGCCTCGGCTGTCGTCGGGAAACCCTGCGAGGTAGCCGCACTGAGAGCACTGGCGAAGTCCCGCGACCAACAGTCTCCCCTGTTGCTTTCGTTCTTCTGCGCCGGTGTGCCGAGCCAGCACGCGACGGAGTCCCTGATTCACGATCTGGGTGTGGACGATGGCGCCGAGGTGGCGACGGTGCGATATCGCGGGCATGGTTGGCCAGGCGACTTCTACGTGGAGGATGCCCACGGCAATTCGGTCCGAACGTCCTATGACGTCTCGTGGGGAAAGCATCTGGGGCCGGCGGTGCAGCAGCGCTGCAAGCTCTGTCCGGATGGTGTCGGGGAAAGCGCCGATATCAGTGCCGGCGACTTCTGGCGGACGGACAGTAGCGGCTACCCCGACTTCACCGACCAGGACGGTCTGAGCGTCCTCATCGCGCGAACCCGGCGAGGCGAGGACGTCATCCGGCGGGCCGCCGAGGAGGGGGTGATCGCGATCAGCGCGATCGATCCGGACGCGGTTGCGGATGTGCAACCCTTCCAGGTGGTTCGGCGCGCGACCCTGCTGGGGCGCATGGCGGGTAGCCGGCTTGCCGGGCACGCGGCTCCCCGGTACCGCGGATTCCGCTTGTGGCGGCTGTCGCTGCGGTCGCCCCTCAGAACCCTTCGCGCTATGGCCGGAACCTTTCGACGGGCCCGGCGATGGTAGCGAGTCGTGATCCGCGGACGAAGATCACGGCGGCGATGCAGTCGCCGAGCATCATCGCGGTGACGCGACTGATCGTCCAGCTGTCACCCCTGATCACCGCCCCCGTCATCGCGCGCGAGCTCGGGCCGTCAGGACGGGGACTGTACGCCGCCTGCTTCGCCGCGACGATACTTGCGCCTGTCGTTCTCGGTATGGGTCTACCCCTTGCCGTCCGGCGGCGTGCGTCGATCGGTGCTCCCGAATCGACGATCCGGGCCGTGTACGTCGTTCTGCCGTTCCTGGTTCCCGCAGCAGTTGTGATAGGGCTCCTGATCGAGCGGTTGGTGATCACCGAACTCGATCCGGTCGGCACCCGGGCATTCCTCCTGGGAATGGGCTGTTCCGTCGGGTTCATCGCAACGTTGTGCTTCCAGAGTGTGTTGATCGCGGGCCAGCGCTACGGCGCGATCGCTCTCCTGCAGTCGACCCAACCCGTGGCACTCACATGCGGAGTCGCCCTCGGATGGATTCTCGGAAGTCTGACGCTTCCGTGGGTGCTGGTCAGTGCGGCGGCCAGCACACTCCTCTCCACACTCGTGGGGGTGTGCCTCACGCGGATATCACCGCGTGGACCGAGATCGCGCCTTCGTCCACTGGCGCGGGAGAGCGTTGTGTATTCCGGCAGCCAAGCGGCAGAGACGGCCTCGAATACGCTTCCTCAGATCGTTGCAGTCGTCGCGATCGGGGCGCACGATGCGGGATTGTTCGCTATTGCGATAACGGTCGCGAGCTTGCCGATGACCCTCGGACACACGATTGCCTCGGTGATGTTCCGGGACGCGGCAGCGTCGGCGTCGGAGGCGAGCAAGCGTATCTCGGCGTTGTCGATTCGCATCACGGCTCTCACCGTCGCCGTGCCTGTGGTGGTGCTGGGATGCACGACGCCCGTGCTCATTCCGTTGATCTTCGGTGAGGGCTTTCGAGGCTCAATTGCAATGACTTTGATCTGTCTGTGTGGATCGGTCTTTCTCACGGTGAACTATGTCGCGTCCCAGATGCTGGTGGCGCAGGGCAGAGGGGGCCTCATGACCGCCGCGCAACTCCTCGGGTTGGGCGTGGGCGTCGCACTGATGTTCATCCTGGGACCTCACCTCGGCGGTGCCGGGGCGGCGCTGGCGTCGGTTGCGGGCTGGATGGTGACCACGCTTTCGAGTCTGCGCGCTCTCCGATTGAGCCCGACATCGTTACTGTTCCGAGCCGGTGACCTCCGTCGATGCTTCAACGTCGTCGCGAAGGGACATATCGATTACAGCGCTGTCTGACGGACGTCGATGTCATTCAGGCCCGCGCCGAGCTCGTCCATCATCACATCGGTCCTGCTCAGGATTTGCTGCACCTCGTTGCGTGCTGCGGAAAGATTCAACGATTCCACGAGTGCGAGGGTCTCGCGCGCCGGATCGGGCGACGCCCTCAGATCGACGTGCATGTTCCATCCCAGTGCATCGACAAGCGGTGCGAATTTGCGCGAATATGCCCAGGGGATCGCCGGCGTACCGACGGACAGCGAGTTGAGACAGGCATGCATGCGCGCGCCGATCACCACGTTCGCCGTGGCGAGGATCCCGCGAACACCCGTCAGGGAGTCCGGGACGAGGATCTCGACTGCGTCTCCGAAATGGCTTCCCACCTGTCGGACAGCGGGTACATCGTTGTCTGTCATCGGTGAATCGAGAACGTGTGCAAGCACGCCGACCCGGTGACCGCGCTGGAGAAGCCCATCGATGAGGGCTGTGACGGACCGGCGATAGCTGTGGTGGTCGACGTGGGGGTTCTCGGACCACAGCAGTCCGGAGACGTTGACCACTACGTCGCGTTCGACTGTCCCCGTGCGATCTGGCTGTGCCAGTGCGAACACCAGGTCTGTCGACTCCGCCGCAGACCGTCGTCCCAACTGTCGCGCGTACGTGAGGCTTACCGGATCGCGTGCGAAAACCCGGGTGGCCTGCTGCAGGGATTTCCTCGCAATCAGCCGCCCGACCCTGCTGTCGAACGGACCAATGGTCTGGGGCATGAGTATGGTCGGCACTCGACGCTGTGCGGCAACGCGCTGTACGTAGGCCATCAAGATGAGACGTCGCAGCCCGTAGATGTCGGTGAAGCTGTCGCCTGCGCCGGTATCCAGAATCGCGTCGTATCGGGAGATTTCCCGCTTGATCGGTCCTCGTGAGCGAAAGATGTCCCGGAGTACGCTTCGCTTGCTGAGCGGGGTGCCCTGACTGTCCTGGGTGTGGAACGTCAGGTCGGCGTTCGGCCATCTCCGTGCGACGATCGACTCCGTACCTTCTGCCAGCGCGCGCAGGCCGAGGTTCGTCGAATCCCGGTCGGCCCAGAGCACGAGGATTCGCGGATTCGGAGTGGTCATGTCGTGGCCTCATCGATCCTGCTGGATTGCGCGAGCAGTGAGCGGGTGTACCAGAGGAACTTGTGCGACTCGGACCGCCACAGTACTGATCGTTCCGGTGCGCCGAGCGATTTCACGTAGAACGCAACCGTTCTCGACAGAAGTCCTGCGACGACAAAGCTCTTCCACAACGCGCTGTGTATGCGGTTCCGGGCCATCTTCCACTTGTACAGATCGTAGAGATTGATCACCCATGCAGGATTCGGCCTCGTCGTCGTGGCGGCGCCTGTACTTCCCCCGATCACGTGGGTTCCCGTCTGTTCGGCGCTCATGACGATTCGCTTGCCGTGTTGGCGTGTGCGAAGACAGAACTCCAGGTCTTCCGCATACATGAACCATCGTTCGGTGAGTCCGCCCAACTCGTCCCACGTCTGCTTACGGACCATCATGCAGGCTCCGGATACCCAATCCAACTCCCTCGTCGCGAAATCGTGGGTGTGGAGGAGATACAGACCTTCCAGACGAGGATGCTTGTGGGACAGTCGCGAGAGGCCTGAAAAGTGATTGAACACGCTGACCGCATCGGGTCTCCGACCGCCTTCGCGGATCTCGAGGCGTCCTGCCGGCTGGCTGAGCGTCGGAGCGACGATCCCGACGTCCGGCGATTCCTCGAAAATGGCGGCCAGAGCGAGAACGTCCCGGGGGGAGATGCGTGCATCGGGATTGAGCAGTAGTATCGCTCGCCCCCGTGCGTGGCGTGCTGCGCGGTTGACACCCCGCGCGAAACCCACGTTCTCCTCGTTGCGGGCGATGAGGGCGTCCGGCGCTGCCTCGGCGAGAACTGCCAGCGTTCCGTCCGCGGATGCGTTGTCCAGCACGACGAGTTCGATTCCGTCCTGCCCGGACAGTGGGCGAACACAATCTCCGATGACGGCCTCGCTGTTGTAGGTCACGATGATCACGGAAACCTGAGGCTCGTCCATACTTTCCTTCTGTTCGGGCGCGGACAGGGCAGGACCGAGGTCCGGAAGGATCATCCGGCGCACACCGGCGCGCTGACGGTCACTGTCGGATCATCGACGAGTGGCTGGACGGGCACTCGGGCTTCACCCGGTGCGGTGGGTTCGTTCAGTTCGTATCGCAACTCGACGGTCGCGCCCTTGGGGATGGTGACGGGGACGGTGAAGACGGGGTGTCCCAGTTCTTTTCCCTGAATGGCGAAGGACTGTTTGCCGTCGATGGTGGCCTTCGTCAGGGTGGCGCCGTTGGTCGACAGCAGCGACACCATGGAGAGGTTGGTCCCGTACGGCAGGGGCTTGTCCTTGAAGGTGCCGGCGACGATGCGCGGAAAGTTGCTGTCCGGCGTGTTGTTCGTGAGTCGGACGGTGACGGCCGTAGTGCGTGTGTCGCCGGTGCAGTCGCCGGCGGTGTAGTCGATTTCGCGGTCGAGGTAGTAGTCGAGTTTGTTGCCGCCGTTGTTGTTGATCACCACACCGGCGTACGGGGCGGGATCTTCGGGCACGGTGTATCCGAGGGTGGTGTCGGCAAGTATTGCCTGCTCTTCCGGATGTGCACTCCACACCGCGATGCGCCGCTCCCCGGCGGCGCGCCCGACCGCGTCGAGCAGGCGCTGGGGTGACTCGATCGTGCCGGTCATCTTCTCGACGACCTTCCCGGCGATGGTCTGGAGGTACTCCTTGCGGTCGGCGTTGTCGGCGGTGTAGTTGGCTTCGTCGGTGATGAATCGGGTGTAGGCGGTGGATTCGGTGAGTTCCACGACGTTGCCGGCGTCGACGACTTCCCCGTCGGGCAGGGTGACCGGGCCGACCGCGGCCAGAACGTAGCTCAGCGCGACGGGGTCGGTCGCGATCGCTCCGTCGACCTGCTCGCCCGACTCCTGCGCCCACATCGATTGCCAGATCCGGGCCGCGTACGGGAAGTGCGAGCTCAGGTTGCTGTTTCGGATGTCGACCGAGGGATTGTAGTTGCCGTACATGCTCTTGTAATCGGAGCCGAGATCGAGAGGCCGCTTGTCGTAGGACACTTCGGTGTTCTTACCGAGTTTCTCGATGCCCATTTTTCCGTTGCTGGCATGGATGACGCTGTAACCGCCGACGAGTCCGCCGGTGGCGCGTGCTTCCGCATTGGTCTGAAACGCGAGGAAGTAGCTGCGTGGTCCGTCGAGGCCGAGCATCGCCGGAAGAACTTCGGCACCGATCGATGTGTTCTCCAGGAGTTTTGCCACGTCGTCGGTTTGATTCTGAAGCTGGGTTCGGGCATCGTCCACGAGCCCGAGGTATCCGGCGCCGCGGATGCCCTGTGCCTGAGTTGCCAGGTTCCGCGCCGCGATCGATGTCTCGTGCAGTGCCGGTGCCGCATCGCGCAGCGGCTGCAGTTGCACACTGCCGCCATCGCCGATCAGGTCTCTCGGGGACAGCGCCACACCGACGTCGACCGCGGGTGTGAGAACGTCGCGGGTGAGTCCGACCACCACGTCGGACATCTGCTGCGCCGACTCGAACGGTGCGCCGACGCCGGGCACGGCAGCAAATGCACTCCACGGAACCGAATGCAGGTTGTCCTGCGCGGCTGCGGCCCGTTCGCGGGCGTCGGTCGCGGCTCGCTGGGCGCCCTGGGTGTCGCCGCTGAGCAGCGAATCCTTGGCGAGCTGAGCGTTGTCCCGCGCGCCGGTGAGGTTGTGCTGGACCTGCCACGCGGAGAACCCGAACCAGGCGAGAACAGCGACGGCCGCAACGCCCACACCGGTGAGTATCCGTCGGCGCGCACTCCAGCGGCGCGTATCTTCCGGTGCCTCAGCGGGTATCGGGTCTTCGCTGTGGGAGTCGTTGGGCGACTTCGCGTCCATTAAGGTCTGCTCCTAGCTATCGAGGATGAGGTTTCTGGTCGCGTAGCTGAACCACCGGTCGCGGATGTAGGCAAATGGCGACTGCCCGTCGTGTCATTGCGGGCGGTTTCCGCCGCCGCATTCCCTTTCGCGGGACGTTCTTCGACTTGGGGCATTGTGTCGTATTCACCTCTGTCCGTGTCTTTTCCGATTGTCGAAGCCTAAGGGTAAGTGCCGCCACGTTCCTGTTCAGGCGGGACTCCGCATACCCGCTCGCGAGCGCTGCGAACGGGCCGGGACTGCGAGTAGGGTCACGGTAACGATTGGCTCTGCAACACCTATACGTAAACGACCCGTGCCGGGTGGTTCGTCACGTTGTAGATCGGGGGCAGGTAGTGGGCTCGGGGTTCCCGCGCAAGAACGCAGGTGACGTGGATGCACGCGCCTTCCCGCTCTCGCATGCCCAAAAGGGGTTGTGGTTCGCGCAGCAGTTGGAACCGAACGTTCCCATCCTGGTGGCCCAATACGTCGAGTTACGCGGGCCGGTGGACGTCGGAGCGTTGAAGTGGGCGTCCGAGCAGGGATCGTTCGACATCGAGTCTCCCGGGGTCCGGATCGTCGACCATGCGGGTGAGCCGTATCAGTTGGCCGACGAGACGATCGAGGACGAACTCGCCTACGTCGACCTGCGGTCCCGGGAAGACCCCGTGGCCGAGTCGCACCGGTGGATGGACGAGCGCCGTCGCAGGCCCATGCGGGTGTATCGCGATCGCCTGATCTCGGCGACGCTGCTGCACGTCGGTCTCGATCACTACTTTCTCACGACCTTTGCGCACCACCTGATCCTCGACGGCTACGGCGCCATGGTGCTGATGAACCGGGTGGCCGAGCTGTACACGCACGCCGTCGAGCGCACGGAAGCACCCCGGTCGAAAGCGTTGCCGCTGCGCGAGTTGTACGAGGCCGAGGATGCCTACCCGGCTTCCCGCCGATTCGAGATCGACCGCGCGTACTGGGCCGAACGGACCCGGGATTTGCCGGAACCCTCCCGGCTGACCGACCGGCAGGCGCCGCCGTCGGCCGTATCGTTGCTCGCCGGCAGGGTGATGGATGCCGGCGTCGTCGACGAATTGGGTGCGCTCGCGCGCGAATGGAATTCGTTCGAGGTTCCGATCGTGGTCGCGGCGTTCGCCGCGTATCTCGCGCGAATGACGGGCAATGCCGAGGTGGTGCTGAGCCTTCCCGTGTCCGCTCGCACCACCGCGGGGGCGCGACGTTCGGGTGGCAGTGTGGCCAACGTGGTTCCGCTCCGCATTGCGGTGGATCCCCGCGGAAGCACCCGCGACCTGGTGCGTCGCGTCCAGTTGGAATTGACGGGGGCGCTGCGACATCAGCGGTACCGGTACGAGGACATCCTCCACGACATGCGGTCGGCCTCCCGGGTCGGGCGCGGCTTCGGGCCGATGGTCAACATCATGATGTTCCACACCGAGACGTGGTGGGGGGACGTGCTCGGCGAACTGAACGTTCTCACCGCCGGTCCCGTCGACGACCTCGCGGTGGCGATCTACCCGGGCGCGGCCGGCCGGAACGTCCGGGTGGACTTCGAGGGCAATCCGTCGGTGTACGGGCTGGACGAACTCGAGGGCCACCACCGAAGGTTCCTGGATTACCTGGGCGGATTCGTGGGTGCGCCCACCGAGGCGGCGGTCGGCAGCCTGCCGATGCTCGCCCCCGGCGAACTCGACGCGCTCGCCCCTCTCGCCGGCCCGCCTGCGGTGGCACCGTTGACTCTTCCGGAGATATTCGATCTGACAGTGGACTCCGGGTCGGTGGCGCTCCGCTGTGGGGACGCGGAGATGACGTACCGCGCTCTGCACGAGAGATCGAACCGGCTCGCCCGCAGGCTGCTCGCACACGGTGTGGGGGTCGGCAACCGTGTCGCGTTGATGCTTCCGCGTTCGATCGAGCAGGTGGTGGCGGTGTGGGCGGTCGCGCGGTGCGGTGCGGCCTTCGTTCCCGTCGACCCGGGCTACCCGGCCGAACGCGTTGCGCACATGATCGACGAATCCGGCGTCACCCTCGCCGTTGCCGCGGAACCGGGGGTGGTGCCCGCGGGTGTCGAGTGGGTGGACGTGGCCGATGTACCGGGAGACGGCACACCCCTCGCCGATGCAGAACTGGCACATCCGATCAGGCTGGACAACGCGGCGTACGTCATCTACACGTCCGGCTCGGTGGGGCCGCCACGCGGTATCACCATGCCCCACCGGGGGCTCGCCAATCATTCCGCCGCGGTGGGACGTCTCTACGCGGCGACCCCGCGGTCGCGGGTGCTGATGGGTGCGTCCCCCTCCTACGACGCCTCGATTCACGAACTGCTGGTCGCCGTCACCGCGGGTGCGACGTTGGTCATCGCCCCACCGGCGGTGCGTGGCGGAAACATGCTGCTCGACCTGCTGCGGCGTGAGCGCATCACCCACTGGACCACGACGCCGGCGGTCCCGGCGCAGATGGACCCGACGGGATTGCCCGACCTCGAGGTACTCGCCGTGGCGGGGGACGTCTGCCCACCGGAACTGGTGGCACGGTGGGGTACCGGCCGCACCGTCCTGAACCTGTACGGCCCGACGGAGGTCACCATCTGGGCCTCCGCAACCGAATCCCTCGTCCCCGGAGCGAGCACCACGATCGGCCGTCCGATCGAGGGTGTGTCGGCTGTGGTGCTGGACCGGTTCCTGCAGCCGGTGCCGGCAGGGGTGGTGGGGGAGCTGTACCTGTCCGGTCCGGGTGTGGGACGCGGCTACCTGGAGCGGCCGGGTGTGAGCGCGACCCGATTCGTCGCCAACCCGTTCACGACGGATCTGCAACGCATGTACCGGACCGGCGATCTCGTGCGGTGGTCACCGGACCACGAACTGGAATTCGTCGACCGCGCCGACGATCAGGTGAAGATCCGTGGATTCCGGGTCGAACTGGGCGAGGTCACGGCGGTCCTCGGCCGACATCCGGGTGTCGACACGGCGATCGCGGTGGCACACGACCGGAACGGCGAGTTGACGGTGGACGGCTACGTGCACGGCGCCGGGCTGGACCCCGAGGAGATTCTCGCGGGGGTGGCCGAGCGACTGCCCGGGTACATGGTTCCCTCGACGGTCACCGTCCTCGATGCGGTCCCGCTCACCCCGAGCGGAAAGGTGGATCGCTCCGCGCTGCCGATTCCGGCACCGTACGAACGCGAGTTGCGTTATTGGGCACGAGAACTCGATGGACTCCCGGTCGGCGGAGGGTTGCTTCCCGACCGCGACGGGGCGGTGACCTCGGGGGCGCTCACCGATGTGGTTCCGCTCGCGCTGGAACGCCACCTGTACCGGAACCTGTGCGCTCTGGCGTCCGACCGCGGGGTTCCGCTGTTCACGGTCGTCCACGCGGCCGCCGCGGTGTGGCTGTCCGTCGTGAGCGGCGAGGACGATCTCGCCATCGGAGCGGTGCTGCCCGACCGTCCCGACGCGGTGGTCGCCCCGGTCTCGGAGCCGCTGGTGCTGCGCAGCAGACTCGATCCACGTCTCACGTTCGACGAATTCGTGATGATCACCCACCGGACCGAGCGGGCTGCGCGAGCGCACGGGACCGTTCCGTTCGCGCGGGTGGTCGACGCTGTGGGGCAGCAGCTTTCGGTGTCTCGGCACCCGCTGTTCCAGGTCGCGCTCGCCGAGGAGGGGGAGTGCCTCGGCGGCCTGGACCTGGTCGTGTCGCTGAACGGTGACGGTCGCCACCCCGAGGTGCAGTTTCGCTACGCAGCAACTCGTTTCGACCGATCGACCGTGGAGCGGTGGAGGCGGCGATTGCACCGACTGTTCGCGATGATCGCCGACAACCCGCGTGTCGCGCTGAGTTCGATCGACCTGCTGACGCGGGAAGAGCGCGCCGCAGTCGTTGCCGTGCCCAAAGAGTCGGAGCACCACACCAAGTCGTTGCCCGCGGTCTTCCGGCTCCGGGTCGCCGAAGGTCCCGACGCCGTCGCCGTCCGCTACGGCACGGAGACGGTCTCCTACGCGGACGTCGACCGTCGTTCCGCCGGTCTGGCGCGGACCCTGCGATCCTCGGGAGTGGAGGACGAGGCCGTCGTCGCCGTCGGGCTGTCGAATCCGATCGACCGAGTCGTTGCGCACGTCGCCGTGCTGCGGTCAGGGGCAACCTGTCTGCCGCTGGACCTCGACCATCCCACCGAACGCCTGCGGTATCTGTTGGCCGACGTGGTGCCGACGCTGCTGGTCACCAGTCGCATCGATGCCGGGGACATCCCGCACGGCGGACACCCGACCCTCGTTCTGGACGACCGCGAGGAGGCCGGGGACTGCGACGACGGGGTGACGCTGCCGGAGTGGATTCACCCGGCTCGGACCGCCTACGTGCTGTGCCCCGTCGGCTCCGCGCCGGTCGCGCTGACCCACGCGACTGTGCTGGCCGGCCCGCGATCGGGGGACGACGGTGATCGCATGGTGCGAGACATCTGGGAACCTCTCGCCGTGGGCACGACGGTCGCGTGCGAACCCGCGCACCCGGCGGACCCGGATGCCGCGTCCCACCTCTACGTGCTGGACCGCGCGTTGCGGCCGGTCCCGCCCGGCACGGTGGGAGAACTCTATGTGGGCGGGCAGGTCGCCCGTGGGTTTCAGCGTCGGCCCGCGGCGACGGCCGAACGATTCGTCGCCGACCCGTTCGTCTCGGAGGGGACGGAAGGCGCCGGCGGACTGCGGATGTACCGAACCGGCGACCGAGGGCGGTATGTCGACGGGAGGCTCGAGCGGATTCCGGGAGCCCCCGACGACAGCGGCCTCGCACGGTGGCAGCGGGCGCTGCGGGGCGTCGGTTCGTCGTCGCCGGTGCCCACCGACCGGGTGGCCGGGGCGATGGCGTCCCCGTCGGACCGCGTGCACGAGTTCACGATCGGCGCCGATCGCCACGACGCCGCGGTACGGCTGGCGCGGGAACAGGGCGGGACACTGTTCACCGTGCTGCGGGCGACTCTCGCAATCCTGCTCGCCCGCATCGGTGTTCACCGCGACATCGTCGTCGGCGGCGAGGCGGGGTTGGCGGGGGATCGGGCGAACACGGTGGCATTACGCGCGCGGATCACGCCTGCGATGTCATGCCTCGAGGTTCTCGAGCAGGTGCGCCGCTTCGACGTCGCGGCGTTCCAGCACGCGGATGTGCCGTTCGAGGCTCTCGCCGACCTCCTCGGAGGAGAGCGTCCGCAGGTGTCGCTCGCTCTCGCGCCCACCTCGGACGAGGACCCGGCGCGGACGCCGTTCGATCTGGCATTCACCTATTCCGAGCGCTGGGTGGATCACGAACCGGCGGGTGTGGACGGTGTGGTCACCTACACGCCGTCGCTGTTCGACGCCGCGACGGTGCGTTCGCTTGCCGAGTTGTTCGTGGATGTACTGGCCGTCGTCACCGACCGCCCCGAGATCGACGTCGGCAGCATCGGTCTCGCGGCCGGTCCGGCCCTCGACGGCGGCGAGCCGACGAAGCCGAGAACGCTGTCGGAGATCCTGACCGCCACCGCCCGCGCGTTCCCTGACGCACCGGCGCTCACCGACGGCGAGGTGACCCTGACGTATCGCGACCTCGATGCGCGGTCCGACGCGCTGGCGCGCGCCCTGATCGGCGCCGGCGCACGGCCGGGTGGGGTGATCGCGCTCGCCCTGCCGCGGTCGGTCGAATTCATGGTTGCGCTGTGGGCCATCACCAAGACCGGTGCGGCCTTCGTTCCGGTCGATCCGACGCATCCGGCGGAGCGCCTGGAAAGGGTGCTCACCGAGGCCGACGTGCGTATCGGGGTGGGCGCGATGTCGGTGGGTGGAGACCGGATCGAGTGGTTGCCGGCGACGGCCGGCGACAATTCGGACGAGGTTGTCCCGGTGCGTGTTCCGGTGCACCCGGACGAGGTTGCGTACGTCATCTACACGTCGGGTTCCACCGGCACGCCCAAGGGTGTGATGGTGCCGCACCGAGGGGTGTCCTCCCTGACCGAGGAGGCGGTCCGACGCTACCGGGTCACGTCGCAGTCGCGGGTGCTCCACGCCTACAACCCCACGTTCGACGCCGCGCTTCTCGAGGTGCTCCTCGCGTTCGGTTCGGGTGCGTGCCTGGTCGTTGCTCCCGCCGAGGTCTATGCCGGACCGGACCTGCACCGAGTGCTGGTGGAACACCGGGTGAGTCACTACCTGTCGACGCCGGCGGTCCTGACCACGTTGAGTACCGACGGCCTCGAACACATCGAGGTCGTGGCGGTGGGCGGCGAGGCTCTGCACCCCGACCTCGCCGCGGTGTGGAGCGACGGCAGGCGGATGCTCAACGCCTACGGCCCGACGGAGTCGACCGTCGTCGCGACCCTTGCCTCCGTCGACGGTCACGTGACCATCGGAGGTCCGATCCGCGGCACCACCGGCCTGGTGCTCGACGACCGGTTGCGCCGGGTGCCCATCGGTGCGGTCGGCGAACTCTATCTGTCCGGTGCCGGTCTCGCCCGCGGTTATGTCGGGGATCCGGCACGGACCGCGGTGCGGTTCGTCGCGGGCCCGGGTGGTTCCCGGTTGTACCGGACCGGCGACCTGGTCCATCGCCGCGCCGACGGCAATCTGCAGTTCATCGCCCGCGTGGATCGGCAGGTGAAGATTCGTGGTGTCCGCATCGAACCGGGGGAGGTCGATGCGGTGATCACCCGGGTCGCCGACGTCGACGGTGCGATCACGGTGGCCCGCCCCCACACGGCGGGCGCCGATGCGCTGGTCTCGTACGTGGTGCCCCGCGGCAGCCTCGATGTGGAGTTGCTGCGCAAGAGACTCGAGGACGTTCTGCCGTCGTACCTGGTGCCCGCCGCGGTCGTGGTGCTCGAGGCGTTCCCCCTCACTCCGTCGGGCAAGATCGACGTGAAGGCGTTGCCGGCGCCTGCGCTCGAGTCGCGTGCCTTCCGGGCACCCGAATCCGCGGTGCAGCAGGCCGTCGTCGCCGTCTTCACCGACGTGCTCGCGGTGGAGCAGGTCGGACTCGACGACGAGTTCTTCGCGCTGGGCGGAAATTCCCTGATCGCCACACAGGCGGCCGCCCGGTTGAGCGAGGCGGTGGACGGACACGTCCCGGTGCGGATGATCTTCGAGGCGACGACGGTGGAAGCCCTGGCCGAGCAGGTGTCCTCGCTGCCCGGAACGGGCACCCGTCCCGTCCTCGCGCCGCGTCCCCGGCCGGATCGAATTCCCCTGTCGCCCGCGCAGAGGCGCATGTGGTTCCTCAGCCGCTTCGACCCGGCATCGCCGGCCTACAACATGCCGCTGGCCGTTCGACTGACCGGCGTGCTCGACGTTCCCGCGTTGCAGCAGGCGGTGCGTGACGTGCTGGGACGGCACGAGTCGCTCCGGACGGTGTTCCCGGAACACGATGGCGAACCGGTGCAGTCGGTGGTGCCCGCAGAGCGAGTGGAACTGGACTTGTCGCCGACACCCGTGCCTGCGGATGCCGTCGACGCGCACGTACTCGCGGTCGTCGCGGGCGGATTCGACGTCTCGGCCTCGGTCCCCATCCGGGGGCGGCTTCTGCGCGTGAGCGAGAACGAACTGGTACTGGTCGTGGTGGTTCACCACATCAGTGCGGACGGCTTCTCCATGGCGCCGCTCGCCCGGGACGTGGCCACCGCGTACGTCGCGCGGGCGCGAGGCGAGAGTCCGGGGTGGGCCCCGCTTCCGGTGCAGTACGCCGATTTCACGCTGTGGCAGCGCGAGGTGCTGGGCGACGAGGACGACCCGGCGTCGCCTGCGGCGACCCAGTTCGAGTACTGGACACGGACACTCGCGGGTATCCCCGACTTCCTCGAGCTACCGACGGATCGCCCGCGACCCGCGGTGCGCACCAACCGGGGTGCCGCGGTGCCCGTGACGATCGATGCGGCAACACATCGCCGACTCGGCACCGTGGCGCAACAGCACAACACGACGCTGTTCATGGTGGTGCACGCCGCTCTCGCGGTGCTGCTCTCGCGGGTGACGGCGACGTCGGACATCGTGATCGGCACGCCGGTGGCCGGCCGCGGTGAGCGGGTGCTCGACGATGTGGTCGGGATGTTCGTCAACACGCTGGTGTTGCGGACCGAGGTCGATCCCGACGCGTCGCTCGCCGACGTGCTGGAGCGGGTGCGGCAGACCGATCTCGATGCCATGGCTCACGCGGAGGCGCCGTTCGAGCGGCTGGTCGAGATTCTGAATCCGTCTCGTTCGCAATCTCATTCGTCGCTGTTCCAGGTAATGCTCGCGTTCCAGAACCAGAAGGCGGCGTCGCTGGAACTGCCGGGACTGACCATCGCGCCACTGGCGATCGACGCTCAGGTCACCAAGTTCGACCTCGACTTCTCGCTGTCGGACAGCTACGGCGAGAATGGTGACCCGGCCGGCATCTCCGGAATTCTGACGTACGCCACCGACCTGTTCGACGCCGCGACGGCGCAGCGGTTCGTGCGGGGTCTGCTGCGCGTCGTCGAAGCGTTCGCGGCGCACTCGCAAAACCGAGTTTGCGACGTGTCGCTTCTGACTGCCGACGAGACGGTCCAGATGCGCGACACCTGGAATGCGACGGACGTCGCGCTGTGCGACGAGACACTGGTGGATCTCCTCGATGCGCAGGTGGCCCGCACTCCCGGTGCGGTCGCGGTCGTCTTCGACGGCGGTTCGTGGACGTACGGCGAACTCGACGCGCGAGTCAACCGGCTGTCACGGCTGCTCGTCGATCGCGGCATCGGCCCGGATTCGCTTGTCGCGCTGGCCTTCGAGCGGTCGCCGGACATGGTCGCCGGAATGTGCGCGGTGCTCCGCGCGGGCGGCGGCTACGTGCCGCTCGACCCCGACCACCCGGCAGAGCGGATCGAGAACGTGCTGCACTCCTCGGCAGCGGATCTCGTGCTCACCACCTCGTGCACCCGGGCGCCGTTGCCGGCGGGCACGCCACGCATCGACGTCGACACGGTCGATCTGGCCGGGTTCGATCCGGGCCCGGTCCGCGACACCGACCGGATGCGGCCGCTGCGGCCACAGAACACGGCCTACGTCCTCTTCACGTCGGGATCGACGGGTCGGCCCAAGGGCGTCGTCGTCAGCCACACCGCGATCGTGAATCAGCTGCGGTGGCTTGCCGACGAATACGACGTCACCGCGGACGACCGCGGAATGCTCAAGGCCCCGTACACGTTCGACGTGTCGGTGTGGGAAGTCTTCCTGCCCCTGACCGTGGGCGCGCGGGTGGTCGTGGCCCGGCCCGGGGGGCACGCCGAACTCGACTATCTGGCGGACGTGATCCGGGAGCATCGGATCACGATGATGCATCTGGTGCCGTCGGTGCTGGCCGCGTTCCTCGCGGCAGGCGAGGGTGCGGCGCTGTCGTCGCTGCGACATCTGTATGTGGGCGGCGAGGAAGTGTCGTCCGAACTGGTGGAGGACGCCCTCGTACTCCGGCCGGGCGCGTTCCACAATACGTATGGTCCTACCGAGGCGGCGATCACGACCACCGCATTCACGCTGGGCGCGTCCGCCGGCGCACGCGTGCCGATCGGCGCGCCGGTGTGGAACATCCGGGCGTACGCGCTGGACGCGCGGCTTCGACCGGTCCCCGTGGGTGTCGTCGGCGAACTGTATCTCGGCGGTACCCAGCTGGCGCGCGGGTACGTGGGGCGGAGCGAGCTCACCGCGGAACGGTTCGTGGCCGACCCCTTCGGCCCGCGCGGTGACCGGCTCTACCGCACGGGGGACCGCGCGAAGTGGACCCCCGCCGGGCAGCTGGTGTATCTCGGGCGGACGGATCTCCAGGTCAAGATGCGCGGGCTGCGAATCGAACTGCGAGAGGTCGAATCGGCGCTGGAGGCGGCGGACGGGGTGTCGCAGGCCGCCGCGGCGCTCGTCTCGGACGACGGCGGAGGTGACCGTCTCGTCGGTTACGTCGTGGCCGAACCGGGCAGGCAGATCGACACTTCCGCGTTGACGGCGTCGGTGCGGCACCGGCTTCCCTCGTACATGGTGCCGTCGCAGATCATGGTCCTGAGCGAGCTGCCGTCGGGGTCGGCCGGCAAGCTCGATCGACGCGCGCTCCCGCGGCCGCGGTTCGAACCGCGGGCATTCCGCGCCCCGGCGACCGACACCGAGATCGCGGTGGCCACCGCGTTCGAAGAGTTACTGGGCGTCGGGGAGGTGGGCGCGGACGACAACTTCTTCGAATTGGGCGGCAATTCCCTCCTGGCGGTGCGACTCGTGAGCGCGCTCGCGGCGTCCACCGGCGCCGCGGTCCCGCTGCAGACGGTGATGACGGATCCGACGCCGAGTTCGATAGCGGCCCGGATGAATTCGTCCGATCGCGGCGGTGACGCGGCGCTCGGGGTGGTCTTCCCCATCCGGACGGCGGGGGAGGGGCGTCCACTGTTCTGCATCCACCCGGTGGTCGGTCTGGCCTGGTGCTACACCGGTCTGGCTCCCCGGGTGGATCCCGATCGGCCGATCTACGGACTCCAGTCCCCGGCGATCGCCGAGGACGGCGCGCAGCACGCCTCGATCGACGACCTGGCGGCGCGGTACGTGGCGGAGATCCGCCGCATCCAGGCGCACGGCCCGTACGACCTTCTGGGATGGTCGCTCGGCGGTGTTCTCGCCCATGCCGTCGCGGTGCAACTCCAGGAGGTGGGCGAGGAGGTGGCGACCCTCGTGATGCTCGACAGCTACGCCCACCAACCGCAGACGCCGCAGGCGCACCTTCCGGTGAGTGTGGGCGATCTGCTGGCGGGAATCGGTGTCGAGGGGGACGTGCCCGCGGCCGTCGCGGACATGACTCCCGAATCGGCGGTGGATCTGCTGACCGGCACCGGCGGGCCCATGGCCGTGTTCACCCGTGAGCAACTCCACCGGCTGATCGCGAGCGCAGCGCACAACTGCGCGCTGCTGGATCATCACCGCCCGGGTGTGTTTCACGGCGACGTCGCCTTCTTCACCGCGGGCCGCGACGATCCGACGGGATCGGCGGCCGCAGCGACGTGGCAGCCCTATGTGGCGGGCGCCGTCCGAAACCTCACCGTCGACAGCGCGCACTGGCACATGACGTCGCCCGAGGTCACGAGGGTGGTCGGATCGGCACTGAGGGGCGACAAGCCTTCATCGTGGTGAGGCTGCGGCGATTCGCTGGAGGTAGGCGTCGCGGGAGGGCAGCAGGTGGGCCCGGGCGGTGTCGGCGAGGAGCTCGGTGTTCTGCTCTTCGAGCGCGCGGATCATCTGCCAGTGCTCCTGTTGGGCGCGGTGCAGTAACTCGGGCGAGGTGACGGTGACCGATCGCATGGCCGTTGTCATCTGAGCGTGGCGACGGATCGCCTCGACGAGTGCGTTGTTGTCGGACAGCGCGAACAGTGTGTGGTGAAACGTGGTGTTCGAGTGCACGATTCCGCGGAGGTCGCCTGCGGCGACTGCGGCGTCGTGCCGGCGCTGGATGGAGATCAGTTCGTCGAGGCGGTCCTGCTCGACCGGTAGCTGAATAATCTGCGCGCAGTGGCCTTCGAGTAGTTCCCTTACCGCGTAGATGTCCCGAACATCCTTCGCGGTATAAACCTTGACGAACGCACCGATGTTCGGTGTTCGCTCGACCAGGCCCCGGTTTTCCAGTTCCTGGAGGGCGCGACGCACGATGTGTCGTTTTGCGCCGAACCGGTCCATGAGGTCGTCCTCGACCAGTCGCTCGCGCGGGAAGCGCAAACCGAGAACGATCTCCTCCTCCAGGAGATCGACGACGTCTCCCTGAGCGGTCGATCGATCCACGGTGTGGGGCGTGTGCGTCACGGACTCGAGCCTCCTGCGCTGCGGTTTTCTGCGCTACTGAACTGTTCCAGTCTCGCACGGGGGTTGCCCTTCCTCGCTCCGCCGTGGTGTTATGGTCAGCGTCACACCGATTATTAATAATATTGTCGATGACACTGGGATGGAATGGAGCACACAATGACCACGACCGGCGAGGGCACGCCCGCAACGGGGATGAGAAGCAACCTGGTCAACTACGGAGACCCGGAGTTCGCCCTGTTCTTACGCAAGGCCTTCATCAAGGGCGCCGGCTACACCGAGGACGTGCTCGACCGGATGGTGATCGGCATCGTCGACACCGAGAGCGGGTTCAATCCCTGCCACGGCAACATGCCGCAGCTGATCGAGGCGGTCAAACGTGGTGTCATGCTCGCCGGTGGTCTGCCGATCACCTTCCCGACGATCTCGATTCACGAGAGCTTCTCGCATCCGACCAGCATGTTGCTGCGAAATCTCATGTCGATGGACACCGAGGAGATGATCCGCGCGCTGCCGGTGGACGCTGTCGTGCTCATCGGTGGCTGTGACAAGACGGTGCCCGCCCAGTTGATGGGGGCGGCGTCCGCGAACAAACCGGCGATCCAATTGGTGACCGGCTCGATGCTCACCGGATCGCACCGAGGACGCCGGGTCGGCGCCTGCACCGACTGCCGGGCGTTCTGGGGACAGTACCGAGCCCAGGAAATCGACGACGCGGAGATCACTGAGGTCAACGGGCGGCTGGTCGGCAGCGTCGGCACCTGCTCGGTGGCCGGAACGGCGAGCACCATGGCGTGCGTCGCCGAAGCTCTCGGCATCGCACTGCCCGGCTCCGCGACACCGCCTGCGGTGACCGCGGACCGGATGCGCGTCGCCGAACTCACCGGCCGCCGGGCTGTCGAGATGGTCGAGGACGGCCTCACCGTCGACCGGATCCTCACCCCGGAAGCTTTCGAGAACGCCCTGCGGGTGTTGCTGGCGGTCGGTGGGTCGACGAACGCCCTGGTGCACCTCGCTGCGATCGCCGGGCGCCTCGGCTACTCGCTGGACCTCGATCTCTTCGACCGGATGAGCAAGGAGACGCCGGTCCTGGTGAACCTGAAACCGGCCGGAAGCCACTACATGGAGGACCTGCACCGGGCCGGTGGAGTCCCGCGCCTGCTGCAGGAGCTGCGCGAGATGCTCAACCTCGACGCGCTGACGGTCACCGGCCGCACCCTGGGTGAGGAACTGGACGAAGCCCCGGCCCCGTTCCCTCAGGATGTGATCCGGCCGCGCAGCGAACCCGTCTACCCGGCCGGCGGAATCGCTGTGCTCCGAGGCAATTTGGCCCCCAACGGCGCCATCATCAAACAGGCCGCGGCCGCACCGGACCTACTCGAACACCGCGGCCGAGCGGTGGTGTTCGAGAACATGGCCGACCTGAGCAAGCGCATCGACGACGAGAGTCTCGACGTCACGGCCGACGACATCCTGGTACTCAAGAACATCGGACCAATCGGCGCACCCGGCATGCCGGAGGCCGGCTACATCCCGATCCCGAAGAAGGTCGCCCGGCAGGGCGTGAAGGACATGGTCCGGATATCCGACGGCCGGATGTCGGGTACCGCGGCAGGCACCATCGTGCTGCATGTCTCCCCCGAGGCGGCGATCGGTGGCCCACTGAAGTACGTGCACAACGGCGACATGATCCGGTTGAGTGTTCGCGACGGGGCACTCGAACTCGAAGTGTCCGACGCCGAGCTCGCCGAGCGGGCCGAACTGACCCCGATCGGAACGGACCCCGCACCTGCACGTGGCTACCGCAAGCTCTACATCGATCAGGTGACCCAAGCCGAGGAAGGCTGCGACTTCCGCTTCCTGCAGGCCGAAACATCCCTCGGCACGGTCCCGCGAACCGTGTAATTCGCGCACCACTACACATCACTGGAGATGGCAATGGGAAACACAACGTGGATCGTGGTCGCGGCAGGGTTGGCCGTCGCCACACTGTTGTTGCTGGTGATCAAGTTCAAAGTGCAGGAATTCCTCGCGCTGCTGATCACCAGTATCGCGTTCGGGCTCGCGATCGGGATGAACCCGTCCGACCTCGTGGCGCTGGTGGTCGAGAAGATGGGCGGCGCACTCGGGCAACTTGCCCTGGTGATCGGTCTCGGCGCCGTCTTCGGGACGATATTGCAACGATCAGGTGCGGCTGAACGTATCGCCACGACGTTGGTAGGCCGGTTCTCGGACAAAAGTGTGGCCTGGGGACTGGGAGCGGCCGGGTTCCTGGTCTCGATCTCCGTCTACATCGACGTCGCCATCGTCATCCTGGTTCCGATGCTCTACGGAATCGCCGAACGGACCGGGAAATCCCTTCTCTACTACGGAATCCCGCTGTGTGCCGGCTTGTCCGTCGCCTACACCTTCATGCCCCCGGCGCCCGGCCCGCTGGCAGCGGCGGGGATCATGAACGCCGATCTCGGCTTGGTGATCCTGTTCGGGGCCATCTGCGGGATCCCCGCGGTGATCGTCGGTGGGCCACTGTTCGGCCGCTTCATCGCCAAACGGATCTTCGTGCCCGTACCCGCCGAGCTCTACGCCCATACCGCCGTGAAGACCAAGCACCGGACCCCGACCGGCCCCTCCGGTGGTGGTGGCGGCGGGGCATCGGACAACGGTTCCGTCGATCCGGCCGACGAGCCGGTCCCACTGCCGAGCTTCCTGTCCGTGATCGGCGGACTGCTGTTTCCCCTGGTCCTGATCGTTCTCGGTACTCTCGCCAAGAACGTCCTCCCCGAAGACTCTGTCGCCCGCACGGTGCTGGTCTTCATCGGCCATCCGGTGATCGCACTCCTCGCGACGTGTCTGTACACGATGTGGTTCTTCGGCATTCGCCGCGGGGCTACCGGAGAAGAGCTGCAAAAGATGGCCTCGGACGCCCTGGCACCGGCCGGGGTGATCATCTTGATCACCGGCGCCGGCGCAGTCTTCGGCGGTGTCCTGGTCGAGTCCGGTCTCGGCAAGGTCTTGGCCAGTGCCATGGAATCGGTGGGCATTCCACTGGTCCTGTTCGGTTTCGTCACCTCCGCGGTCACCCGGATCTGCCAGGGATCGGGCATGATCGCCATGATCACCGGCGCCACCTTCACCGCACCGATCGCCACAGAACTCGGAGCCGGCGCCCCCACCGTGGCGCTCACCTCCATCGCCATCGCCTGCGGCGGAGCCGCGTTCTCCCACGTCAACGATTCCGGGTTCTGGATGGCAAACCGCTACTTCGGGATGTCCGTGCCCGACACCCTCAAATCCTGGACCGTCATGAAGACCCTCGTCGGGCTCACGGGCCTGACCTGCGTGCTCATCCTGAATACCTTCATCAGCTAGACGACGAAGTGGCCCATGGATCCCCGTGCCGTCGCGGGCATCAGGCGCAGGGTGTGGGGCCGTCGGCGGCGAGTCAGTTGTAGATGTGGGTGCGGGCGAGGGGTTTACGGGCGGGGGGTTTGTCGGCGGGACCGTCGTATGTCAGCGAGGACCCACTGACAGCGAAGCTAGCTCGAGACCGCCTCGGCTCAGTACCGACTACGGAGTAGTTTCCTGCGCCGCCGCGCCCACGGCCGGTCGCGGGTGGTCGCGAATGTCCAGACGGCGATCGCGATCGCGGCGACGGACAGAAGGTCGGACACCGTGAGACCGTGCGTGGCGTCGAACTCCCACAGGACCTGGCCCTCGAGCGGGCCGTTGCCGAACAGCCACAGCACGGCGGCGGCGACGGTGGCGCCCGCGGAGATACGGGAGGGTCGCGCGAGGCACAGTGTGGTCGTCGCGAACAACAGGTTCATGAACACGAGGGGATAGAAGGGCGCCGCCATCAGGCCATTCTGCCAAGCCGGGCCGCGAATGCGCATGGCGCGGTCAGGCCACCGTGCGGTCGGGAGGGTCGTTTCGTGTCGCGTCGTAGGGGGCGGGCCGCTCGCGGAGGTCTTTCTGCCGAATCGCCTTCCCGATGAGGATGGCGAGCGGTATCGACAGCGCTATCCACGCGAGCACGACCCCGACGATCCACCACACACATCGAGTATGCCTGTCCCCTGCAGCAGGGCCCAAGGCCCTGCTGCAGTCCGCGTTCCGCGCCAACCGGGGCGCATTATGGTCCATGGGTACCGGTCGGTAGCGGAAATTCGGAAAAATTACCTGGTCATCGCTGGTTTGCCGCACCCAGTTCGGGGCATTCCCTCCGTAGGGATGTGTTCACTTTCAAGGAGGTGGGTGATGACGACACCAGGTATGTCGATCGAGAGACACCCTGATATCGCCGAGTTGCGGGCTCGCTACGACCGAGTCTCGGAACAGCCGATGACGCAGGTCACAGAGGGCCTGATGTTCATGGCGGGCCTCTACATGGCGGCGTCGCCGTGGGTGGTCGGGTTCGCCAGCCAGTCGGGCCTGGCGGTGTGCAATCTGTTGTCAGGTCTCGCGGTGGCCTTGCTTGCGGTCGGTTTCACGTCGGCTTACTCCCGCACCCATGGCATGGCGTTCGTCGCGCCGTTGCTGGGTCTGTGGATGATCGTCAGTCCGTGGCTGGTCGTCGGAGTTACCACCACTGCGGGAATGATCTGGTCGAACGTGGTCTGCGGCATCATCGTGTGCCTGTTGGGTCTCGGTCTCACGGCCATGGGAATGGCGGACGGCGGAATGAGGATGAGGAGAAGGTAAGGACGGCACGTGCCTGCATGGGGATGGGGCACGAGCAGAGAAGCGCCCGCCGATTCGGTGGGCGCTTCGTCGTGTTCGGCTAACGCTGTTTGAGGAACGCGTCGTGCTCTTCGTGGGCGCGTCGGATGAGGTCCATGAGGGTGGTTTCCTCGCGGATGATCTTCTTGAACTTCGGGTCGAGTTTCTTGAGTTGTGCTTCCTCGCCCAGCAATTTGTCGTACATCCGTTCGCGCTCGGCCAGGTCTGCGGTGTAGTCGAGGTCGAGGTAGTTGATCGCGTGCCGCCGGGCGCCGCCGACCGCGGACTGGGCGCGGCCCCGCTTGCTGGTGAGCGATGCGATGACGGTGATCACGAGGATGCCGATGATGACGCCCAGCGACACGTACGTGCTCACCTCGATGACGTTCACGGGTTCGCCGTCGTTGACGAACGGCAGGTTGTTCTCGTGCAGTGCATGCAGGATCAGCTTGACGCCGATGAACGCGAGGATCGCGGACAGTCCGTACGACAGGTAGACCAGGCGATCGAGGAGACCGTCGAGAAGGAAGTACAGCTGACGCAGTCCCATCAGCGAGAACACGGTGGCTGTGAAGACGACGAAGACGTTCTGGGTGAGCCCGAAGATCGCGGGGATGGAGTCGAGCGCGAACAGGAGGTCGGTGCCACCGATCGCGACCATCACCAGCAGCATCGGCGTCATGGCGCGCTTGCCGTTCTCGACGGTGAAGAGTTTGTCGCCGTCGTAGTGCTCGGTGGTGTGCATGAACTTCTTCGCGATGCGGATGATGAAGTTGTCGGCCGAGTGCGAATCCTCGGTTTCGGGCCGCAGCATGTTGCCGGCGGTGATCAGCAGGATGAGCCCGAAGAAGTAGAACACCCACGCGAACGAGTTGATCAGCGCGGCGCCGAGAAAGATGAACGCGGTCCGCGCGAAGATCGAGAACACGATGCCGAACAGCAGCACCTTCTGCTGGTCTTCGCGCGGGACGCGGAAGCTGGACATGATGATGAGGAAGACGAACAGGTTGTCGACGGACAGCGCCTTCTCCGTCACGTAGCCCGCGAAGTACTCCGAGCCCATGTCGACGCCACCGAAGAGCAGCACCGCGACACCGAAGAGCAGTGCGAGGCCGACGTAGATCGACGACCAGATGGCCGATTCCTTCAGCGTCGGGATGTGCGCGTGGCGGACGTGGAAGAAGTAGTCGAACGCGAGCAGCGCGATGATCACCACGATCGTCAGTGCCCACGCCAGGGGAGTTACGTGCATCGTCTCTGCCTTCCAGCCGAAGCGAACGCGCTTGTTGGTCAGCGTAGACCGCCGCACGGCACGGCTTCGGTCGATGGCAGAACTGCCGCGGGCGCCGGGACCGCAGACGGGCTGCCGTCCCGGCGCGGCGGACGCTAGTTCCGGTCGCCGAACACGGTCCGGTGCCAGTCCTTCCGGGCGGTCCCGGTGATGTCGGACATCACGTGTTTGACGTTGGTGTACTCGTCGAGCGAGTACGTCGACATGTCCTTGCCGTAACCGGACGCCTTGTAGCCGCCGTGGGGCATCTCGCTGATGATCGGGATGTGGTCGTTGATCCACACGCAGCCCGCGGCGATGTCCCGGGACGCGGTCTGCGCGCGGTACAGGTCACGGGTCCACGCCGACGCCGCCAGCCCGAAGTCGGTGTCGTTGGCCAGTGCGATTCCGTCCCGGTCGTCGTCGAACGGCAGGACCACCAGAACCGGGCCGAAGATCTCCCGTTGCACGATCTCGCTGGACTGGTCGGCGCCGACAACGAGGGTCGGCTCGTAGTAGAAGCCGCCCGCGAGGTCGCCGCCGGGAACGGCACCGCCGCGGACGATCTTGGCTCCGGTGTCGCGGGCGCGGTCGACGAATCCGGCGACGTGCTGCTGCTGTCGCCGCGACACCAGCGGTCCCATGTCGGTGCCGGGATCGGACGGGTCGCCGAGCCGGACGGTGTCCATCAGTGCCGCCACCCCGGCGACGAAGTCGTCGTACAGCGGACGCTGGACGTACGCACGGGTGGCCGCGGTGCAGTCCTGACCGCCGTTGATGAGGGCACCGGCGACGGCCCCGTTGATCGCGGCCTCGAGGTCGGCGTCGTCGAACACCACGAACGGTGCCTTTCCGCCCAGTTCCAGATGAAGTCGCTTACCCGCGGCGGCAGCGGCGATCTGCCGTCCGACGGGAGTCGATCCGGTGAAACTGACCATGCCGACATCCCGGTGCGACACCAGCGCCGAACCGGTGGTGGCACCGTGGCCGGTCACCACGTTGACGACGCCGTCCGGCATTCCGGCGCGCGTCGCGGCCTCGGCGAACAGCAGCGAGGTGAGGGGCGTGATCTCCGCGGGCTTGAGCACGATGGTGTTGCCGGCGGCGACCGCGGGCAGGATCTTCCACGCCGCCATCTGCAGCGGGTAGTTCCACGGCGCGATCGACCCGATCACCCCGACCGGCTCACGGCGGATGGTGGACGTGTGGTCGGGCGAATACTCACCGGACGCCTTGCCCTCCAGGTTGCGGGCCGCGCCGGCGAAGAACGACACGTTGTCGATCGACCCGGGCACGTCGAACTCGGTCGACAGCTTGATCGGCTTGCCCGCCTGCCGGGTCTCGGTGGACGCGAGATCGCCGGACATCGCCGTCAACTCGTCGGCCCACCGGGTCAGGACGGCAGAGCGCTCGCCCGGACTCGTCGTCGACCACTGCGCGTACGCGGCCTTCGCGGTGGCGACGGCGTCGTCGACATCCTCGGCGGACGCGTCGGGGCGCGACGACACCACCTCGCCCGTCGCGGGATCGAGCACCTCGTAGTGCTCGGCTGCTCGGCCGTCCCGGTAGCGGCCGCCGACGTACATTCCGGGCAGATCCTGGTGGTTCACAGCAGAGTCCAGGCTTCGGTGAGGACGCTGCGCAGGATGGTTTCGATCTCGTCGAATTCGGGTTGCCCGCAGATCAGCGGTGGGGCGAGTTGGATGACCGGGTCGCCGCGGTCGTCGGCGCGGCAGTACAGGCCGGCGTCGAACAGGGCGGTGGAGAGGAACCCGTGCAGCACCCGTTCGGCCTCGGCGTCGGTGAACGTTTCCTTGGTGGCCTTGTCCTTGACCAGTTCGATGCCGTAGAAGAAGCCCTCCCCGCGCACGTCGCCGACCATCGGCAGGTCGGTGAGCTTGTCGAGGGTGGCCCGGAACGCCGGCGCCTGCTCGGCCACATGTTGGTTGAGGCCTTCGCGTTCGAAGATGTCCAGGTTCGCCAGCGCCACCGCCGCGGAGACGGGGTGCCCGCCGAAGGTGTAGCCGTGGGCGAACATCGACGTCCCGTCGGCGAACGGTTCGAACAGCCGGTCGGAGGCGATCATCGCCCCGATCGGCGAGTACCCGGACGTCATCCCCTTGGCGCAGGTGATGATGTCGGGCACGTACCCGAAGTCGTCGCACGCGAACATCGACCCGATCCGGCCGAACGCGCAGATCACCTCGTCGGAGACGAGCAGCACGTCGTACTCGTCGCAGATCTGCCGAACCCGGGCGAAGTAGCCGGGCGGCGGTGGGAAACAGCCGCCGGCGTTCTGCACCGGTTCGAGGAAGACGGCGGCGACGGTGTCGGGGCCCTCGAATTCGATGGCCTCGGCGATCCGGTCGGCGGCCCAGATCCCGAACGCCTCCGGGTCGGTGTCCAGCGGGGCGGGGGCGCGGTAGAGGTTGGTGTTGGGGACCCGGAACGCGCCGGGGGTGAGCGGTTCGAACGGGGCCTTCAGGGCGGGGATGCCGGTGATCGCCAGGGCGCCCTGTGGGGTGCCGTGGTAGGCGATGGAGCGGGAGATGACCTTGTGTTTGCCGGGTTTGCCGACCTTCTTGAAGTACTGTTTGGCCAGTTTCCAGGCGCTTTCGACGGCCTCGCCGCCGCCGGTGGTGAAGAAGACCCGGTTCAGGTCGCCCGGGGTGTAGCCGGCGAGGCGTTCGGCGAGTTCGATCGCCGGTTCGGTGGCGTAGGACCAGAGCGGGAAGAACGCGAGCTGTTCGGCCTGTGTGGCGGCGGCCTCGGCGAGTTCGCGGCGGCCGTGTCCGGCCTGGACGACGAACAGCCCGGACAGTCCGTCGAGGTAACTCTTACCGGTGGAGTCGAAGATGCGGGCGCCCTCGCCGCGGGTGATGATCGGCGGGGTGATGGTGTCCCCGTGCCGGGAGAAATGCCCCCACAGGTGGCGGCGGGCGGATTCCTCGAGGCGGGTGGTCGTGGGCGAAGCGGTGGTAACCGTAGTCATCGGGTTCCCCAATCGTATTGCTGTTTGACAAGTTTCAGGTACACCATCGTCTCGGTGCCGAGCACACCGGGAAGGGTACGAATTTCTTTGTTGAGCACGTTCAACAGGTGGTCGTCGTTCTCGCACACGATCTCGGCCAGGATGTCGTAGGCACCGGCGGTGAGCACCACGTAGTCGATGGCGTCGACGTCGGCGAGCCGGGCGGCGATCTCGGTGACGTCTCCCGAGCAGCGGATCCCGACCATGGCCTGGCGCGCGAATCCCACCTGCACGGGGTCCGTCACCGCGACGATCTGCGTGACGCCGGTGTCGATCAGCTTCTGCACGCGTTGGCGTACAGCCGCTTCCGACAATCCGACGACCTTGCCGATGGCCGCGTACGATCGTCGCCCATCCTCCTGAAGTTGCTCGATGATCTGCTTGGACACGGGATCGAGAGACGCGGGCTGCTCAGACATGGTCGCATCTTCCCTTGCTCGTCGTATCGAAGACAATCGGCTCGGACATTTCGGAAGCTATCGCCTCTCCCCGGTGACGTGAGTGCTCATTGCTCGGGCACCTTCACTTCCGTGTCGGCGGTGAGGGTGTGGCCGCGGAAAAAGTTGCGGGTGCCGGTGGCGAAACACAACAGCATCAGCGGGATTCCGACCACCAGCATGCCGACACCGAGGACGAACACACCCCCGAGCGGGCCGAAGGCGGTGAATCCGTAGTCGGGACTGAGCATGTCGACGGCGCTCTGGAGAAACGCCCACGTCATGCACAGCCCGCCCAGCAGCGGGAAGATGCCGCGCATGAACAGGTTTCGTGTCGAGGCGAACAGGGTCCGGCGGAAGTACCAGACGCAGGCGTAGGACGTGATGCCGTAATAGAAGGCAACGGCGAGTCCGAGCGAGGCCACCGAATCCTGCAGCGCGTTGGCGCTGAGGAACGAGAGCACCAGGTAGAACAGGAGTGCCGCCGCGCCCATCACCAGCGTTCCGAAGCCGGGCGTCATGTACCGGGGGTGCACCGACGCGAACCGCCGCGGCAGCGCCTCGTACACCGCCATCGACAACGTTCCGCGGGCCGTCGGCAGGATGGTGGTCTGCGTCGACGACAGCGCGGAGATCGACACCGTCAGCAGCAGCAACGAGGCCGCCCACGGCCCGGCGACGGGACCGCCGAGGGTGGTCAGCACGTCGTCGACGTTCTCGGGATTGTTCAGTCCGATACCGGTGTCGCCGAACCCGGCGAACGACTGCACGGCATACCCGACCAGCACGTACGTGGCCACGAGAATGACCGTCGTCAGGACGGCCGCGCGTCCCGGCGTCCGCTCGGAGTCCTTGGTCTCCTCACCCACGGCCAGGCAGGCGTCCCACCCCCAGTAGATGAAGATGCAGAGGATGATCGCCTGCGCGGCGTCGGACATCGAGACGCCGGTCGGGATGATCCAGTCGAGTTTCGGGGTGACCGCCTGCGGTCCGGCCGTGCCGCCGAAGACCTTCGTCAGCGCGAGGACGCTGACCCCGATGAGGACGGCGAACTGCACCGCGATCAGGATGTTCTGGAGTCGCTCGCTGATGAGGATGCCCCGGAAGCTGACGTACGTCATGGCCGCGATGAAGAAGCATCCCAGCAGCACTTTCGCGGTGAGCGATTCGGCCGCACCGTGCCACCCGAGAACCTCGAACAGGTAGATCGCCGCGATCTCCGCGGTGTTGGCGAGGACGATGATCGCGGACACCGCGAGTCCCCATCCCGCCATCCACCCGATCCAGGGGCCGAAGGCCTTGGTGGCCCACGTGAACGACGTGCCGCAGTCCGGGGTGTCGCGGTTGAGTTCACGGTAGGCGAACGCGGTCAGCAACATCGGGACGAAGGCGACGAGGAACATCGACGGCGCCTTGTCGCCCACCGCGAGAACGACGTAGCCGAGGGTGGCGGCGAGGCTGTAGGCGGGCGCGACCGAGGACAGCCCGATCACCGTGTTGCCGATCAGTCCCAGTGCGCCGCTGTTCAGACCCTTTGCGGCGGGTTCCTGGGCTTTCGTGAGCGGGGTTTTCGTGGGCGGGGTCTTCAAGGGTGGGGGTTCGGCAATGCTCATTCATACTCCCTCGAGGTGTGGCTGTGGGTCGTAATGCCCCGGCAGGTGTGAGTAAGGGGCGCAGTGGTTTTCGGGCTAGGTTGCCGCGACGAACACTTTCCGCAGGGTGTCGCGCACGATCCACCGGGTCTTCTGGCCGGTGTGCACGCGGACGAGGCTTCCCGGGCGCAGTTCGAGATCGGGGGTGCCGTCCTCGAACTGGACTGTCGCGTCGCCGCTGAGGACCACGAACACCTCGTCGATCTCGACGTCGCACGTGACGCTGGGCTCGATTTCCCAGATTCCGACGCTGGCGCCCGCGACGTCGCCGAGCAGTCGTTCGCCGACCCTCGGGGCCGGTCCGCTGACCACCTGCTCGGCGGGAAGGTGCTGGTACGTGAGATCGGCGGTGTGCGCGTCGGGGGGAAGGATCGTCACGAGTCGAATCCCAATCCCACGGCGTCGAGCGCCTTGAGGAAGGCGTTGCGGCGGCCCTGCGTGTGGTCGGCGCGGTCGAGCGACCAGCGGGTGGCGTTGATCCCGGCCGCCGCCAGCGGCTCGGGCGGGAAGGGGAGGGGCATGTCCTTCACCATCTTCAGTTCCGTCAGCGCCGTCGTCTCGCCGGACACCTTGTCGAGCATGACGTCGGCCGCGAAGCGGGACGCGCCCACACCGAGACCGGTGAAGCCGGCGGCGTACGCGATGCGCCCCTTGGCGGCGGAACCGAAGAACGAACAGAAGCGGGTCGACGTGTCGATGACGCCGCCCCACCGGTGGGTGAATTCGAGTCCCTCGAGTTGGGGGAACGTCGTGAAGAAGTGGTTCGCGAGCCGGGTGTGGGATTCGGGACGGTCTTCGAGGTCGTGCCGCATGCCGCGCCCGAAGTGGTAGATCGCGTCGTATCCGCCCCACAGAATTCTGTTGTCCCGGGTGAGCCGGTAGTAGTGGAACTGGTTCGACATGTCGGCGACGCCCTGTCGGGCAGACCATCCCACGTCCGCGAGTTGCGCGTCGGACAGCGGTTCGGTCATCAGCACGTAGTCGTACACCGGGACCGTGTGCAGCCGGTAGCGCTTCAGCAGCGACGGAAACGCGTTGGTTGCCAGGATGAC
This sequence comes from Rhodococcus sp. NPDC056960, assembly GCF_042674125.1. Lineage (NCBI taxonomy): Bacteria > Bacillati > Actinomycetota > Actinomycetes > Mycobacteriales > Nocardiaceae > Rhodococcus > Rhodococcus sp. NPDC056960. The sequence goes on along the minus strand of NZ_JBHURF010000012.1, from coordinate 235,170 downwards.
TCGTCCGGCAGACAGTGTCGCCCGCGCCGTCCGCACACCGACGCGGGCCGACGACCGGGAGCGGTCGAGGCCGATCGCCTTCGTGTGCTCGAAGATGTCGACGCCGTGCTCCGCGCAGGCGCGGGCGAGTTCGGCGGCGAGTTTGGCCGGATGCACCAGCGCGGTGGACTCCTTGTCCCACACGCCGGCGAGGTAGGTGGGGGAGTTCACCTGGCCGCGCATCGCGGGGCCGTCCAGGACCGTGGTCGTGGCACTGGACGGGGTGGCGAGTACGTCGTCGGCCTGGTAGTCGGCGATCGCGACGGAGATCGCGCCGTTGCGTTCGAAGTCGCAGTCGAGGCCGAGGGTGTGGACGGTCTTCTCGATGGCGTCGAGGTTCTCGAGCCCGAGCGCTTCGAGGGTGTCGAACTCCTCGGGCCAGCGGCTGCGACCGTTCTCGCTTCCGTGCGTCAGGCTGGCCTCGACGAACCCGCCGTTGCGGCCGGACGCCGCCCATCCGATGGTCTCGCCTTCCGCGAGGGCGACGGACATGTCGGGGTGGCGCTGTTTCGCGAGGAGGGCGCTCCACAGTCCGGTGTATCCGCCGCCGACGACCACCAGGTCGTAGGCGGCGTCGGCGGTGGCGGACGGGTAGGTGGGCGTGTCGGCGACGTCCTCGATCCAGAACGGGGCGAACCGGGTGCGCCGGAGCGCATGGTCGACAACCTTCGCGTTCGGGGGATTCTGCTCGAACACTGTCTGTATCACTGGGGCACCTTTGTTGGCGGGCTGACCGAAAGGGTGGCGTGTGAGGCACGTCACCGTGGTTCCCTATCCTGACGGGCGCACGCCACTATTTCAATAGTGAATCGCAGAAAGTTGCACGGATTTCGTTGTCAATCGTTCACTGAGGAACTGAATCGGTTGTTTCGGTCGATCCGTACCGACGGGTCGCTAGCGTCGCGCGATGCTCCCGACGTGCAGCGAGACGGAGCGGACCGGGCTGATCTTCGGTTCGCCGCCCGTCTTGACGGCGTGCACGGTGCCGAATTCGACGGTCTCGTCGGGGTAGCTGCCCGCGAACGCGTAGACGTAGTGGGTGCCGGTCACCGCGTCCCCGGGGACGGTGTAGGCGACGGCCTCCTCGAGCACCTCGCCGGGTTGGAGGTTCACGTCGACCGGCCCGAAGAACGGTTCGCTGGTGCGGCCGTCGGGGGAGATCGCGCTGGCCCACACCTGGCCCGCGTAGGGGCGGTCCTCGGGTGCCTCGACGAGCATCGTGGCGTCGATCGCCCCGCCCTCTGCCGGCAGGGTGGCGTCGGAGTCGCCGCTCAGCGTGACCCGCACCGGCAGGTCGGTGTCGGGGTTGGCGGGTCCGGTCGACGCGGGCGAGCCGTCGCCGACCTCGGGCCACCCGTTGGCCCACACGATCCGGTCGATCATGCCCTCGCGTCGCCGCGCGCCGCTGGGCAGATCCCGGTTGTCGCGTGGAATGGCGTGGTACACGATCCAATCCGCGCCGGCGTCGTCGGACACCACCGTGTTGTGGCCCGGGCCCGCCCACGGTTCGCTGCCCGCGAGGATGAGGGCGCCGCCGCCGTCGTTCAGGTCCTGACCCTTGCGGTCGACATAGGGCCCGGTCAGCGATTCCGACCGCCCGACGAGTACCCGGTACGCGGTGTCGGCGCCGTTGCAGCAGTTGCCTGCCGAGAGAAACAGATAGTAGAAGCCGTCGTGGAACTCGACGTACGGGCCCTCGAAGCGTTCGTCCGCCACCCGCACGGGATCGCCGGCCGCCGCAGTCCCGTCCGCGCTGAGCGGGATGGCGTGGACGCCCTGGAAGTTGCCGACGAACATGGTCTTGGTGGTGCCGTCGTCCCACACGAACGGGTCGATGGTGCCGCCGACGCCCACGTCGTGGGCGCAGAACACCGGGCGCCCGAGGTCGTTCCACGGTCCCCTGGGGTTGTCGGCGGTGGCGAGGCCGATGCAGGGATTCGACTCGTCGTAGAGGGAGTAGTACAGGCTGTAGCCACCGTCGGTTTCGAGGACGTTGGGCGCCCACGCGAGTTTGCCGTCGGGATGCCACGCGGGCCGGTCGGGGAAGACGTCCCCGAGGTACATCCAGTCCATCAGGTCGGCGGACTTGAAGATCGACATGTTGTGCATGCCCTGGCCGTCGCCCCAGTCGTCGGCCGTTGTGTACATGTAGAACATGCCGTCGGACGCGCGGACGACGCTCGGGTCGGCGGCCACCGGTTGCACGATCGCGTCGGCGGTCGCGGTGGGGGCCGGGGCGACCACGAGGACGAGGAGCGTCAGGGCCGTCACGATCCAACCGCGCCGTGGGAGGTGCCGGACGGAGGACCTGTGCGGCGCAGCATCGTCTGTGTTCACGCGTCGCTCCCAAACCTCGCCCGCCCGGAATGCGCCAATCTATAAGGGTCAGGTGGAGGTCAAGAGTGGATCCGGCTCACGATGCCGGACTGCAACCGAACCGTGTTCTGCCTGCGGTGTCAGCGTGTCGGTTCGAGCAGGACCAGGGGGATCTCGCGGTCCGTTTTCTTCTGGTAGTCGGCGTAGCCCTTGTAGGCGGACGTCACCTGCGGCCACAGCCGGGCCCGCTCCTCGGGGGTAGCCGTGTGGGCGCGCATCGACCGCGCGGGGGCGCCCTGCAGCGAGAGTTGGACCACCGGGTTGGCCTGCAGGTTGAGGTACCAGGCGGGATGGCGGTCGTCGCCACCCCGCGAGGCCACCACCACGAGGGTGTCGCCTTCGCGCACCGGCACGGTCAGCATGACGCTGTGCGCCTGCCCGGTCTTGCGGCCGACCGTGGTCAACTCCACCGCCGGCATCTTGCCGAAGCTCTTTCCGACCCGCCCGCCCGTGATGCGCAGGACGGCATGGTGCAGGGCATTCATGAACTTGAGTGACCGGTCCGAAGGCATGGTGTCAGCGTAACGAGGTCGGCGTCCGCACGAGGTGTCACGCGTTGACTCAGCGCTGATCTCGAGGGCCGAACCGTATGTGGAACCGGAGTCCGGGTGTACTTCACGATCGAGGCGGCGTTGCCGGGCAACAGGTTCAAGAGTTCCTCGCAGAGCATCCCGAAGCCCTGGCAAGACTGGAAGACCCATTGCCCGTCAGGGCGATTGACACCACTGCGGCCGGGTGCAACCACGGCCCGCCGTGATCCCCGACGTCGTCGCAGTCCCGCTGCCGTGGCGCTTCCGGTTTCGTGCCGGCGGCGGCCGGCACAGTCGGCGGCGTTCATCCTGCCGCGGCGTTACCCGGGTCCCAGGGGTGGGTGGTCCGGATGTCGGCATTGAAGTCCTCGATCCGACGCCGCAGGTTCAGTTCGGTGTGGCCGATGGCTTGGGCGGCGAAGGGTTCGAGGAGACGGCCGAGGGTTTTTCCGGTCAGTCCGCTCGGGGGTTGGTAGCTGAAGTCCACGGTTAGTTGGGTCTCGCAGATGCCCGTGGCGCTGAAGCGCCAGATCGACGTGTTCCTGAAGCCGTCAATCGAGTCGAGGGCGATCAGGCGGTTTCTTTCCCAGGCGGTGACTGTGAGGATCGAGTGAATGGTTTTGAAGCCGACCTGCATGGCGGCGTCGAAGGTGGCGCCGAGGCCGTGGTCGAGGGTGCCCGTGGGATCGAATCGATAGATGCCGAATGCCCAGCTGGGGACGTTGCGGTAGTTGCCGATGAAGTCGAATGCGACGTCGATCGGCACAATGGCGACCGCGCTGTGGTGAGTGTGCATCATCTGTCTGCCTTTCGGTGTGGTTGCACCGAAAAGCGGGGCTCGCGACACGACGCGCGGATCGACTGTTCGATCATTCGGTCGTCTGCTGAAACGCCTCGTCCGGGGCCCAGCACCATGGGGAGTGTGGTCTGCCGGATCGGCACATCCAAAGTCAGCGACCAGTTCGCCACTTAGCGTGGGCCCGTCTGAAATGGGCGAACTTGCCATCACTAAACATACTCAAGGTATGATATAGGCGCAATACAATACTCGTGGTTTTGGCCCGAGCGGGACAGGCGCCAGTCGCGAAAGGAGTGTTCCCGTCGAGTTGGTCACAGTGACAGGAACGGGATGATGTCGACGATTGCGAGCACCGGGTTGGTGGAGTCGGCGTCCGAGTGGTGCACGGAGGCCGAGATTCAGGTGCCGGTGCCGGTGCCGGCCGTGGCGAGTGGGCGAAACCTGACGCGGAGCGTCTTGTTCATCGGTAATCCGTCCACCGTCACCGAGGTGACGCACTGGGCCGCGGTGCGGCATTGGACGGTGGAGCAGGGGCTGAAGCCGGTCCGCGACTTCTCCGGCGACGTGCTGTGCGCGATCGTCACCGAGGCCGTTGCCCACGGGACGTGTTCCGGTTCGGACGCGGCGGTCGTGCAGCGGGTGCATGCCCGCGGTGTGGATTGTATTCAGGTCTGCGACATCGAGCCGTGGGGGACTGCTTGGTCGTCCGGAGTGCTTGCGCCTACGTCGGCTCCGTGACCACTCGCTGGGGCGGCGTTCATGAGCACGTTTGACCGGTCCGAAGGCATGGTTTCAGCGCGACGACGTCGGCGCCCGCACGAGGCTCGATGCGGGCGCCAGCGCCGAATTACCGCCGGTCGTGGACGAGTTCGCTCGGGCCGATTCCCGCCTCGCCGGCGATTCCGGCGAGTTCCGCGCCCACCGATTCGCGTGGTTCGTCGGCGGTCGGCTTCTTCTGCGGTCCGGTGAGCAGTGAGGCGATGCCGCCGATCACGCACGCGACGATGGCGAAGGCGAACGCCATGGCCAGGCCGTCGGCGAACGGTCCCGAGATCAGCTGCGGGAAGAAGTCCAGGCCGGTGAGGTGCGCCTGCTGCTGCTCGGTGAGCGAGGACAGTTGCGATCCGAGCAGTTCCTGGATCGGGTTGACGCCGAGGAACGCCGCGAACAGCACGGCGACGGCGGGCAGGTTCGCGATCTGGGTGGCCTGCGCGGCGGGGACCCCGTTGGCCATCAGCCCGTCGCTCATCGCCGACGGCAGATGGGTGCTGAGGCCGGCGATCATGAGGCTGAAGAAGAACCCGATCGACAGCACCATCGCCGCGTTCTGGAACGTCGTCATCATGCCCGCGCCGACGCCGCGCGCGTTGGCGGGCAGGCTGTTCATCACCTCGGCGCGGTTCGGGGCGGAGAACATGCCCATGCCGATGCCGTTGATCAGCAGGGTCACGGCGAATGCCCAGTAGTGGAAGTTCACCGGCAGTGCGATCAGCATTCCGAACGTGCCCGCGGTGATGAACATGCCGGCGCTCGTGAACCACTTGGTGCCGAATCGGTCGGAGATCACCCCGGCCACCGGTGCCGACAGCAGGAATCCGACGGTCATCGGCAGCATGTAGATGCCGGCCCACAGTGGGGTGCGGCTGTAGTCGAAGCCGTGCTGCGGCAGCCAGATGCCCTGGAGCCAGATGATCAGGATGAACTGCAGACCGCCGCGGCCCAGCGACGCCACCAGGTTCGCGATGTTGCCCCACGTGAACGACTTGATCTGGAACAGATGCAGGTTGAACAGGGGGTTCGCGACCTTCGTCTCGATGAGACAGAAGACCGCGAGAACGACGACGCCACCGATGAGGCACGACAGCACCATCGGGCTGCCCCATCCCATCGACGACGACCCGTACGGCTGGATTCCGTACGTGATGCCCACCAGCACGGCGATCAGTCCGACGGCGAACGTGATGTTGCCCCACCAGTCGATGTCGGCGTGCTGGCGAACACCGGTGTCGTGGAGTTTCAGGTAGGCCCAGATCGTGCCGACCACGCCGAACGGCACCGACACCAGGAAGATCAGATTCCAGTGGATCGGCGCGAGGATGCCGCCGATGAGCAGGCCGAGAAACGAGCCGGCGATCGCGGCGACACCATTGATGCCGAGCGCAAGGCCGCGCTGATCTGCGGGGAAGGCGTCGGTGAGGATCGCCGACGAGTTCGCCATCAGGAACGCTCCGCCGACACCCTGCACGACGCGCCACCCGATGAGCCACAGGGCCGCCTCGGAGCCGTCGAACCAGGTCACGGCCAGGAAGATCGAGGCGATCGTGAATACGGCGAAGCCCATGTTGTACATCCGGGCGCGCCCGTACATGTCGCCGAGGCGTCCGAAGCTCACCACCAGGACGGCGGTGACCACGAGGAAGCCCATCATCATCCACAGCAGGTAGCTGGTGTTGCCGGGTTCGAGCGGGTTGAGGTGGATGCCCTTGAAGATGTCGGGGAGTGCGATGAGCACGATGGACGAGTTGATCGTCGCGACCAGCATGCCGAGCGTGGTGTTCGACAACGCGATCCACTTGTAGTGGGGGCCGAGCGCGTCGAGTGTCCGGGGGCCGTCACCGTTCGACACGGGGGGTTCCTGCGTGTGCGAGACCAAGGAATTTCACCTCTCCGGTTTTCATAGTTTTCAAAAGTAAGTAATCGGAAAGCAAAGTGTTCTGTTGTCGTGTGTTCTTCGGGGTGGGCATCCGGCCGACCGTGACATCCCTGGATCGGGATTGCCCGGTTTGTCTGTTATATCACTGTCGCTCAATCGGTTCCGTCGAGCGTGGTCGATCAGGTTTGTGATGATACGCAGTCCCGATACACGGCGCAGCGCTGCGCCGACGGGGCCGATCGGCGGACAGGCGATTCGTCCGATTTTCGGCCCGATCGGGGGACAGGCGCCGAGTGAGATTCGCGACAGGATGAGTCCCATCGAGTTGGACCCACGAACGGAAGAGAGCGATGTCGACGATTGCGAGCACCGGGTTGGCCGAATTGGCGTCCGAGTGGTGCACGGAGGCGGAGATTCAGGTGCGGCCGGCCGTCGTCGCGAGCGGACGGAACCGGACACGGAGTGTGCTGTTCATCGGCAACCCGTCCACCGTCACCGAGGTGACGCACTGGGCCGCCGTGCGGCACTGGACGGTGGAGCAGGGGCTGAAACCGGTCCGCGACCTCCGCGGCGACGTGCTCTGCGCGATCGTCACCGAAGCAGTTGCCCACGGCACCGGTTCCGGTTCGGACGCGGCCGTCGTGCAGCGTGTGCGTGCCCGTGGGTTGGATTGCATCCCGGTCTACGACATAGAGCCGTGGGGGACGGCCCGGTTGTCCGGTGGGGTTCCGCCTACATCGGCTCCGTGAGCACCCGCTGAGCGGCGGGCCAGAACTCGAATCCCGCCGTCATCAACCCGCCGAGCCCGATGATGAGCACCGCGGCGTCGACGCTCGTGCGCCCCTCCTTGGCCCAGTAGACGTCTTCCAGATCCAGCAGCAACGCCAGTTCGTCGACGATAAGCGCGGTGCCGACGCCGTACGAGACCGCCGTCGTCGGGTGGCGGCGTTGCTTCTCCGATCCACGTACCGCCACCGCCCCGACCCCGGCCAGCGCCGCGATCCCCAGGTTGTAATGGTGGAAATGCTGGCCGTGCAGACTCATGCCGCCCCCGGACGGCCCGTGCCCACGCCTGATCCAGTGCGTCAACGCCCGCACCCCCGCAAACGTCAGCGTGAACGCCGCCCATGACAGCACCGCCGACTGCTCACTCGGATCAAGCTTTCTCCGCCACGCCGCACGCAGCCGGTGCCAGCGACTCGGGTGGAGTGCATCGTCGAGCGGGTGAGTGGTCACCGATCAATGGTGCCACTGACGTGGGTGCTCAATCGGGGAAACGAAGTGAACGTATTGCCCGCCCGTCGTTCATCGAAGGACGGGCTTTCCGGTTTAGTTGACGCTGCCGAAACTCAGTGCATGTAACAGTTCCGAGCCGAACGAGAAAATCATTCCCCACGGTGTATTCCAAATACTGTCTCGATCCACGTAAACACACTCCCGGTGGTTGTGATGATTCGGCGCCGATCGTAGAGCGATTTATCGGCTGCTCACGAACTCAGTGCCCCAATGTCATTCACACGAATGACACGGAACCGTCAACGGCAACGAGGCATTTGGGGCCGGTAGTCGCTTCAGTGGCGTGTCCGTGGGTGCATGAGCGTCTCTGCGTGCCGGCTCGACGAGGACGCAATCTTGATCTGACCCTCGAGTAGGGTTGCGCAAAATACCGGATCAATGTCGAGCACGCCAGGACTTTAGACCCTATCCGTGGTACACGGCGTGGTGTAGACCGTGTCATTCATTCGATCGATAGACCTGTGACCTGCGCAGTAACCTGTTCTCGCCGTTGAACTCTCGTTTCTGTGACTCTCACCACTCCGGTTGTAACGAAGTTGGTTGAAGGTGCGATCATCAACTCGGCAGCAATACAGGGGGGCGGTCGTCATCTACCGCCAACAGTCGCAAGACAGCAGCGCTTGCCGGCTTATTGGTACTCAGGTGGAAGGCACGAATGGTGACCGCATTCGATGTTCCGCTCGGCCCTGCCTCAGGCACGCCGGGTGCAACAACGGTCTCTACGGAGACAGGGCGACTCGGGAGTCGTCGAGAGTGGCAGGCGGCGTACATCCGTCGCCTGTTGATCTCCGACACCGTGGTGGTGATTGCTGCCGTGGCGTTGGCCCAGTGGATTCGCTTCGGCGACAGTGGTGTTCTAACGACCGGCGAAGCCATCCGCAGCCTGAGTTACACGCTGGTGTCGGCTCTGCTGGTAGTCGCGTGGCTGGTGACGCTGGTGATCTTCCGGACCCGCACCATCCGAGTCATCGGTAGCGGTCCCGACGAGTACCGCCGCATCTTCGTTTCGACGGTGCGGCTCTTCGGGTTCATTGCGATCCTGGCACTTCTCTTCAGGCTCGACCTGGCACGCCTCTACCTGGCGATTGCGTTCCCCGTGGGCTTGGTTGCCTTGATGGTGAACCGCTGGGTGTGGCGCAAAGTAGTCGCGCGCAAGCGCTTGCGTGGAGAGTTTCAGACCTCTGTCCTGGTCGTCGGTGGCGAACGATCGGTGCGAAGTCTTGCCGAATCCTTCGCCCGCGGCACTGCTGACGGCTACCGCGTTGTCGGCGTGTGCATCCCGGGACATACCGGTGCGCATGGCGACAAGATCACCGTGAACGGACGGGAGATCCCCGTGCTCGGTAGCGAGCGTGGCGTGATCGAGTCGCTCGAGTTCTGCCGGGCAGACACGGTGGCAGTCACAGCAACCGAGCACCTGGGTCACGATGGCATGCGGGACTTGGCGTGGGCGCTGGAACCTCACCATGTCGATCTTGTGGTCGCTCCGGGGATGATGGACGTCTCGGGTCCCAGGCTCTCGATGCGCCCCGTTGCCGGCCTCCCTCTGATCCACGTCGAGAAGCCGCAGTACCACGGTGCGCAGCGGTTCTCGAAGCTGTCCTTCGACTTCGTCTTCGCAACACTCGCGTTGATCCTGATCTCTCCGGTTCTGTTGGCAGTCGCCGTCGCGATCAAGCTAACGAGTAGAGGACCAGTCTTCTACAAGTCTGAGCGAATGGGACTGGACGGTAAGCCGTTCTCGATGCTCAAGTTCCGCAGCATGGTTGTCGATGCCGACAAGCAGGTGGCCTCGTTGATGAAGGTGAACGAGGGCGCTGGCGTGCTGTTCAAGATGCGTGAAGACCCGAGGGTGACCAAGGTCGGCCGGTTCATGCGCAAGTTCAGCATCGATGAGTTGCCCCAGTTCATCAACGTCCTTCGGCGGGAGATGAGCGTGGTCGGCCCGCGGCCGCCGTTGCGGCGAGAGGTCGAGGCCTACGACGGAACTGTAAGGCGCCGGCTGCTGGTCAAGCCGGGTGTCACCGGGCTGTGGCAGGTGAGTGGACGATCCGACCTGTCGTGGGAAGAGACTGTGCGACTAGACCTCTCGTATGTCGAGAACTGGTCGATGATGGGGGATTTGCTCATTATCGGGAAGACGGTAAGAGCAGTGGTTGCGAGCGATGGGGCGTACTGAGGATCAAGGCACTCAGATTCTATGCCCAATCATCTGTGTTAGTTGCGAATGAAGCGAACTCTCGTCAAATGTACCCGGAGATATGACTGTGGATAGCCGCGAGCCAATAAATGTAGTGTTCTTGAACAACTATCCCATGAGTGTCGCTTCGAAACTCATAGCCGATGGAAAGTACACAAGTCAGCACCTCTGGGGGATCCACGAGATAAGGGGACGAGTCGATTGTCTAATTCCTACTCGCTCCTTGGTGGGAGAAACTTCCCGGAATTTGCTGCGGCGCGCAAGAAGATGGATTCTTCCAGTAATCGGGGACGTGCTGCAGCAATTCTTTGCAATACGAAACTGTCATCCCGCACGAAGTGTAATTTACGCCGCTGATCAACAAACGCCTATCTTGTTGGGTTTACTGCGGCGATGGCAGGTTCTCCGCACTCCACTGGTAATCGTATCTCATAATGGGCCCCGAAATTGGTGGACTCGATACTGGATGGGCGGCGCAGATAGAATTCTTGTTCTAAGTAATGGTTCGGCGGCCAGGTTGAAATGCGAACTACCGCATAAGTCGGGAAACATCATCGTCATGCATTGGGGGCCACAGCTTAACTCGCCGATATACATCGACACAAGAACTGAAGCGGTTTACGACTTCGTGTCCGCGGGCAAAACAAATCGAAATTATAGCTGGTTACGCGAAAGGGCAATAGCCGAACGCGCGAACGGATTGATAATTCGAGATGAAGCGGTTGAGAGGTTCGCGGACGGTCAACATACTCTCGCCCCGAACCTGTTGGACTACGAAGAGACAGTGAATTATATGAAAAGCTCTCGGGTCATCGTAATACCGCTGGACGATCCCGAACGACTGTCTGGACTAACGGAAGCTGCTGATGCGATCGGTCTATCAAAGCCAATGCTTGTCTCAAACAGTGTGCTATTTCCCTTTGATGTAGAAGAATCGAAGGGCGGAGCCTGGCTAGACGTGGGCATTCCTTTAATGGAGAATATTAAGAAGGCCGAATCGAATATGTCCAACAAAGGCAGCGGGCTGGCGAAATTATACACGATTGATGTCTACGCCGAGGAGCTTCTAAACATATTTCGGGAGTGCGTTGATGTCCAGTAGATATTTCCTATACGGTGGCTGGGGTCACGATAATATCGGCGACGATCTGATACTTGATTCTTATATCGAATTTCTATCCACGCGCATAGGTGTCAGCGATCTCGTAATCGTGTCGGTAGATCCGGCGGAGACGCGCAGAAGGATGTCTTCTATGCGACACGCTGAAATCGACGTCAAGGTCGTCTCGGTCGTCTCCGCCCTTGCCTCCGCACGAAGCGATGACACCCTCCTTGTTTGCGGGGGTGGCTACATTAACGGTATCTGGCGGTATCAATGCAGTCGCAAGCTAATTCATATTCTGCTGCTGGCGCGACGGATATCGAATATTGGTGTCCATTCAGTTCAAATCTCCTCTGTAGACAAGAGAATTCACCGACTTCTCTGCGCAAAAATACTGCAGAAGGCTGATTGGGTAACGGTCCGCGATCAAGCGAGCGCCGAGGTTGTCAAACGACTGGGCGCTACGCAGGTCATCACAGAAGATGCAATTTCGATAAGCCGCGGCGACTCGTACCGCCCCTCGACCTCTGCTGATGCTGGCATCGTCGTCAACATGACCGACGTCCTACGTCGAGGTGACCATCACGAGGCCGAGTTCGATCTTGCTGAGTGGAGTGCGCTTGAGGACTATATTCGAGACTGCGGAATGAAATCTAGGATCAGAGTCCTCTGCGCCGCCGAATACGAGTACCGATATGCGGTGCGGAATTTCCCAAACGCTGACGTAATCTATTGCGACTCTGTAGATGAGACAATCTCAAATATCTCGTCAGCAAAACTTCTCATTGCAACTCGAATGCACCTGGCCCTCGCCGGCATTCGAGCTGGTATTCCCACGGTTGCGATTGCCTACAATGGCAAAGTTCGTCCCACACTAACGCACCTTGGCTTCGACAAGGCGATTTCAGAAGTTTCGAACATCCACAGAGTCGTTGAAGGCGGTACTCCGGCCTTCGTATGTCACGACTGGTCGGGGAGATTCGAGGGACATCGAACCAGCCTCGACAGTATGTTGCGGAAGATTAAATGAAGACTCTGTTTGCGCGAACCGCAGTGAGTGTCGGCGGCGGTGGCGTCGTTCTGATTCTACAGCTGATATCAGTTCCGATTGCTATCAGAGTGGCGGGGTTAGACGATTATGGTGTCTGGGTCGCTCTCTTTTCTGCTTCACAACTGATCGTGATGGTCGATCTGGGAGTTGGTGCAGCGTTAGTAAAGCGCGCTGGACTGGGAATAACTCGGACAACCTGGAGGCACGCAAACTACCTCTTTGTAACCGTCGGGTTGGTGTGCGCGTTCGCGATATTGTACATCTTCTCAAACCCGCTAGAGAATTTATCGCATACGCTCGATAGCGCACGCGAATACGAACTTTTGATCTTGATGGCCTGCGCGTCGACACTGTGTGCATTCGTTGGGCGGGCTGCTTCGAGCATAGTAATTGGTTGGGGCCGATTCGACATGGATCGAGGCCTTTCAATCATTTCGAGTCTGGCCAGGTTCGCCGTCATTCTACTTGCGTTGTCTTTGGATCTAGGCGTAGTGCTGGTCGCTATTTCCGATCTGCTGTTCGTGTCAATTCCCGCCGTGGGTGCTCAAGTATATGTTAGAACGCAGATCGCACAGAGAGCGGTCCAGGGTCAGAGGTTCGAGGAAAAGTTTCTTGGTCTGCTTAAGGATAGTGGCCCGTTCTTTCTCTTGTCACTAACTGGGTCAGGTGCTCTTCAAATCCAACCTGTGCTCGTTGCAGCACTGAGTGACCCCACGCAGACGGGCCTATTTGCAATCGCCTATCGAATTCTTATGGCTGGTCGCCAGGCTCTTACCTGGGTTTGGACACCTTCATTCACTTCGTTTATCGATGAAGTCCGAGACGAAGGTCGCATTTCGATTGAAAACCTAAAGTCAAGCTACGTTCTGCACGGATTACTGGTAATTCTACTTCTGATCCCGATTGCCGTCTTTAGGGAAGACTTAATTGCGATATGGTTAGCGATGGACGTTGAAGCAAGCTACCCGGCTATTATCTATGTTTGTGCCTTTCTGGCAGCGATGTGTCTGTATATGCCGGTGGTTGCAGCAGTAAACGCTATTGGTATGCAGAAGAGGCTGGTCGTAACTCAGACTGTATGGTTCCTGCTGGTGCTTGGTCTCAGTGTCGTATCGATCCGGCATTTCGGGGCTTCGGGCGCAGGACTCGCACTGCTAACCGCAACGTTTGTTATGTCGCCGGCATATTTGTGGCAATGCGGCATTCTGACGCAAATTAGCGGAAGGAATCTGGCGTTGCGGCTGCTTACTGCGGAGATAATTTCCGTGGGCTTTGCTTTAGCTGTCCTGCAATTTGCAATCCACCTCTCCTCGTCGATCCTCGTCAGGCTTGCAATTTGCGTAATCTTTTATTCTATTCCTGTTGCTTTTCTGAGTTTCAAGATGATTAGCACGATCAAGAATTTAGAGAAAGTGGCGGTTCAGAAATGAAGCTGCACTATGTCACCACGTATGAACCCAGTCATGAAACTCTGGGTGGAGCTTCGTGGGTGGACCGGCATATCATCTCCACTTTCGCTAGCCAATTTGATGTGGCGATATCGTCGGTGTCAAACAAGGACGGTTCGGATGGCCACGTTAAGTTGGAGGTTCGAGGGGATAAATCAGCTGCTGCCAGGACAATTCTCCGGATGATCCGACATTCGGAACCGTATTTCTCGGCAAAGTTGCGTAGTGATCGGAATTGGAATGGTCGTGGCCGGGATATATCGTCTCGGATCGTAGGCGAGCCTTCAATTGTTGTTACCAGTCAGCTTCCAGCTCTCCTTCTTCTGCTAGATCATGGGATAAAAGTTGATCTTCATATTGCGCACAATGTCGACGCTGTCCTAGCGAGAGAATACGACCCCCTTCCATTTCGAATCCTGCGGAATTCTTTGCGCACGGAGGCGATGGAGAAGAATGTACTTCGACTGCCGACATCGGTGGCAGCATTATCGATTCGAGATGTGGAGAGACTCCGGTCGTGGGGGATTGAATCCAGCCATTGGAAGCTTGCCGGTGGCAGTACGACCTCGACGCGCCGTACGGGTCGAATCGGGTTTCTAGGTAAGGGGACCTGGCCTCCAAATATTGCGGCAATCGACTACTTGACGGAGCGCGTAATGCCCCTAGTGAAGAACGCCATGGGTGAGGCTGCACCCACCGTCGTGGTTGGCGGACGCGGTACATCCCGGTGGGATAGCTATCCCGGGGTCGAAGTTGTTGGCGAGGTCGAGTCGGCAGCAGATTTCTACGGCAGCGTTGACGTCGTTGTTGTGCCACGTATGGGATCAGCAACGGGAATCTCGGTAAAGATGCTTGAAGCTATCAGTAGCGGTGTACCAGTCATAGTGCCTGAGCAGTTGGCGGCGGACGCTGGTCTAGAGAACGGCTACTACGCTGCCGGTTCCGCCGAGGAGACTGCCGATCGCATTGTCCGCTACTACACCGCCGATCCCGGCGTAACCGTTCGTGATTACGTGGAGGAGCGCGGAGTGGAAACTGGACTTCCTGAATGTGTTGCTCAACTGCTCCTGGATCGTGACCGTGGGCCGCTGACTGGGGATGAGCGATGAGTGGATATAGCGTTTCTGATCTCCTGCACCAGCAGTCTGGTCGCTGTATTCAATCGGACTCTCAACTGATTGAATTGGTCGCGAGCAGTGAGGCAACACGAATTCAGACGGTCAACCTGCATCACCTGTCACTCTGTGAATCGTCGACGGAGTTTGAGCGCTCGTTCCTTAGCGCCAATTTCATCACGGCTGATGGTTGGCCCGTTGTGAAAGCCCTTGGCTGGATGGGGCTCAAAGTTGAGCGCGTGACGGGTGCCTCGTTCGTTGAGCATCTGACCTACGCGCCGATTCTGGAAGATCTTCCGCTGGGTTTGCTGGGAGCGACCACGCAGGCTGGTGATCGATGGTCTGCCATGCTGAGCGACGCGAACAAACGATTGGTCTTTCGCGACCATGGCCACCACACAAGTTGGTCAGCCAAAGATATCGTGAGGGCCGCACAGCAAGCGGGTGTTCGGCTCTTACTCGTGGCAGTAACGCCGCCAGTGGGCGACAATCTTGCCAGAGAAATCCTCGCTGCAGGATATTCCGGAGTTATCATCTCGGTAGGCGGCGCGATCGACATGGTTACAGGAATACGACCGCGGGCCCCGAAGCACGTTCAGCTTCTTGGCCTTGAATGGGCGCATAGACTAATTTCTGACCCACGGAGACTTTTCCGTAGGTACTTTATAGAGTGCGTCCCTGTCCTGTTAAAGTTGTCCCCACTTGCCGCCATCCACTATGTTCAGCGAGCGCGTTACAAAAAGGGAAGCGGCGTGCGAAGTGGTTAACTCGTTGAGTGAAGTGTCAGTTCTCATCGTAAATTATAAATCGCACAGTTATGTCAGTCGACTAATTGATTCACTGCCGCCGGGGCTGTCGGTGGTGATTGTCGATAATTATTCGGACGATTCCGAGCGGCAACACATTGATGGCATGGCCTGTCAGAATATTCGGGTTATGCACAGCCTCAATGATGGTTTCGCGGCTGGGGTCAATGCCGGGTTGTCCAGCATCGACCCGGGTCAATGGATCCTCCTTGTCAATCCCGATGTGATTTTCGCTTCTGGCGCTGTCGAAGTCTTGTTCGCGAATGCAATAGATAACGATCTTGATCTAGCGGTCCCGTGTATTCTTCAAGGCGGTAGCGAGAAGGTTTGGTTCTCGGGTGGCCGAGTTCGTGGCCGCGACCTGTCAGTCGTTCATGACGGTTATGGAAAACGGGTCATTAATTCCGACGCCGTGACCGCGACAACCTTCGTATCGGGTTGTGTGGTCCTGTTCAGACCTTCTGCCAGAAGTGTTGTATTGCCACTTGAAGAGTCACTTTTCATGTACTACGAGGACGTCCTGATGAGTTTCTCTGCAAATCGACAGGGGCTTGTCTCCGCGGTTGTTAATTCCTCTCGTGCGTATCACGCAGCGGGTGCGAGTTCAAGGCAGAACGACACGGGAAATTCTTCTCTATACTATTACTACCAAAGCAGGAACCGAATATTGGCTGCTCGATCGATTTCTCGTACTATGGGCATACGCGCGGAGTTGATGACTCCATACTGCGTTCTCAATCTCGTGTTACGGATCGTGAGAAGGGAACGCGGATCTTTGGCAAAGATGCGTGCGGTTGGTATCGGTGCTTGGGATGGCCTGAGGGGCAAGTCGGGTAGAAGCGCCCGAAGATTATGATCAGTTCGATTTCGTTTATCGGTTGCGTTTGCTGAGTATAGATGGTTAGTTGTCAAAATTGATTTGGGAGTTTTTGTGCGGGTTCTTGTGACTGGCGGGGCGGGTTTCATCGGATCGAACTTCGTGCGCGCGACTTTGGGCCGTGGAGTCGATGTTGAGGTTACGGTCCTCGATTACTTGACCTATGCCGGTTCGCGATCTTCACTGTTCGCGCTTGAAGATCAATTCAAGTTCGTAGAGGGCGACATTGCCGATGCCGATCTAGTGAATCACCTCGTTTCTGAAGCAGATTCGGTGGTGCACTTCGCTGCAGAATCTCACAACGACAACTCGTTGGCCGATCCGTCGCCGTTCCTGCGCACCAATATCATCGGTACTTACACGTTGCTGCAGGCTGTGCGTACGTATGGCGTCCGCTATCACCATGTGTCGACTGACGAGGTATATGGCGATCTCGCGTTGGACGATCCTGCAAAATTTACTGAGTACACGCCTTACAACCCGTCTAGCCCATACTCGGCAACTAAGGCGGCGTCAGACATGCTCGTCCGCGCTTGGGTGCGGTCATTTGGGGTGCGAGCTACATTGTCGAATTGCTCCAACAACTATGGTCCCTACCAGCACATCGAGAAGTTCATTCCCCGTCAGATCACCAACGTGCTAACTGGCGTTCGACCCAAGCTGTATGGCGCGGGGAAGAACGTGCGTGACTGGATTCACGTCGAAGATCACAACTCCGCCTTGTGGCGCGTTCTTGAGTCGGGTGAGATCGGACGTACCTATCTCATTGGTTCTGATGGCGAACTCGACAACTTGACGGTGGTTCGGTTGATCCTGGAGCTGATGGACAAAGATCCGAACGAATTTGACCATGTCACCGACAGAGCTGGCCATGACCTCAGGTACGCCATCGATTCGTCGATGTTGCGCGATGAGTTTGGGTGGCAGCCGCACTACACCAGCTTTCGGGAAGGCCTGCGATCCACGATCGACTGGTACCGAGACAACCGGGCGTGGTGGGAGAACGAGAAGGCCGCTGTCGAGGCTCGATACCAAGCACAGAAGGTGTGAATATGGACATTCGACAGCTCAAGGTTGCGGGCTCTTGGGAGATCACACCAAAGCAATTAGGCGACACTCGTGGCGTCTTCTTGGAATGGTTCAAGGAGTCGCCCTTCGTCGAGGCAGTTGGGCAGCCGTTGAGACTAGCTCAGGCAAACTGCTCGGTGTCGGCAGCCGGAGTGCTGAGAGGCATCCATTTCGCTGATGTACCTCCGGGACAGGCGAAGTATGTCACCTGTATCCGCGGAGCCGTGTTAGATGTTGTTGTCGACTTACGCGTCGGTTCTCCGACCTTCGGCCTATGGGACTCAGTCCTTCTCGATGATGTGGACCGCCGGGCAATCTATCTCTCAGAGGGTCTAGGCCATGCGTTCCTTTCCCTCGAGGATGACTCATCGGTGGTCTATTTGTGCTCCGAGGGGTATTCGCCGGGGAGTGAGCACGGAATCAGCCCATTCGATCTTGAGGTCGGTATTGACTGGCCGACGGTGTCGCGATCTGGGACCCGAGTCGATCTGATCCTTTCCGAAAAGGACTCGACAGCACCATCACTGATGGAAGCCAAGGAGGCAGGGCTTCTGCCTCGCTACGAGGATGTTAGGGAGTGGATCAGTGGTAGTGACTGACAAAAAAGGGACAGGAACTTCCTCATGAAGGGGATCATCCTGGCGGGGGGTACGGGAACCCGCCTGCATCCGATCACCATCGGTGTCAGCAAGCAACTCGTACCTGTGTATGACAAGCCGATGATCTACTATCCCCTGACCACTCTTATGCTTGCGGGAATCCGCGACATCCTCGTAATCACAACGCCGCACGACGCCGATCAATTTCAGCGGCTGCTCTGTGACGGTTCCCAGTTTGGCGTGAACATTACCTATACCGTGCAACACGAACCCAACGGTCTTGCACAGGCTTTCGTCCTAGGCCAGGACCACGTCGGACACGACTCCGCAGCACTCGTCCTAGGCGACAATATCTTCTACGGCGCCGGCCTGGGGAACCAACTGCGTAGATTCGAGCATCTGGATGGTGGGTCCATTTTTGCCTACCGGGTTGCTGATCCGTCCGCCTATGGCGTTGTCCAATTTGACGATCATGGACGCGCGCTGTCTCTAGAGGAGAAGCCTGCGACCCCCAAATCGAATTTTGCGGTGCCGGGGCTGTACTTCTACGACAACGATGTCGTTGCGATCGCTAAAGAACTTCGTCCGTCGGACCGCGGAGAGTACGAGATCACGGATGTCAACCGGGCATACCTTGAGCACGGACGCCTTAACGTCGAGGTCCTTCCGCGGGGAACCGCGTGGCTTGATACTGGTACGTTCGATTCACTCCTTGAGGCGTCGAATTACGTCCGCACTATCGAGGAACGCCAAGGATTGAAGATCGGTGCCCCCGAAGAAGTCGCGTGGCGACAGGGTTTCATCACTGACGATGAATTGAGAACTCGGGCAGAGAGGTTGGTGAAGTCGGGATATGGAAACTACCTGCTGAATCTTCTCAACGCTGCGTCACCCATGACGTTAGGAGCCGACGGCTTGGGCAATTGAGTGTGAAGGGGGAGCCGGTTCAAATCATGCTGGCCGTGCGGCGTTCAGGTGCGTCCTGCGTGGGCTGCGGTGTGGCGGTGGTTACTTCGTAAAGCGCCGAGGCATGAGTGTCGAGCCCTGTCCCATTCTATTCGATCACGCTCGGAGGTGGAGACCCACGGCAGCGAGGGTGCCGGCTAGATCGTGCACTTCATGGCTTCTCGGAGGTAAGTTGTTCAGTCCAATTTTGCTTAATGGGCATGAGGGCGCGACCCAGTTCGGCGCCATCCAGGACAATTCCGCGGTCACAAGTGGGTAGTCGTACGCGAGTGCAGCGCACATGAGGAGCGCTGTCTGTCTGCCTACCCGTCAGGGTCCTAGGAGGCTGAGCCGCGTTGGTCTTCATTGGAGCTAGTCCTTCGCGCATGGGCTAGCGCAGTTCGATCGCGTCCCTGATCGAGCCATCGTTGCTCTGCCCTGCACGATCGCGACAGCAGTTTGCTCGGCGTCGCTGTTGCAGACACAGTCGGACTCAACACATCATCGATTGGACGGTCGTGGTGATGTCATCCTGCCGGTGGCTGTCACTTGGAGGGCCAGCGAAGGCATCGACAATCAGATTGCGCGAGGGCGCCTCGTTCGTAGTGGGCCGCTGTTGGCCCTTGCAATCAGATTTGTACTCGCAACGGTGGTCAGCGGCGTCAAAGGAATGTTGCAACCAACTCGTACACCGCCTACAGCGCAGTCTGGGCTCGGGGTTCGCATTCCGGCTGCTGTGGCTGCTTGATAGAACCATCGGTCACGGGTTTCTCGGGCGGATCCGCCATTTCAGTTACGGCGACACCGGCCGCGAATAGCACAAATACTTGCCACTGAGTGAGAAGCGCCGCAGTAAGTAATACCGGAATCTGCGCAACGAGGGCGATGGCAGCGGGAGCGGTAGCAACACGGCTGATTACTCGCCACGACAGCACGATCAGAAGAATTACGAGGATCAGTGCAGGTATCCATCCGAATCTCAGTGCGATCAGAAGTGGTGCGTTGTCCACAGTTGTGATGCCCGAGTATGAGGTCTTTTGGGTAATCGGGTTGTACACAGTTCCGTCTGCAAGCCCGATGGGGTTAAGTGTCTCGACAGTTCGAGCGAATGTCAGCCCCCTGTACGCATCGGAGCCGTTCAACTGGTTACCAGCAGTCTCGTCTGCTTGAAGTGCATCGACGGTGTACCAGTAAGCGACGCCGACGACTGCAAGGCCTGCCATGGGGAGCGTCTTGAACCTGATTCGGTGGCTCGCGAATATGTTTAGGAGCATTGACAACCCGAATGCGAGCATTGGGCCTCTGCTGAAAGTTGCAAGGGTGCCGAGCGCAAGAATTACGAGGCATAGACCTCGAAACCTTCTGAGTTGCATTACGAAAGGCACCGATAACGCCAGTGTAGCTCCAAGTGCGATCGCGTGACCAAAGGAAGCCTCTGAACGCTCATAGCTCCCGCGGGTCTGAATCGAGGCCCAGTAGTCGACTGCGGAGGAAGACTCGAACACGTGTAGGCCAAACGCAAACTCGAGAATCGACCAAAGCCCACACCCAACTCCGACGACCGCGACGATAGCATTTGCGCTTCTCCCCGCTAGTCGCCCGAGGAGGTATGCGACGAGCCAAATGACGATCACGTCACGGGTAGCGTAAAGCGGTGTCTCGAAGAACCTCGTCGTGATGATCGCAGTGATGGCGAACAGACAGAACCATAGGTCAGCCTTGGCGAACGCTGTGGCGCGGTTCGCTGACAGGAGAATGACCACCGCGAGCGGGATCCCGACTATTGTGGCGACACCGATTTCAAGGCCTACTCGGATTGTCCACCATGACGGGATCACGGCGACGAGGACCATCCAAAGCCCAACGCCGAGCGTCGGCTTCCTCCACAGAAAGGCGAGGGCGATCGCTGCTGCGCAAAGCGCGGCTAGGGCAGCTGCCTGCGAGACAAGATAACCGGTGATTAATCCTGCAGAGATAATGAGTGCGGACAAGCCAACGTTCCCCTTTGTGGCCTTGCCTCCAGTGCCGGCTGTCATCGGTCCCGCCCCACGTCTTTCGAATCTCTGTGTTGAAGGCCGTACCACTTATTGTGGCGGGCGTGCACCCTGCGATGCCGGTGGAGGAACGCTGAGTACGGTTGGAGCCCACAACGGCGGCCCAAGCAAAAGCGCACCGGGCGACGCTGACACGAGCAAGCGGAGAATGAAACTTCCCACGGCAAAGGATCCGTCATCCTTCGCCGTGGGAAGTATACGCCCTCTGCTGTGTACGGCTACGACGGCATGCACCAGTCGCGGGTCGGACCATGTCATACGCACGCATGCCTGCTGTGCGCTGCTGAGTGGCTGGTTAGCCCACGCACTGTCGAAAGGCGGCATTGGCGACGCTGAAGTGTGCATCAAACTAACTTTATCGGCTTCGATGTTGGAGCGGATTCGCAAGTTTCATACTGCCGCGTCGACCATGATGGGTTCGCGCAGTAGCCTGGCGGTCCGATCTAGCGATAAAGAACGCCTGGCATCTGCAAACTTTCCGCGACCGCTCCTGCGATTTTTTCAGCATATTGTGGGGTCATGTGCACCGAATCCATCTTTACGGGGATCACGCCGACAAAACTGGGGCAATAATCGTCAGCCGTGCAAAACCAGGATCGAGAGTCAATGAAAGAGCCCCGTAGCTCCTTTGCGAGGCTCTTCTCTATATCCGCGCGTGAATACCACAAGTCTTTGACTCGGCTTATGCAATCCGCTGGCGTGCTTATTTTGCTGAAGCACGAACCGATTGTAACGTCGGCGGGAGGTGGGGATAAAAAGGAGACCATTCCCACGTTATTGGAAAACTGGGTAGTCAAGCGGGTCATGCCAGCAGCCCATTCATCTGATGAGACTGACTCATACCCGTAAGCGTTCGCGATGATGACGACGTCAGGACGCTCCTGGTTCACGTTTTGAATAGCCTCCTTCTTTCGCCTGGGGCATATGTCGGCCGTTCCTTCAAAGGCTTCGCGTACTGTGATGTCCACGAACGGGCAGCCAGACATTGCTTCGGTACGCACTTTCCATTGACCGCCACTGTTCTCCGCGAAAGCCTTCAGGGGTTGGACGTACTGACCAGCCACTGAATCTCCAAGCAACATGATCGTGCGCGGGGCGTTCGGTGCCCCCCACGTGCAGGCAGATGCTTTGGGGCGATCGGCTTCCCAGCACGCCGAGATTTCTCGGGGGGCCTTCAACCCGTTGATGGCGTCATCCATCGAAGGCGTCAGTTCCGGCCAAGACGTGGCCTGCGCGGCTGCCGCTATGTCTTTCGCCAGTGCTTCCTGGGCCGGACCGACCGTGGGCTTCGCACCCACTATTTTCGCCTCGGCGGCGTCTTGCTTCGGAGAAACAGTAGCCGTAGGAGGTACTGCGACAGGTTTCATGGGAACGATGGCGAATGCCACGAGGCCCGCCGTGACGAGAGCGAGTGACGCAATGCCGATGGTTTGGTTCGACTCGCTCATCTTCATTGTTCGCAGTCGCCACCGCGATAAGTCGAGAATGCCTCGGTCCTTCTTCTCGTCAGTTGTCTCTAGCCATTTTGATGCCCGAATTGGATTCTCGAAGAAATGATAGGCGCCAATCGAACAGCCGAACATGAGGAACAGCGCTGAAGCGAAATAGTAGATGTTTCGATCCATAAGTGTTCCGAGAATGATAATGATTGGCCAGTGCCACAGGTACAGCGAATACGAGATGTCTCCGATGTATGTGCTGACTCGGTTGGTGAGCACTTGAAGATATTTCTGCTTGCCTTCCACCCCGGAAACGATGATCAGCGCTGCACCGAGTACGGGTACTGCTGCCCAGGGAGCCGGAAAGCCTCCGCCTGTTTCGGTGATGGCGAATGCGCCCACTGCAACCGTGACAAGTCCTGCCCATGCAATGAAGGGGCGAAGTTGGTTCGGAATGCGTTCGAAGTAACTGATTGTGATTGCCAGAAGCGCGCCAACGCCGAGTTCCCACACACGGGTGAGGGTGGAGAAGTAAGCCCAGCTCGGATTGCTGACGGTATCGAGCATCGAGTAGGCAAACGATATCGCGACGATGACACCCATGACACTTGTGGACACGGCGATCCGCACTTTCCTGGACCACGAATGGCGGACGGCGATGAGCCCGATGGCCAGGATGACGGCCGGCCAGACGAAGTAGAACTGTTCCTCGACGGAGAGCGACCAGTAATGCCGCAGCGGGGAGGCCGGTCCGGAAGCGTCGAAGTAATCTGTGCCTTCGATACCGAACCGCCAGTTCGAGGCGAATAGGAATGCCCAGAGGGCGTCCAGCGTGGTCGACTTGAACCGGTTCGCAGCGAAGATGAAGTATGCAGCGATGCACGTGGCGACCAGGACAAGGCTAGCTGCTGGGACGATTCGTCGAATGCGGCGGCGGTAGAAACTGGAGAAGGAGATCCTTCCCGTCCTCTCGAAGGTGTGTACAAGTGATCCAGTTATCAGAAAGCCGGAGATCACGAA
This sequence comes from Rhodococcus sp. NPDC056960, assembly GCF_042674125.1. Taxonomy (NCBI): domain Bacteria; kingdom Bacillati; phylum Actinomycetota; class Actinomycetes; order Mycobacteriales; family Nocardiaceae; genus Rhodococcus; species Rhodococcus sp. NPDC056960. Next base: position 211,753 of record NZ_JBHURF010000012.1, on the reverse strand, counting down.
GAATACGTCTACACCAACAAATCCGCCCCGCGGCCACTGGAAGAGGTGTGACAAAACCACGAGCGTGACCGCGACCATGCGAAGGCCCTGGATGTCGAGCCGCTGCGCGGCCTTTGGTCTCGCCGGCTTGCCACGCGACGAAGAGGCCTGGGTAATGGTTGCCATCGGAGTGCTTCCCCTCGGATTCATGTCCCCCAGCTAACGACACTGGGATGGAAGGAATATAGACGGAAAGGTAGCTACTCGCCGGTCACTTTCATCCCCGCTACACAGCGCGATGGCATTCTCTGGGGACGGAAAGGCGAACTTCATCCGATACGTGCATCCGGCTGCTGCAGGGTGCAACAGCGGGACTGCCATAGGGTAGATGCGGCGCGCTGCCTCTGCAGCGCCCGGATCGATGTGCTCACGCTCCCGTGGACGGGACCGGATGCCGGCAGATTCAGTGGTGATTGCGTTGTTCACGCCCGTAATCGCAGTTCCGGTAGCGGTTGCCAGGGGTAAGTTCCGTGTGACGACTACGTTTGCGCCCAATATCGATGCGCCCCTCTTGAGCGCGTAGTCCGAAGTATCACTTGGCACGATCAAGCGCCGAATACTCCGTAACTACCCCGATCCTGGTCGGAAGTGGCTCTCCATGCGCGATTCGCGACACAAGCCGATCTGGGGACGCGGATGGATGACGATCTCGGCCTCATGATGCGAGAGCGTGCGTCGCTCACTGCCTTTCCAGCTGCGGACGACGCCAGTAGTTGTCATGCCGTCATTGTCGCGCGGTGCGCGTTCGGGCGGCCAGCTTTACGCCCGTTATTGACTCGAATGGATGTTCGAACTAGGGTTGGAACATGGGGATCGGGGAGGATATCCAGGGGGCGTTGTCGGACGAAATTCTGGCGACCGCGATCGGTGACGCGTGGCGGCTGGCCGAGGTCGAGCTGCTCGATTCGGTCGTGCGTATTTCGGACGAGATTCAGAAACTCGAGGCCCTGCGCGTCAAACTCGTCGGTGCGGTCGACCACCGCTGCGCGGTCGATGCGCTGGGATTTCCGAACGTCAAGATGTGGCTCGCCTCCAAGGCGCTGCTCGAGGTGGGAGCCGCGGGGCGAATCGTGATGCTGGGCAGAGGGTTGCGACACCAGCCGGAGATCGCCGAAAAATTCTATGCCACCACCATCTCCGCCGAGCATGCCGCGCTCGTCATGAAATTCTGTGAAAGGCCGCCCAAGGGTATGCCGCGCGAGGCGCTCGACGACTGCCGAAATGCGCTGCTGCTCGCCACATCCGGTCCCACCGCCAACACCGACGCGGTGCGCGCCGTCATCACGAGACTGGAACGCATCTTCGAATCCGACGACCCGCCGCCCAGCGAAGACACCGAACTCAACGAATTCCACGCCTGCAAAACGCTCAACGGACGCATGGCCGTCAAAGGTGACCTCGACGCCGTCGCCGGCGAAATGCTGCTCTCCGCACTCTCCGGGCTGTCCGCGCCGCGACCGGCACAGGATGGAACCAAGGACGACCGCACTCCCGGGCAGCGACGGGCCGACGGATTCGTCGAACTGCTGCGCCGCTACCTCGATTCCGGCATCGCCGGCGAGGAAGGCGGAGAACGGCCACACGTCTCCCTGCACGTCAACATTCGAGACCTTGCCGAACACACGGCCGACAGTGCGCGAGGGGAGGAGGGTGCGGGCGCGGCGACTGACGGTGGACTGTTCGCCGTCGATCGAGTGGCGTGGACGGAGTGGATGGGACCGCTGAGCATCAGAACAACCCGCCTCCTGAGTTGTGATTCGATCTACACGCCGATCGTGCTCGACGACGACGGGGCGCCACTCGACCTCGGCGCCTCCACCCGGACGGTGACCAAGCGGCAGCGAAAGGCGTTGGTCGCGAGAGACCGCGGATGTGCCTTCCCCGGATGTGGTGCGCCGCCGTCCTGGTGCGAAGGCCATCACATCATCCACTGGTCCGAAGGGGGCCCGTCCAACATGGACAATCTGGTACTCCTCTGTGGATTTCACCACCGACTCCTGCATCACAGTGACTGGGAAATCGAGATGGGCGCCGACCGGCACCCCACGTTCATTCCGCCGCAACAAGTCGACTGGGAACGTAAACCCATCCCCGCACACAACCGGGCTGGGCCGCCAGCCTCCTGACCGCACGACAACAGAACACCCAGCCGACTCGGCGACAGGACGACTCCTGCCGCCGCATCGGCATGCCGTCGTCGCCTGACACCCGACATCACCACACCGCAGTCCCATCGACTCCGCCAAACCGCTGCGGTCCGCCACAACCGAGGTCATCCACACACGGTAGACATGATCTCCACCGTCCACCCCACGCCGAGAGGCTCCCGCGCGGCGGCACATTCGATCGCATGCCGCCGTAGACCAGCACGCGTAAGGGCAACCGCCGCGGCGTAGCCGTCGCCAGCATCGGGCAGGGCACCGATCCTCTCGAACTCGTCGGCACCGATGCCACGTCGCACGACTTGCCCTACCGCTCTGCGGCGGAATGCGTGGCTGCAATCACGGCAAGAACGGCCGTCGCAGATGTCGGTCAACTCGGTGAGACGACTTGCCGTAGTCGTGTCACCAAACCGGGGCATCGTGATGAGGTCGGTGCCGGTGGAAAACAGCTCCAGCGTCGCCCGATGGGAAACCACCTCTGCCACACGAGCGGGTTCGTCACGGCATTCCTCCGGGGCGACGCTGAGTTCTCGCTACTCGGGATGGCCGCAACCCTCAGCGGCTCTACTCCACCTTCCGAACCTTCAGCGCGCGGTAGCGGTAGCCGTCCTGCATTCTCCCGACCATCGTCTCTGGTTCGAATGTCACGTGCTGTCCTGGCGTCAGCGAACGACAGCCCGAACCATCGACGTTGCTGAAGTGCGTCCACGCGCCACCGGGAGTGGCATCGGAATCGATCACGCCGCAGCCCTCGTCGTCGCTCCAGGTGCGGACGACTCCGGTGGTTCGGTCGGCGTGAATCGACGTCCCCATCGCCCGCGCAAGACCGTTTCGATCGGCGACATCGAGCTTCATGCACGCACGGTAGATATGCCCCTCCACCGTCCGGACCGACACCACCAGCCGATCGGCGATCTGCCGGTTCGTCAACCCGGCCGCCACCATCGACCCCACCTCCCGCTCACGACTCGTCAGGGGGAGTGGATTAGCCGCCTCCACGAGCGCCGGAGACGACATGTGATCGCAGCGGGCCGCCAGGGCCTCCGCCGCGGCAGCACACTCGATCGAATGCCGCTTGTCTCCGGCGTGTGTGAAGGCAATTGCGGCGCGGGCGTAGCCGTCGGCAGCATCGGGCAGGGCGCCGATCCGCTCGAATTCGGCGGCCGCCGACGCCACAGCGCACCCGTCGTTCGCCGCGACGGCCGCGGACTGCCGGGAGGCCATCTGCACGAGGTCGCCGTCGCAGACATCCGTCAACTCGGCAAGCCGCGACGCCGTCGAGGTGTCACCGAACCGGGTGGCGAGGTGCAGCGCCACTGCCTCGACCCCGAACTGACCAGCGGTACAGGCGGAATCGGCGGCCGATCGCGCCAGGCCGACCGCTCGGGACGTCTCCCCGCGCGCGGCCGCCAGCCAGGCCTTCGACAATTCGAGTTGGGGGCCGAACACGGCAACGTGCCGGCCGTTCCGGGCTCGCGCCTGAGTGATGATGTTTTCCGCCTCGTGAACGCGGCCGAGTACCGCATACGCCTGGCCGAGGGCGATGTAGGCGGGGAAACTCCACGAGATCGCGTCGGCCGTGTCGCCCACGTCGAGGGCGGCAATCGCCTGCTCCAGTCGATGCGCGGCGTCGGTGAATCGGCCGCGCGCCAGTTCCACCGTCCCGACCAGGATGTTCGCCAGCCCCCACGCCACGTACCGGCCGCTCGACGCCAGCGAGAGGTACTTTTCGGCACGCTGCTCCGCCGCATCGAAACGTCCCGTCAGGGTCAACGCGAGGATCTCCCCGTGTGCGGCGGGGAAGCGCAGCAGTCCGTCGATCTGGTCGGCCACCGCAGCGCTGCGCGCCGCCAGCTCCGGCACGCTGCCTCCGCGCCCCATCAGCGCGAGGGACAGCCCGCCGCCGAAGAACGCCCACTCCACCGCCCACGGCAGCACCCGGTCGGCGGCCAGAATCGCGGTGGCCGCCGCTGCCGCCTCCTCGGGCCGGTTCTCGAACACCGCACACACCGAGCCGATCCCCTCGATGATCGGCACGAGACTGCGATGCGTCACCCTCTCGCGCAGCACGGCGAGTACCTCGTCGGCCTTCTCCGACTCGCCACTCGCCCAGAACAGGTTGGCGATCCGCGACGTACCCCACCGCACCAGCTGCACCTGGTCCAGGCTGTCGGGCGCAAAGGAGAGCAACAGCGATTCGGCTTCCGTCGCGTGTCCCTGCCACAGCAGTGCCCTGGCGAGGAGGTCGGCCGCCTCGAAACCGCCGGTCTCGTCGAGCGCGGCGCGGGCGAGTCGTTCCCCGAGCGGCACATTCGCCAACCCGATCGCATCCTCCGCCGCGGTCACCAGCAGTTTGGGGTCGACGGACCGGTCACTGTCGAGGGCCAACTCGGCCAGGCGAATCCGATTGGCGGATCCGACCACCGCCCGGCTGCTCAGGGCCTCCACGAGCTGTCCCCGGAGCCTGCGGCCCGCCGCGCGCCCGACCCGTCGCCGGATCACCTCGCCGAACAGTGGATGCGTGTAGCGGACGTCGAGCCGGTGTCCGTCCTCGACGATTCGGACGAGGCCGCGGCGCTCCGCCTCCTCGACGGCGTCCTCGCCCGCCAGCTGACCGAGGATGTCGAGATCGAGCGGCTCGCAGAACGTGAGGAGCTGCAACGCCTGCAACACGTCGTGGGGAATCTGATCGATCCGGTGCTCCAGCAGTGACGCGAGTTCGGACGTGATGGCGGCCCGGCCCCGCAACTGCCACACACCACCAGATCGGCGCAGCGTCCCCGCCTCGAGGGCGCCCTCGACGAGGTGTCGGACGAACAATGCGTTTCCGCCCGACGCCTCCCAGATCATGTCGGCACTCAGCCCCTCGAGGGGGCCGTCCAGCACGGACTCGATCAACTCGATGCTCTGGTCCCGGCTGAACGGCGCCAGTTCGAGCCGCAAGAGGTGCCCGTCCTTCCACAACGACGTGATCGCGTCGGGCACGGTCTCACCGTTGCGCACGGTGGCGACGATGTGCACCGCCCTGTCGAGGGCGAGCTGATGCAGGAACGTCGCCGAGAGCTGGTCGAGGAGGTGCGCGTCGTCCACGCCGATCACCACGTCGCGACTGTGACCGTCGTCGAGGAGCGCCTGCCGCGCCGCGGACAGGAAGGCAACCGGATCCCGGGAGGTGGACGCACCGACCAGATGGGCGAACACGCCCAGCGGAATGCTCCGCGCCGATTCGGTGCCCGCCACCCACTTCACCTCACGCGGCAACGACTCGGTGGCGAACCGCGCGAGTGTGGTCTTGCCGACGCCGGGATCGCCCGTGAGGACCACACCGCATCCCCCGGACCGAGCCGTGAGCGACGCGGTGATCGCGTCGAACTCGACTTGCCGCTGAATCAGAGGCCACGTCGGACCCATACCGATGAGTCTAGTTTTCTCGCGGCACAGGTGACAGCACTGCGGCGGGTATCGGGCCAGAGTTGTTTAGCGCACCAGAGCAACACGGCCTCGAAGTTGCTTTAGGCCGCAAAACTCCGGAGCTGTCGACGGATTGAGCAGCGGGAGCGGGGACGAGTTCGGTTTTGCGATCGACTGGCCGCGGGCCTCGCGCGATCGGGTAGGACGCTACTCGCGAGATTAACCGACATCCCGGCCACGCTGAATGGGTATCGCGGAAAGCTATTGCGTCGAACTACAGGAGAACGTCATGACCGCGCGGCCGGAGCCCTTCTTCAGTTGGACAGCGCGACGGGTGGAACTCGACAGGCTCCGCGAATCCGAATCCGCCGTTCTTGTGTTGGACGAACTCGTCCCGCTGGAAACCGGCACCGCGCGTCTGATCGCCACCCGTGACGCCGACACCGACGTCGATTACCTCGCGTTGATCGTCGGCGACGTCGCGGACGGTCACGACATCGCGGTCCGCGGCGTCGACGAGGAAGCCCTCCTCATCGAGGGCGGCCGATCCGGCTCCGCGCCGGAGATCCTGATCGGGGTGACGGCCACGCCGGCCGTCTGCGGGTGCCCTAGCGAACGACACCTCGACAGCGAGTTCTGTCTCCAGGGTCCCGTCCGGGCGATGATCGCCTCGGTCGGCGTGAAGTCCGTCGTCGTCGACTGGTATCACGTCACCTCCGCGGTTGCGTGAACCGAACTACTCTGCCCGCCGCATCGGTCCGGGAGAAATTCGGGTAGCGCAGCACTCGCGGAATCCGGGATCACGTGATCGACCGTTGAGGACGTCCAACGAGCGCCACTCCGGAGGCTCCGACACTCACCTCCCGGTCGCCGTCCCTCTCGAAAGGAACAGCCATGTCTGTACTCAACGTCCCCCACGATGCCACCGACCAGTATGTGGACCTGGGGGAACTGTCCGAGAACGGCGCACCCGCCGCCGCCCGTCCTGTCACGGGACCGATCGTCATGGGGGCCGACTTCACCGCACCCGCCACAATGCCGGATCCGGAACGCGTCGCGAGCAAGGCGGAAAGCGAAGGCGCCGAACTGGACAGCATCGACTGGGACACGCTGGCCGCTCAGGATGATTCCCTGTCGCCGACCGCGGAGATTCAGGGCTTCACCCAAATCGGCGGATCCGGACGCATCGTGTTCGGCGGCGGGGTTCCCGTCGGCGGATGGACGCAGATGGTGGTGTTCCCCGACGGCAGCTACAACTACAGTGGGCACCTGCATGTTTCGGGCGCAACCAGCTACACCGTGTCGGTGGCGTGGGTCCTCACCACCGGCCTGGGTCATCCCTCGTTCGTGATGCCGGCGAAGGGCCGAGTGCACGGCACATTTGAGCCGGGGTCCCGCGACTTCGACTGGAATCGAAGCGGAACCAATCCGGCGCTGCGTAACGCCTGGCCCATCTTCAACGCTCAGGGATACCGGTGGCGGTGGTCGGCGGCAGCGAACCTCGACATCACGCCGCTCGTGGACAGCATCAGCAAAGCCCTCGGCGTAGTCGGGGCGGTGGTCGCCCTTCTCTGAACCACGCATCACCGAACCACGCATCGCTGATCGACCTCACTCCAACCGCACCGTGTCCGGTGCCCCGAACCGGACACGGTGCGCAGCACTCCACCCCAACCACTCACCCCGATCAAGGACGGCATCGTGATATCACACGGAAATTCCTACGGCGACAACGACGGCGACAACACACTCGCGGCCCCCTCCGAGCCCGAAGTCACCGGCAGCCACGTCGTCGTGTTCACCGAAGGCGGCAACCGAACGGACGCCGCACAGACACTCCGCGACGTCGCGGGGCTGTCCGACGTGGCACGCAGCACCGAATTCGAATCCAGCGCGATGGACCTGGCGGAGACGCAGGCAGCCGACGCCGTCGTGTTCGACGAGCTGGGGATTGCGGTGGTCACCGCGGATCCCGAACAACTCGCAGCACTGCAGGACGCCGCCGCCACCGACGGCCGGGTGCTCTCCATCGAGCCCGAGCTGATGCACTACGCACTTTCGGTCGGCACCGATCCACGTGTGGAGGCCGAAGCCGCCGGCTTCAGCGACACCGCGGAATTCACGTGGGGACTGCAGGCCACCAAGGTCACCGCGTCGGCGTGCGGGGGCTCCGGCGTGAAGGTCGCCGTTCTCGACACCGGATTCGACATGGCACATCCCGACTTCGACGGGCGCAGCATCACGGCCCAGTCGTTCGTGCCCGGTGCCGCGGCGCAGGACGGACACGGGCACGGCACGCACTGCGTCGGAACGTCGTGCGGCCCCAAGGCTCCGAGCGGCACCCGCCGATACGGCATTGCCCATCAGGCGGACATCTTCGTCGGCAAGGTGCTGTCCGACCAGGGGCGCGGAGCCGACCGGAGCATCCTCGCCGGAATCGAATGGGCGATCGTGAACGGCTGCCAAGTCATCTCGATGTCCCTCGGCGCGAACGTCGAGGCAGTGTCCGTCGCCTACGAAACCGTGGGCAGCCGGGCGCTGGCGTCGGGGTCGTTGATCGTCGCGGCCGCGGGCAACAACGCGAACCGGCCGGCGGGGCAGCTGGGATTCGTCGGTCCACCGGCGAACAGTCCGTCGATCATGGCCGTCGCAGCGGTCGACGGGGCGCTGGGCCTGGCCAACTTCTCGGCCCGCAGCAACCCCGTGATCGGCGGTCAGATCGACGTGGCGGGGCCCGGAGTGGGGGTGTTCTCCACCGTTCCCGTTCCGACGCGGTATGGGTCGAAGAGCGGGACGAGCATGGCCACCCCGCACGTCGCCGGCATCGCCGCCCTGTGGTGTGAGGCAACCGGACGCAAGGGAACCGAACTGTGGTCCGTTCTCACCCAGCAGGCCCGGAGACTCCTGCTGCCGTCCCTCGACGTCGGATCGGGATTGATCCAGGCACCGGCATGATCCGGATCACCGTCACCGTCGACGCCGACCACCTCGACACCATCGAAGCGGTCGGCGCGGCGCTGCGGCAACGGGGAATGCGCGTCGACCAGGTGCACCGCACGATCGGAATCATCTCCGGAGCGGTGGGGGAGGACGACCGTGCCCTGCTCGCGTCCGTTCCCGGCGTGCAGTCCGTCGAAACGGAGAACACCATTCGGATACCGCCGCCCGACGCAAATCCCCAATAGCGGCGGTACCCGTGCGGGATCAGCTACCGCAATTCGGCACGTCGACCGTGACATTCGGCGAGTCCACCAACGGCTGCACCGGAACCCGGGCCTCACCCGGCGCGGTGGGCTCGGTGAGCTGATACGTGACCTCGGCGGTCTTCCCCCGCTGAACCATGGCCCGCACGCTGAACACGGGATGGCCCAATTCGCTGCCGGTGAAGACGAACTGCTGTGCGCCGTTGACCGTCACCTTGTCGAGAGTTGCTCCGCGGGTGGCGAGCAGCGACAGGTCGATGGCGTTCGTGCCTTTCGGAACGTTGCCGACCGTCTCGAACAGACCTGCCACGTAATCGGGAAACTCGCCGGCGGGGGTGTTGTTGGTCAGGCGCACCGTGACCGTCGAGGTCCGGGTGTCGCCGACGCAACTGTCGGCCACGTACGAGATCTCCCGCGTCAGGTAGTAGTCGAGCTTGTTTCCGCCCTGGTTGTTCACCACGACACCCGCGTACGGCGCCGCGTCATCCGGAACGACGTTGCCGACCTTCGTCGTCGAAAGCACCTGCTGGAGTGCCGGGTCCGCGCTCCACACCGCGATGCGGCCCTCACCGGCGGCCTTGCCCAATGCATCGAGCAGGGCCTGCGGCGACGACAGCTTGCCGGTCATCTTGTCGACCACGCGCGCGGCGACGGTCTGCAAGTACTGCTTACGGGCATTGTTGTCGTCGGCGAATCGCACATACGCGGTCGACTCGGTGAGTTCGACGACGTTGTCCTTGGAGATCACTTCGCCGTCCGGCATGGTGACCGGTCCGATGGCGCCGAGCACATAACTGAGGGCGACGGGATCGGTCGCCACGACGCCATCGACCTGCTCACCGGATTGTTGCGCCCAGAGTGACCGCCAGATCTGCGCGGCGTAAGGAAAATGTGAGCTCAGGTTGCTGTTCCGGGAGTCCGTGGTGGGCCGACTTTCGCCGTAACGCGCCGCGTAATCGGGACCGAGATCGAGCGGCTTCTTGTCCATCGACAGCTCCGAGTTCGAAGCGAGCGCATCGACCTTGGCTCCGCCGTCGTTGGCGCGGACGATGCCGAATCCGCCCAGCAGGCCACCGGTTCCACGCGCCTCGGCGTTCGTCTGGAATCCGAGGAAGTAGTTCCGTGGACCGTCTCCGCCGAGCATCGCCGGCACCACCTTCGCGGCGATCGCGGTGTTACCCAGCAGCTTCGACAGCTCGGCGGTCTGATCCTGCAGCGCGGTACGCGCCTCGTTCACCACACCCAGATATGCGGCCTCGTCGACGTGCTGCGCCTGATCCGACAGCGCCTGCGCGGCAACGGATGTCTGATCCAGGACCGGGACGGCGTCACGCAGCGACTGCACGTTGACCCGGCCACCACTCTCGATCAGCTGATCCGGTGCGAGGGTGCTTCCGGCATCCACGGCCGGAGTCAACACGTCGTGCGTCAGCCCCCGCACGACCTCGGAGATCTGCTGAGAAGTTGCCAACGGGCTGCCGAGGACGGGAACAGCGGCGGAGATGCTCCACGGAATCGAGTGCGTGTTGTCGTACGCCAGCGACGCGTACTTGTCGGCGTCGGCCGCCGACCGTTGGGCGTCTGTGGTGTCGCCGTCGAGCAGGGCGTCCTTCGCGAGTTGCGCGTGCGTGCGCGCCTGCTCGAGATTCGCGTGCGCCTCGCGGGCGGTGTAACCGAGCCACGCGCCGAACGCGACGACGATCACGACGGCCACTGAGCCGCCGACAATCAGGCGGCGCCGGAGTCGATGGGCCCGCACCTGCGGTTGGTGTGTCCGGCGTTTACGGACACGTCGAACCGGGCCGTCCGCCGCGTGGGTCGGGTCGTCCGAACCGCGATTGTCCGGGTCTGACGTGCCGAAACCCGACGGGCCCGTGACGTTGTCGTCCATTGCTGCTCGGCTCCTGTCTGAGGGGTGTGCAGAGATTATCGTGACGTTGCGCTCACACTGCCCCTCGTGTGGAGCGGTGATGATTTGCCCAGTATTGTCTAGGCCAGGTAACGAACCGCGAGGCGCCCACGATGTAGGGCCCGTCGAGGCACGGCCTCACATTTTTCGGGGTAGGGCTGAGTAGCGGGACAACTGGGTGTTCGGGCCCTGTGAGAACGGGGTGGCGGAAGTGAGATCATTTCCGCTTTCGCGTGCGCAACAAGCGCTGTGGTTCGCTCAGCAACTCGACCCGGACGTGCCCTTCAATATCGCGCAATTCGTCGAGGTTCGCGGAAGGATCGATCACGACCTCCTCGTGGCGGCCACCGATCGCGGTTGCCGCGAGTTGGAGTCGGCTTTCGTTCGGCTGGTCGATGTGGCCGGTGAGCCCCATCAGGTGGTCGACCAGAGCATCGAGGATGCGCTCGTCTACCGGGATATGCGGGATCTTGCGGATCCGGTCGCCGAGGCGCACCGCTGGATGACGGACGAATACAGTCGGCCCCTCGACGTGATGACCGACCGGTTGATCTCCGCCACCCTGCTGCACCTCGGCAAAGACCACTATTTCTGGTTCTCCCGCACGCACCACCTGGTGATGGACGCGTACGGCGCCATGGTGCTGATGAATCGAGTCGCGGAGCTCTACACCCATCTCGTCAGCGGTACCGAGGCGCCGCAGTCGAAGGCGATGAGCCTGCGCTCGATGTACGACGCGGAGAGCGAGTACCGAACCACCGACCGATACCTCCGCGACCGTGAGTACTGGGCGGAGCGCACCTCCGAACTGCCCGAACCGGTCAGGTTGACGAGTCGGCATGCGCGACCGACGTCCCCGCCACGGGTAGCCAGTCGCGTCATGGACGCTGCCGTCGCGAGCCGGATCGAGGAACTGGCCCGCGCCTGGAACTCGTCCGAAGTCCCCGTCATCGTCGCCGCCTTCGCCGCGTATCTGGGACGTATGGCCGGTGCCACGGACGTGGTACTCAGCCTTCCTGTTTCGGCTCGAACCACGGCGTCCGCGCGCCGTTCGGCAGGAATGATGGCGAACATCGTGCCCCTCCGGGTTCATCTCGATCCCGGTGGAAGCGTGGAAGAGCTGGTCCGCAAGGTCCAACTCGAACTGACCGGTGCGTTGCGTCGTCAGCGATTCCGTCACGAGGACATGTGGGAAGGCCGCGCACAACCGTCGCGCGGCGGGTTCGGCCCGACCGTCAACGTGATGAACTTCCACCGCGAGATCGTGCTCGGTGACCTCGTGGGCGAATTCAACGTGCTGACGACCGGGATCGCCGACGACCTGTCGCTCAACCTGTACCCGTCGGTGGACGGTCGCACCGTGCGCGTCGACTTCGAAGCGAACCCCGGCCGCTACGACGACGCGGAACTGGACCGGCTGTTGTCGCGGTTCGTCGACTTTCTCGGCTCCTTTGCCGCGGTCGAGAGCGACGCCTCGGTCGGCGCAATCGACGTGCTCACCGCTGAGGAACTGGCCGACGCCCTGACGAGCGATCCCGGCCGCGAGCCCGACGCGTCGTGGCTGCACGAATTATTTCTGCGGCAGGCCGCGGAACGCCCGGACGCGGTGGCGGTCACGTTCGAAGACCGGTCGTTGACGTATGCGGAACTGGAGGCACGCTCTGCCGCGGTCTCTTCGTCGCTCAGCGAGTCGGGGGTCGTTGCCGGCGACATCGTGGCGGTCGCGCTGCCGCAGTCGCCGGATCTGATCGCCGCGATCATCGGGGTGGTGCGCGCCGGGGCCGTCTACCTGCCCGTCGACCCGCAGTATCCGGCGGAGCGCGTCCAGTTCCTGCTGGACGACGCGAAGCCGTTGGCGGTGATCGCGGATGCGTGGCCCGTGAGTACTTCTTACCCACGGGCGGTTAATAAGTACTCACGGGCACGAAGTGCATATGTGATCTACACGTCCGGGTCGACCGGCCGGCCGAAGGGTGTGCTCGTCTCGCACGACAATGTGCTGTCGCTGCTGGCGAATACGCGGGACGAATTCGGGTTCGGGCCCGACGACGTGTGGACGATGTTCCACTCACCCTCGTTCGACTTCTCCGTGTGGGAAATGTGGGGCGCCCTCACCACCGGTGGACGGCTGGTGCTCGTCGACCACTTCCTGGCCCGGTCACCGCAGGAGTTCCAGGCGTTGCTGGTCCGCGAGGGCGTGACCGTCCTCAACCAGACGCCGTCGGCGTTCGGTCAGCTGGCAGAGGTCGACGATGACGCGGACCTGGCGGTGCGGCTGCTGGTCTTCGGCGGCGAAGCCCTCGATCCGACCCCGTTGTGGCCGTGGCTCGCCCGGCATCCCGGGGTGCGTGCGGTCAACATGTACGGCATCACCGAAACGACCGTGCACGTCACCGCCACCGAACTCGACCCCTCGGCCCACGACGCGTCCGGGACCATCGGCCGTGCGCTCCCGGGTGTGCGGACCTACGTGCTCGACGCCGCGCTGCGCCCGGTTCCGCCGGGCGGTGTGGGGGAGCTGTATGTCGCCGGGCCTCAGGTCTCCTCCGGATACCTGCACCGTCCCGGGCTGACAGCAGAACGATTCGTCGCGAACCCCTTCGTCGACGGCGCGGTGATGTACAGATCCGGTGATCTGGTCCGCTACCGCGGCGGCGGCACCCTGGGCTATGTGGGGCGCGCAGACGCTCAGGTCGAGTTGCGCGGCTACCGCATCGAACCCGGTGAGATCGAGGCCGCACTGCTCCGGCATTCCGGCGTCGAACGCGCGGTGGTCGTCCTCCGCGACACGGCCGCCGGACGGCAACTCGTCGGGTACGTGGTGGCCGACGTCGATCAGCCGACCCTGGCCCAGCACCTGCGGACGGTGCTGCCCGACCACATGGTGCCCGGCGCGCTGGTGCACGTGCCCGCAATTCCGTTGACCGTCAACGGCAAGGTGGATCGCGATGCCCTTCCCGATCCGGGGGTCCGGCATGCGGACGCGCAGGGCACCCACACGCCCATCGAGGATGTGGTGGCGGATGTGTTCGCCGAGGTGCTCGGCGGGGCCGAGGTGGGGACTCGGCACAACTTCTTCGACCTGGGCGGCAATTCGCTGCTCGCCACGCGGGTGTCCGCGCGGGTGAGTGCGGTGTTCGACATCGACGTCACGGTGAAGGACCTGTTCGAGGCCCCGACCGTCGCAGAGTTGGCCGCGCGGATCGAGGAGCGGTCCGGTGATGGGCGTCGGCGTCCTCCGCTGCGGCCCGTGTCGCGCGACGGTCGCATCCCGCTCTCGCCGGCGCAGCAGCGGATGTGGTTCGTCAACCAATTCGACACCGGGGCATCGGGATACAACCTTCCGCTCGTCGTCCGACTCGACGGCGGACTGGATGTGTCCGCCCTGACGTCGGCGGCACACGACGTGATCGAGCGGCACCACACGCTGCGCACCGTGTACCCGTCCGATGCCGACGGTGTGCACCAGGTCGTGCTCGACGCCGGCGACGTTCCGCTCGATCTGACTCCCATCGCGCTGCCCGAGGACGCCGTCGACGCGCACCTGCGCGCGTTCGTCGACAGCGGATTCGACGTGTCCGTCGAGGCGCCCATCCGGTCGCGGCTGTATCGCGTCGGTCCCGAAGCGCACGTGCTCGCCCTCGTGGTGCATCACATCGCCGCCGACGCGTGGTCGCTGACCCCGCTGATCCGCGACACGATGACGGCGTACCAGGCGCGCCTCGGCGGCGGCAGCCCCGACTGGGCCCCGCTTCCCGTGCAGTACAGCGATTACAGCGTGTGGCAGCGGGCCGTCCTCGACGACGCATCCGCCCACGCCCTGCAGCGTTACTGGCTCGACACCCTGGCCGACCTGCCCGAACAGGTCACCCTGCCCGTCGACCACCCGCGCCCCGCCGCCGCGTCCGGTCGGGCAGGCACGGTCGGCGTCGAAGTCGGCGAGCACGTGCACGACGCGCTGAACACGCTGGCGCGCAACGGTCGGGCCACCACGTTCATGGTGCTGCACGCCGCGCTGGCCGCCGTCCTCTCGCGGTACAGCGGCAGCCGGGACGTCCCCATCGGCACCGCCGTCGCCGGCCGCACCGATCCGCAACTCGACGACCTGGTGGGGATGTTCGCCGGCACCCTCGTGCTGCGCACCGCGGTAGACCCGTCGGCCACCTTCGCGGAACTGCTCGCCCACGTCCACGAGCGGGACATCGCCGCCTACACGCACGCCGACATGCCGTTCGAGACCCTGGTCGAACTGCTGAACCCGGCGCGGTCGACGTCCCACCACCCGCTGTTCCAGGTCGCGCTGTCGATGCAGCGGAGCAGACCGGGCCCTGTGACGTTGCCCGGGCTGACGGTGACGCCCGTCGGCGACGTCGTGGACCGGGCGAACTTCGATCTGCAACTGACCGTCACCGAATCCGGCCCCGGCGGACGCCTGCATCTCGACTTCGGTTACGACGCAGACCTGTACGAGCACTCGTCGGTCGAGCAGTTCGCGGCGCGTCTGGTGCGGTTCCTCGAGGCCGTCGCCGCAGACCCGCAGATCCCGGTGGGCGACGTCGACCTGTTCGACGCCGCGGAGCGTGCCGCACTGGTGCCCGCTGCCGGCCCCCGCGCCCCCGAGCCGTCGACCCTGCGCTCGATCCTCACCCGGGGTGCCGCCGTCGCACCGGACGCCGTCGCGGCCTCGGGTGGGGGCGTCGAACTCACCTACCGCGAATTGGACGCCCGTTCCGACGCCGTCGCACGCGAACTCGGCGAGGCCGGGGCGGGTCCGGGAACGCTGATTCCGTGGGCGGAGCCCCGGTCGGTGGACTCGGTGGTGCGACTGTGGGCCATCGCGAAGACCGGCGCGGCCCCGGTGCTGTTCGACCCCGCCCGCACCCCGTTCCCCCCACGTGAGTGGGAAAGCGTGCCGGGCCACACCGTGCCACTCACGTGCGAGGTGGCGTACGTCGTCTACACGTCGGGAACGACGGGCACCCCCAAGGGTGCCGCGATCACGCACGCCGGCCTGGCCGCCCTGGACGCCGACCTGCGCGCCCGGTACGCGGCCGGTCCCGGGTCGCGGATGCTGCACCGCGGCGCAGCCGGATTCGACATGACGCTGCTCGAGGTCCTGGTGGCGGGGGCGTCGGGAGCCACGCTGGTGATCGCGTCGGACGCCGAATACGCCGGTCCCGCGCTCGCCGACCTGATGGAACGCGACCGCATCACCCACGCGTGCATGACGCCGACGATCCTCGCGACCCTCGGCGAACGGGAACTCCCGGACCTGCAGGTGCTGATGGTCGGCGGTGAGCGGCTCGGCAGCGAGTTGGTGCACCGCTGGGCGCCGGGGCGTCGCCTGTACAACGCTTACGGACCGGCCGAGACCACCATGTACGCCATCAGCACCGGACCGCTCGCGGTGGGGCAGCCGGCATCCATCGGCGTTCCCGTGCACGGGGTGTCCGCGGTAGTACTCGATGACCGGCTCCGCCCGGTACCCCCCGGCGTGCCCGGCGAGCTGTATCTGGCGGGCGGCGCACTGGCCCGCGGGTACCAGGATCAGCCGGGCCTGACGGCGGAGCGGTTCGTCGCCGCGGACGGCGGCGCGCGCCGCTACCGCACCGGCGACCTGGTGCGCTGGCGCAAAACGGCGGCCGCCTACGAACTCGAGTATTTGGGCCGCAACGACTCCCAGATCAAGATGCGCGGTGTGCGCATCGAACCGGCGGAGATCGACACCGTCATCGCGCGACTCGCCGACGTCGTGTTCGCGGCCACCGTCGTGCGCACCACCGGCGCCGGCACCGACCTGCTGGTGTCCTACGTGCTGCCCCGGGGACCCGTCGACACCCACGAACTGCGACGTCGCCTCGCGGAACTGTTGCCGGCGTACCTGGTGCCGACCGCCGTGGTGGTGCTCGACGCCGTGCCGCCCACCGTGAACGGCAAACTCGACCTGCGGTCGCTGCCGATGCCGGAACTCGCGGTCGCCGAGCACGACCCGCCGCACACCGACACCGAGCGCGCCGTGGCCCGGGTGTTCGCGGACGTCCTCGGAACCGAGAACGTCGGCCGTGGCACGCACTTCTTCGACGCGGGCGGCAACTCGCTGCTGGCCACGCAACTGACGGCCCGGCTCACCGATTCCGTGGGGCACGTGGTGCCGCTGCGGACCCTGTTCGCGCATCCCACCGTCGCCGAACTGGCCGAAGCCCTCGACGACGCGGTCCCCGAGACCGACCTGCGTCCCGCACTCGTCGCGCGCCCCCGGCCGGACCGCATTCCGTTGTCGCGCAGCCAGTACCGCATGTGGGTGCTGAACCGAACGGATCCCGGGTCGCCGGCGTACAACCTGCCCGCCACGGTGCGCATGGACGGGGCGCTCGACGTCGCCGCGCTGACCGCGGCCTTCGCGGACGTGACCCGGCGGCACGAGACGCTGCGGACGCGGTACCCCGTGGACGGGCACCCCTACCAGGAGATCCTGGACCCGGAACCGCTCGACCTGGATCCGATCGACGTGCGCGACCCCGCCGAATTCCTGCAGCGGTTCGCGTCCCGTGGATTCGACCTGACGCGTGACCGGCCCATCCGGGTCGCGCTGCTGCGGCTCGATCCCCGAAGCCACGTGCTGGCCGTGAACATCCACCACATCGCCGCCGACGGATGGTCGCTGACCCCGCTCGTCGCCGACGTGCTGACCGCCTACGCGGCGCACTGCTCCGGCACCGCCCCGCACGGTGATCCGCTGCCCCTGCAATACGCCGATTACGCCCTGTGGGAGCGCGAACTGCTGGACGGTGACTACGGGCAGCGGCGGGTGGAGCACTGGCGTCGAGCGCTGGACGGCGTCGACGGCACGGCGCCCCTTCCGCCGGACCGCCCGACGAGCACGTCGACCCGCGCCGGCGTCGTCGAATTCGGGGTGTCGTCGGGCGTGCAGCAGGCCGTCCACCGCCTGGCGGCGCGGCACCACGCCACACCGTTCATGGTTCTGCACGCGGCGCTGTCCGTGGTGCTGTCGCGGCACGGTGCCCGGTCGGACGTCGTCGTCGCCACCGCCGTCGCCGGTCGAGGTGACCGGGCGCTGGATTCGGTGGTGGGCATGTTCGTGAACACCCTCGCGCTGCGGGCGCAGGTGCTGCCGGACATGCCGTTCACCGGGCTCCTCGCGCAGGTCCGGGATTTCGACGTCGCCGCATTCGAGCACGCCGATGTGCCGTTCGAGGTGGTCGCCGGACTGCTCGAGGGGAGGACCCCGCAGGTGGCCCTGGCCCTGCAGAACCTGCGGATCCCCACCGTCGAGGCGGCGGGCCTGACGGTGACGGCTGAGGAATTCGACACCGGAACAACGAAATTCGACCTCCACCTGACGCTCACCGAGACGTTCGACGACGGCGCGCCCGCAGGGATGACCGGTGCCGCGGTGTACTCGCATCTCTTCGATCACGCGACCGTGCACACGGTGATGGACAACCTCGGACGGCTGCTCGAGGCGATCTGCGCCGACCCCGGCATCGCGGTCGGGGACGTCGCACTACCCGGCGGAGAATCACTGGTCGGCGCGCGACCTGCCGTCGAACGCACCCTGGCCGAGATCCTGACGGCCACCGCCGCCGGATACCCCAACCACGATGCACTCACCGACGGCGACATCACGCTGACCTACCGCGAACTGGACGAGCGTTCCGACGCGCGGGCCCGGGAGCTTCGGGCGCGGGGTGTCGCACCGGGCGAGGTGGTTCCGGTCGACCTGCCGCGGTCGCCGGACTTCGTCGTCGAACTGTGGGCTATCGCGAAGACCGGTGCGGCGTTCAGCCCCGTGAGCGGTTTCGGTAGCCAGGGCTACCAGAAGTGCGCACGGGACGTGGCGTACGTGATCCACACCTCCGGTTCCACGGGCACACCCAAGGCCGTCGCCGTCACCCACCGTGGATTGGGACCCCTCACCACGGAGGTGGTGCGGCGGTACCGGGTGGGCCCCGGCGACCGGGTGCTGCACGGCTACAACCCGGCCTTCGACGCCGCGCTGCTGGAGATGCTGCTGGCGTTCGGCTCGGGGGCCTGCCTGGTGGTCGCGCCCGTCGACGTGTTCGCCGGCGCCGAACTGCACCGGCTGCTCGTCGATCAGCGTGTCACGCACTACCTCTCCACACCGTCCGTCCTCGCCACGCTCGACCCGCGCGGCCTCGAATCGGTCCGCGTCGTCGGTGTCGGAGGCGAGGCACTGACTTCCGAGTCGGCCGCGACCTGGAGTACCGGACGGCTCCTGCTCAACGCCTACGGTCCGACCGAGTCGACGGTGGTCGCGACGCTGGCCGAGATCGACCCGGGGTCCGCGGACGGTGCGGTGACGATCGGCGCCCCGATCCCCGGCACCACCGCGCTGGTGCTCGACCCCCGGCTGCGGGCCGTCCCCGTCGGCGGTGTCGGTGAGCTCTACCTCGCCGGGCCCGGACTCGCCCAGGGATACCTGGGCGCAGCCGGCCGGACGGCGGAGCGCTTCGTCGCGGCCCCCGACGGCACCCGCATGTACCGCACGGGCGACGTGGTGCACCGCCGCGCCGACGGCGCACTCTCCTTCCTCGGCCGAGTCGACCGCCAGATCAAGCTGCGCGGCATGCGCGTCGAACCGGCGCAGGTGGAGGCGGCCCTGCTGCAACTCGACGGTGTCGAGCAGGCCGCCGTGTCGGTGCAGCGCCACGACCTCGTCGCGTTCGTCGCCGGAGCGGACGTCGACTCCCGCGCCGTGCGCGAGCAGCTCGCCGGCTCTCTGCCCTCGTACCTGGTGCCGTCCCGGATCGTCGCGATCGACGCATTGCCGCTCACCGCCAACGGCAAACTCGACGTCGCCGCGCTGGAGGCGTGGGACGACGACGCGATCGCGGTGCCTCCCCGCACCCCCGTCGAGGAGATGGTGGCCGGCGTCTTCGCGGACGTGCTCGGCACCGCCCGGATCGGCGCCGGGCACCACTTCTTCGAGGCCGGCGGCGATTCCCTCTCGGCGACCGCGGTGACGGCTCGCCTGTCCGCGACGTTCGGCGTCGACGTCCCCGTCCGGGTGCTGTTCGAGAACCCGACCCCCGCGTCACTCGCCCGCTGGCTGAACCACCCCGCGCCGGGAGTCGCCCGGCCGGTGCTCGTGCCGCGCCCGAGCGGCACGCGGGTGCCGCTGTCGCCTCAGCAGCAACGGATGTGGCTGCTGAGCCGGGTCGACCCCCACTCCGCGCTGCACAACATGGTTTTCGTCACCCGAATCGGCAGCGACGTCGACGTCGACGCTCTCGAACTGGCGATGCGGGATGTGCTGCAACGGCATTCGGTGCTGCGCACCGTCTTCCCGGTCGACGCCGACGGTCCGCATCAGCGGGTCGTGCCCGTCGACACCGTGTCCGCCGATCTGGCGGCCGGTGCAGCGGACTTCTCCGTCGACACGTGGAGCGCCCGGCCCTTCGACCTCACCAGCGAACCTCCCGTGCGGGTGACGCTGTGGCGCACCGGTACCGGCGACTACACCCTCGGGGTCGTGGTGCACCACATCGCCTTGGACGGCGGGTCGATGGCGCCGCTCCTCGCCGACCTCGACACCGCCTACCGGTGCCGCGCGAACGGGTCGGCCCCGCACTGGGCGCCGCTGTCCGTGGACTACGCCGACTATGCGATCTGGATGCGCGATCTGCTCGGGGAGGCCTCCGACCCCGCCAGTCTCGTCCGAGCCCAACTCGACCATTGGGCGCACGTGCTCGCCGGAGTGGGCGCCCCGCTCCCGCTGCCGACCGATCGTCCCCGACCGGAACTGCCCAGCCGCACCGGGGCGAGTGTGGAGTGGACCCCTGGGGAAGACGTGCGCGAGCGCGTCGGCGCGCTGGCACGCAGCCGGGGAACGACCGTGTTCATGGTCCTCCACGCGGCCCTCGCGGTCCTCTTGGCGCGCGTGAGCGGACACCCCGACGTGGTGGTGGGCACGGCCGTGGGAGGTCGCCCCGACCCGGCGCTCGACGCCGTGGTGGGCATGTTCGTCGGCACCGTGGCACTCCGGACCCCGGTGTCGCCGGCGCAGTCCTTCGAGGACTTCCTCGCCGACGTCCGCACCGTCGACCTCGACGCGCTCGCCCACGCCGACGTCCCGTTCGACGACGTCGTCGCGCATCTCGCCCCGCCCCGGTCAGCGGCGTACAACCCGCTGTTCCAGGTGATGCTGACGTACCAGCACGCCGTCGAATTCCCGCAACTGTTCCTCGGCACCGACGAGTACCGACCCGACACGCAGGCAACGGAGTTCGACCTCGCCTGGGACGTGACCGACGCACCCGACGGCCTGACGGTGCGGCTCGACTACGCCACCGACCTGTTCGACCAGGCGACGGCACAGACGCTCCTGCGCCGGTTCGCGGTCGTCCTCGACGCCGCCCTCACCAACCCCGCGGCGGCTGTCGGCGACCTCGAGATCCTGGACGACGCCGAACGCGCCCGACTCGTGCAGGGACCGCGGACCGCGAGCACGCCGCGGACGCTGCGCGACATCCTGGAAACCCGGGCTCGCGCAACCCCGTCCGCCGTCGCGGTGATCGACGGCGACATCGAGTGGAGCTACCGCGAACTCCACGCACTGTCGAACCGCTGGGCCCGCGCGCTCGCGTCCCGCGGCGTCGGCCCCGAGGACGTCGTCGCGGTGGCGGCACCCCGCGGGCTGAACTGGTTGCTCGCGGTGTGGGCGGTGGCCAAGGCCGGTGCCGCGTGGATGTCGCTGGACCCCACCCACCCCACGGAGCGGCTCGACTGGATGCTGACGGACTCGGGTGCGGTGCTCGGACTCACCGCCGGTGATGTCGCCGATCTGCCCCGATCAGTCGACTGGATGAACCTGGACGAGACGCCGACGGGTGACGCGAACCCGATCGCGCCCGACGTGGACAACGCGGCCTACATGATCTACACGTCGGGGTCCACCGGCCGGCCCAAGGGCGTCGTCGTGACCCACCGCGGTCTCGCGACACTCCTCGCCACGCCCGCCTACGCTCCGGCCGCGGAAAGCGGCGACGCTGCCCGGGTGCTGCAGTTGACGTCCCCGACCTTCGACGTGTCGGTATTCGAGATGCTGTGGGCCGTGTCGTCGGGTGGCGCCCTGGTGGTGGCCCCCGCCTTCAGTTACGCCGGGGACGAGCTGACCCGGTTCCTGGTGTCGCAGAGGATCACCCAATTCACGCTCACGCCGACCGTGCTGGCGTCGCTCGACCCGCAGCACCTCGCTCCGTCGACCGTCGTCGTCGGGGGAGAGGCACTGCCCGCGGATCTCGCCGAACGCTGGTCGCGCCGGCACCGGCTGTTCAACGCGTACGGTCCCACCGAGTTCACCGTCGACGCCGCCGTCGCGGGCCCGCTCGAACCCCGCCGCACGATCACCGTCGGCAACGCCCTGGACGGCAACGCCGCCTTCGTCCTCGATGCGCGCCTGCATCCGGTGCCCGACGGCGTCACCGGGGAACTGTATCTGGCCGGAAGTGGCATCGCTCGTGGGTACGCGGGCCGAACCGACCTCACCGCAGGACAATTCGTCGCACACCCCTACGGAAAGCCGGGGGAGCGGCTGTACCGCACCGGCGACCTCGTGCGGCGTGACCCGAACGGCGAACTGGAATACCTGGGCCGCAGCGACTCCCAGGTGAAGATCCGCGGAATCCGGGTGGAACCCGCCGAGGTCGACGCCGTGCTGCTCCGCCATCCCGGCGTCGAGTTCGCCGTGACGACGGCGATGCCGACCCCGACGGGCACCGTGCTCGTTTCCTACGTCGGTGGCGCCTCGAATCCGGTGCCCGCGTCCGTCCGCGACTTCGCCGCCGGCCGGCTGCCGCGGCACCTCGTCCCCGCCTCGGTCACGGTCGTGGACGCACTGCCACTCCTGCCGTCCGGCAAACTCGACCGCGCCGCGCTGCCGGCGCCGACGATCGAGATCACCGAAACCGCGCAGCCCGCAGGAGAACTCGAACAGGAAATCGCCGCGGTCTTCGGGGAAATCCTGGGCCGCGACGAGGTACCCGCCGACGAAGCGTTCTTCACCCTCGGCGGAACCTCGATGGGAGCGGCGTCGGCGGCGACCGCACTGCGCCGCCGGCTGGAACGCGACGTGCCCATCGAGTGGATCTTCACCGACCCGACGGTGCAGCGACTGGCCGCGCGGATCGAGAACGGCGCAGAGTCCGCGAACTTCTTCGACACCCTGGTCGAACTCCGCCCCGCCGGGACGGGATCGCCCCTGTTCTGCGTGCACCCGCTCAGCGGATTGGCCTGGTGCTTCAGCGGTCTCGCGGACCATATTGGCGACCGTCCGCTGTACGGACTGCAGGCGACCGGCGCGCCGGACCTGCCCGAGACGCTGTCGCAGCTGGCCGCACGGTATGTCGACGCGATCCGGGTCGTTCAGCCGGACGGTCCGTACCACCTGCTGGGGTGGTCGCTCGGCGGCACCATCGCCCACGAGATGGCCGTCCAGCTCCGGGAAGCCGGCCACCAGGTGGCGCCGCCCGCCCTCCTCGACACGCTCCTGCCGCAGCATCAGCCGCCCGAACCCGAAACCCTCGGTGAGGACGAGTTGATCGCGCAGTTCGGCGAATACGTGAGCGTCGACCGGTTGCGCGAGATCCGGGCGGTGATCGAGCGACTCGAGATGATCGCGTCGACACACAGCCCGCGCGTACTCGACGGCGACCTAGACCTTTTCGTCGCCGCCCAGGACCTGACCCGGCACCCGGATGTGGTCGACGCCTGGCGTAGTCACGCCGACGGCGTCGTCACCGGGCACCACATCGACACCACGCACTCCGAGATGGCAGACCCGGGCCCGCTCGCCGAGATCGGCCGTCTGCTTCGGAGATCGGGGGACCACGGCGAACCGTGACGCACGTGACGCCGGCAGTGGACCTCATCACTAGGATGTAGCGATTCCGTCGGGTCAAGACGATGTGAATGACAGCTCGATCGCGCCGCCGCGCGCGACGCAATGTGGAAGAGACTCGATAATGGAAATTCAGGACTACCTGCGAATTCTGCAATCCCGATGGAAGATCATCGCGATCACCACCGTGGTGGCGATCCTCGGCGCGCTGGGGGCGTCGTTGCTGACGACGCCGATCTACGAAGCCTCGACACGGTTGTTCGTGTCGACGTCCGCCGGATCCTCGGTGAACGAGGTCTACCAGGGCAACCTGTTCTCGCAGCAGCGGGTGACGTCCTACACGAAACTGCTCACCGGTGAGACCCTCGCCCAGCGGACGATCGACAAGCTCGATCTCGGCGGCTCGGCCGCGGCGCTCGCCTCCCAGGTGAAGGCCAGCTCCGCACCCGACACCGTGCTGATCGACGTCAAGGTGCAGGATCCGTCGCCGGAACGCGCCCGCGACATCGCCAACGCGCTGTCCGACGAGTTCGTCGTCATGGCCCGTGAGCTCGAGACCCCGGAGAAGGGCGGCGCCCCCGCCGCCCGCGTCGTCGTCGAACAGCAGGCGCAGACCCCGTCCGCTCCCGTCTCGCCCAAGACGCTGCGCAACCTCGCGCTGGGTGCCGCTGTCGGGCTCCTGCTCGGTATCGCCTTCGCCGTCCTGCGGGATCGCCTCGACAACACGGTCAAGGATCGGCGCACCGTCGAGGAACTGGCCGGCTCGGCACTGATCGGCACCATCCCGTTCGACAAGGAACGGCAGACGCAGCAGGCCATCAACTTCGCCGAAGGCAACTCGTCGAGCGCCGAGTCCTACCGCGAGCTGCGGACCAACCTGCAATTCCTCGAGGTCGACAACCCGCCGCGCGTCATCGTCGTCACCAGTTCGCTGCCCACCGAGGGCAAGACCACCACCGCCATCAACATCGCCCTCGTGCTCGCGGAGGGCGGCCAGAACGTGTGCCTGGTCGAGGGCGACCTCCGCAAGCCCCGGGTGTCGAAGTACCTCGGCGTCGTCGGTTCCGTCGGCCTCAGCAGCGTGCTGGCCGGCAAGGCCGACCTCGACGCCGTGCTCCAGCCGACGCAGTACTCGGGCCTCACCGTCCTCGCGTCCGGACCCATCCCGCCGAACCCGAGTGAGCTCCTCGGAACGGAGACCGCCCGCCAGGTGCTGGCCGAGCTGCGCGAACGGTTCGACTACGTGATCGTCGACGCGTCCCCGTTGCTGCCGGTCACCGACGCGACCGTGCTGACCGCGATGTCGGACGGTGCGCTGGTCATCGCGCGCCACGCCGAAACCAAGCGCGACCAGCTGTCGAGGGCGGTGGGCAACCTGCACAGCGTGGGGGCGACCATCCTCGGAACGATCATCACGATGACGCCGAGCCGCGGGCGGGGTGTCTACGAGTACAAGTACTACTACGAGACCGACAAGTCCCTGCCGCAGTTGCAGCAGGCCACCCCCGCGCAGGTTTCCCTCCCGCAGCCGCCCGTTCCGCAGCAGGCGCCGCGGCCGCCGCTACCGCAGCAGGCCCAGCCGCAGCAGGCCCAGTACGTGCACGACGAGTACACACCGCACCCGTACGGGGGAGAACCGCAGGACGTCCCGGCCTACCAGGGCGCCCCGGCGTACCAGGACCAGCAGTGGTACGGAGGTCCCGAGCAGTACGGTCACGAGCAGCAGGCGGGCGCACCGATGCCTCCCGCACCCCGGCGCACCCGCCGCTACCGTGACGACCAGGACTCCTGGTCAGAGGCGGACGCTCCGCGTAATCACACCCAGTAGATCGGCGATCTCGGACCCGATGGTCAGGAACGTGTTCTCGTCCTGTCCCATCGGGTCCGGCACGTCCTCGGGGGTCTCGCCCGCCTTGTGTCTGGGACGTGCCGCCGCCAGATCGGCCACGGATTTCGCATCCGCGGCGTCCGCGAGACGGGCCGCCTCCCGGAGGGTGAACGTCTTCTTCAGCTGCTCCGGTGCGAGTGCCAGCACCTTCTCGCGCTGACGCTCGGTCATCGTCAGCACCAGATCGGCGGCCACGGCGAGGTCGGCGGTGAGCATCCGTGCGGTGAACTCGCTGGGATCGCCACCGAGCCCTTCGAGGACTTGCGCGGCCGTCGGTTCCATCGGGCGTCCGACCGCAGCGCGTGTACCTGCACTTTCGGCAGTCAGATCGGTGATCCCGAGCTCCTCGGCGAAGGCCACTGCGAGGCGCTCAGCCGTTGGGGAGCGGCAGACGTTTCCGGTGCAGACGAAGAGAACATGCATGGGCGAAGCATAGGGTCTCGGCCCGCACCGTCCGTACACGCACTGTTGGCTTCGAACATCAGCCGGGGAAATATCGCGCTCACCTGCACTGGTTATCAAGGGTGCATGCGCTGCACCGTGTTTGGAACCGGATACCTGGGAGCCACCCACGCCGCCTGTATGGCGGAACTGGGCCACGACGTTCTCGGCGTCGACATCGATCCCGGAAAAGTGGCGAAACTCTCCTCCGGAGAGGTCCCGTTCTACGAGCCCGGACTGGCGGAGGTCCTCCGGCGGAACATCGACGCCGGGCGGTTGCAGTTCACCACGTCGTACGCCGAGGCCGCCGCGTTCGCGGACCTCCACTTCCTCGGTGTCGGCACCCCGCAGAAGAAGGGGGAGTACGCCGCCGACCTGCGGCACGTGCACTCGGTGATCGACACGCTGGCGCCGCTGCTGGACCGTCCCGCGGTGATCGTCGGAAAGTCGACGGTCCCGGTCGGGACGGCCGCAGACCTGGGTGCGCGGGCCCGGGCGCTCGCGCCCGCGGGCGACGGCGTGGAGGTCGCGTGGAACCCGGAGTTCCTCCGCGAGGGATTCGCCGTCCAGGACACCCTGCACCCCGACCGCATGGTGCTCGGCGTCGACCGGCAGCGCCCGGGGCGCGCGGAGACCGAACTGCGCGAACTGTATGCCCGCCTGCTCGCCGAGGACATTCCGTTCCTGGTCACCGACCTCGCCACCGCGGAACTGGTCAAGGTGTCGGCGAACGCGTTCCTCGCCACCAAGATCTCCTTCATCAACGCGATCTCCGAGGTGTGCGAGGCGACGGGTGCCGATGTCACCCAACTCGCCGACGCGCTGGGATACGACGAGCGGATCGGCCGGCGGTTCCTCAACGCCGGGCTCGGCTTCGGCGGCGGCTGCCTGCCCAAGGACATCCGCGCGTTCATGGCGCGGGCCGGCGAACTGGGCGCAAATCAGGCACTGCATTTCCTCCGGGAGGTCGACAGCATCAATATGCGGCGACGCACCCGGATGGTCGAGTTGGCGGCGCAGGCGTGCGGAGGGTCGCTGCTCGGCGCCAACGTCGCGGTGCTCGGCGCGGCATTCAAACCGGAATCCGACGACGTCCGTGATTCCCCCGCGCTGAACGTCGCGGGAATGATGCAACTGCACGGGGCGGTCGTCAGCGTCTACGACCCGAAGGCGCTCGACAACTCACGACGGCTGTTTCCCACGCTGAACTACGCGACGTCGGCCGTCGAGGCGTGCGACAACGCGGACGCGGTGCTCGTGCTCACCGAGTGGGCGGAATTCGCGGCGCTGCACCCGGACGACCTGAACGACGTGGTCCGCGCGCGGGTGATGGTCGACGGCCGCAACTGCCTCGACGCCGCGGAATGGCGCGCCGCCGGGTGGGTCTACCGGGGGCTCGGCCGGGGCTGACCGGCAGCGCCGAAGGGTTGCGATCGGGTCACGAACAGATCGGACCGCGCGGTTCGGTAACGGGTTTCGGATGGATCGTCG
Organism: Rhodococcus sp. NPDC056960; assembly: GCF_042674125.1. Taxonomy (NCBI): domain Bacteria; kingdom Bacillati; phylum Actinomycetota; class Actinomycetes; order Mycobacteriales; family Nocardiaceae; genus Rhodococcus; species Rhodococcus sp. NPDC056960. The sequence continues at coordinate 184,329 of NZ_JBHURF010000012.1, read as the reverse complement.
CGCCGGGGCCGCCGGACCGGTAGCGTCGCCGACAACGGCGTCGAATCGGGGGCGTGACCATGGCGATCTCGGCTCGCTTGTCTCAGGTGCTGCTGCTCTGCGCGGCATTGGCGTTCTTCGCGTTCCCCGCCGACGCGATGGAGGTCCCGACCCAGCCCGGGCCGCCGCAGTCCCAGGCGGGCGACGCGATCACCTACTCCGAACAGCACCCGCATTCCGCGCCCCCGGGGGTCAACGACTTCAGCTGCCACCCCGACGCCGCGCACCCCCACCCGGTGGTGCTCGTCCACGGCAGCGACGGCAGTGCCTACGCGAACTGGGCGGGGTTGAGCCCTCGACTGAAAGAGGCCGGCTACTGCCTGTTCGCCCTCAACTACGGGCAGAAACCGGGCACCGAGCATTACGGCATGGAGACGATGACCGAGGGGGCACACGAACTGGACGATTTCGTCGCCCGGGTGCTGTCCGTGACGGGCGCGTCCAAGGTCGACGTGATCGGGCACTCGCAGGGCGCGACGGTGGCCCGGTACTACATCAACAGGCTCGGCGGAGCGGCCCACGTGAACCGGTGGATCGGTCTGGCGTCCCCGACCTACGGCGGGACGTTCTTCGGGATCGCGACTGCGGTGACGTCCGTTCCCGGGGGCTCCGAACTGATCGAGCGCTTCGGTTCGGAGGCGCTCGCCGAGCAGGTGCAGGGATCGGATTTCCTCACCACCCTCAACGCCGGTGGCGACACCGTGCCCGGGGTGGAGTACACGACCATCGGGACGCGGTACGACGAGGTGATCCAGCCGTACACCAACGTGGCGCTGCACGATCCCGGTGCCACCAACATCCTCGTCCAGGATCTGTGCCCGCTGGATCAGACCGGACACTTCAACCTCCCCTACGACCCGTTCACCCAGCAACTGGTGCTCAACACCCTCGATCCCACCCACGCCGTGGTGCCGCCGTGCACGTTCGTGCCGCTGGGCACCGGCATCGCCGGCGTGATCATCGCGAGCAACTTCTGATTTCGGTTGCGGCCGAACGGCTGCTCGGTTGCCGGGTCGGACCTCTTCGCTAGACTGCGGGCCATGGAGTGGGGGGATTCCGGATCGAACCCGTGCACAGTCGAGTCAGGCGGCCCATGAGTTCGGTTCTAGGTGTGTCGGTCGGTGCGAGCGCTGTGCGCTTGGCACGACCCGGCTCCGTGAACCGTGACGGCACCGGGAACCGGCACCTGCCCGACTTCCTCGCCCAGGTCGTCGCCGCAGGCCCCGACCGGCCCGAGGAACTCGCCGCCGAGTCGATCGGTGTCGTCCTCGCGGGCACGCCGGGCGCCGGACAGGTGCACGCCACCGGCGTCGCCTACCGCGACGAAGCCCAGGCCGGCGCCGTGCACGCGGCGATGGCTCGGCAGCAACTGGTCCACTACCAGCTCGTCACCGAAGCCTCGGCGGCGCTGGCGTTCCTCGACGCGTCCGGTGCCCTCGCCGACCACCGGACGCTCGTCTTCTACGACCTGGGCAGCTCCGGCCTCACGGTGAGTGTCGTGGACCGGGCGACGGGCGACGTAGTGGAGACGACCCGCACCGACACGGTGAGCGGAGACGTCTTCGACGGATTGATCCGCGACAACCAGTTGGAGAACAAGCGCATCGACGCGCCGCGCGACACGGCCGAGAGCCTCGCGCTCGACCGCCGCTGTCGTGAGGCGAAGGAGCGGCTGTCGACCGGCGGCGCCGTCGCGGTGCCGGGCGACGGCGGGCTGCTGTTGCTCTCGCGGGACGTGTTCGACGCGCTGATCGGCGTCACCGTCGAATCCTCGGCGCGCCTCGCCCGCGACGTGATCGAGAGATCGGGGCGAGTCCCGGATGCCGCGGTCCTCGTCGGCGGCGGCGCCCGGATTCCGCTCGTACGGTCGGTGCTCGAATCGTGGCTCGGGTTGCCCGTCATCGTTCCCGACCACCCCGAACTCGTTGCGGCACAGGGTGCTGCGCTGCTCGCGCAGCGGGTGGTGCCTCCTGTGGCCGTCACGACGGTCCGCCCGCCGCAGCACGCGCCGGTGCCCGTGCTCGAGGCCGGGCCGTCACGCCATGCTCCGACTGCGGCAGTTGCGCGCAGCGGTGTGCCGTCGAGCATTCCGTCCTGGCTGAGCGCCGCCGCGCCACCACCGAGTCAGCAGGTCGCCAAACTCCAGATCCGGGGAGCCGCACTGGCGGGAAGTGCGCTCGCCGTCATCGCGGTGATCGGGCTCGGACTCGGGTACGGCGGCACCCTGCTGGGGCGAACGGAGGGCACGTCCCAGCCGGTGACCACCCAACTCGTCACCGAGCCGCCCACCGTCACCGAGGTGGCCACACCGTCACCGACGCCGCCCCCGGCGCCTCCGACGTCCGAGACTGTCGAGGCACCGGTGCAGACGGCGTCCCAGATCCGGATTCCCGAGCCGGTACCCGCGCCGCCGCCGCCACCGCCGCCGGCGCCACTGTTCCCCGGTCTGCCGCAGATCCCACTGCCGCCCCTGCAGCTGCCCGAACTCCCCAGGTTCCCGGGAACGTAGTCGCCGCCGCGTCGCGGGCCTACGATGGGAATGGTTCCGGCGTCGAGAGGATGTGTGCAATGACTGCAAACCCCGCGGAGTTCCACGGCACTCCCAGTGTTTCCCGGCCTCCGACGCCCGCTGCACCGGCCGAACCGCGCCGGCTGGTCGCCTACACGAAGCCGATCCTGAAGATCTTCCCGCCGACCAGCGAGCGCGCGGCCAAGGTGACGATGCTGACCGTGTACGCGCTGATGGTCATCGCCATCATCTTCATCGTGCTCCGGGAGTTCGGCGTCTTCAGCTAGGGCACTCGCCGCTACTTGGAGTGGCGGCCACCCCGCGACGGTTTCACCCCGGGCGCCGCACCGGACGGACCCGCGCCGATCGGCCGCGCCAGCATCACCGCGATCGCGGTGGTCAGCGGAACCGACAGCGCCAGGGCGATGCCGCCGACCGCGGACCGCACGATCTCGATGGCGACGGCGTCGCTGAGCAGCACGTCCTGGATCGACCGCCCCGCCACCGTGAACAGCAGCAGCAGTGGCAGCGCGCCGCCCGCATAGGCCAGGACGAGGGTGTAGACGGTGCTCGCGATGTGATCGCGGCCGACCCGCATCGCCGAACCGAAGATCTGCCCGCGGGAGGCGCCCGGGTCCAGCGACGCGAGTTCGAACGCGGACGCGGCCTGCGTGATGGTCACGTCGTTGAGCACACCCAGCGAGCCGATGATGAACCCTGCCAGCAGTAGCCCGGTGATGCTGACGTGCTGAATGTACGTCTGGACGTTGGTGTTCTGCTCCTCGGACAGCCCGGTCAGCCGCGTCATCTCGATGGTCGCGTAGGAGAGGACCGCCGCCAGAAGCATCGATGCGAGCGTGCCCAGCAGCGCCGAACTGGTGCGCAGTGACACACCGTGCGCCAGGTACAACACGGCATACAGGATCACGGCTCCCGAGACGAGAGCCACCGGGATCGCCGGCTGTCCGTCCAGTAGCGCCGGAAGAGTGAAGAGGACGAGCACCCCGAACGAGACGACGATGCCGACCAGTGCGCGGAACCCGCGCCAGCGCGCCACCGCGATTACGACCACGGCGAACGCGAGTGCGATGAGGGTGACGGGCAGGCCGCGGGCGAAGTCCTCGAACGAGTACTCCGTCGTCCCGTTCACATCCGTCTGGCGGGCCAACCGGATGTTCTCGCCCACCCGCAGGTCGGGCTGACCTGGTCCGGGAATGATCTCGAGCAACGTCTGGGTACCGCTGTTCGGGCCGGACTCGATGTCGACGATGCTGCGCTGGCACTCGTACGCGCCGGCGGGCGGCGGCAGCGGCGCACCCGTGAACGCGCGACCCGCGGACGGACTCCCGCAGTCGCCGATGTTCTGCATCGTGACCGTGCCCGACTCCGTCACCACCGCACCGCCTTGGGCGCTCTGGAACGGCTGCTCGACGTCGACACTCGGTTTGCCGGGCCACAACGCGATCGCGCCGGCGAGTACCGCGACCCCGATAGCGACGAGGAGTCCGACGACCACCTTCGCGGCCACCGGACCCATCGGCGCCGGACCGTCGCTGTGCCCGTGCCCGTGGCCGTGGCCGTGTCCGTGTCCGTGGAATTCGCTCATCGGCCGCGTCGCGTCGGCTGCTGGGGGGATAGTCTCCGCACGCACGACAGGGTAGCCGGACCGCAGCCGGTCCCGCCGTGACGGAAGTGACGTGAGGTACCGCTGTTGCCGAGTCGGCAGGTTCGTATTGCCTTCGTGTCGCTTATATGTCGCCGTTGTGATTAGATATCGAGGCACGGTGCGCTACAGCTAATATGCAGCGAACGTCGAACTCCACGCACGAGTGGTCCGGAACTCCGAACGAGGGGTGTGTTCCGCGGACGCTGACACGCTGTGCGGAGAGTGTTGCCGAGCTGGGTGGCGGGGTACAGGGGGGGTTGACCCCGCCACCAACCTGGCGCCCACAGGGGGGGAGGGGCGACAGGTGCTCGCGGCACTCGAGGTGCCGGTTGCCAATCTACCGACACGGTGGGGGTATTCGTCAACCGGGTAGGTGAAATCGCCCACATGTCGTGACCTCGCATCGCGACGGCCTAGGATTATGGCCGTTCGGAGGTGTTCCAGTGCGAATCTCGCGGCAGTCGCGATCCAGCAACCATCTTCGCCGCATCGTGGCGGAGATGGGTATTCCCGTGCCCTGGAACAGGGATCGGCTCGTCGCCGACGTGGCGGCACGGCGCGGTCGTCCGATCCGACTGGTTCCGGTCACCCACGCACTGGTCCAGGGCGGGCACTCCGGCCTCTGGCTCGCACGGGCGGACGACGACGTGATCCTGTACGCCGCGGGGATGTCGGACGTCCATGCCACTCACATCATCTGCCACGAGTTGGCGCACATGGTGCTCGGGCACGATCGCGATGCCGTCGGAGACACCTCCGTCGACTCGGCCGTGCTGACGGAGGCCGCACCGTCGGTCGACACGGCTCGCGTGGTCAGAATGCTGGGCAGGTCCAACTATTCGAACGATCAGGAATACGAGGCGGAACTCCTCGCCACCCTGATCATGGCGGGTCGCCGGGCGCGGGCGAGCGACGACGCCCTCGGTGACGCGCGCGTGTCCCGGATGCTCGGAACGTTCTGACGCCGTGTACGAACCGCCCACCTATGTGAGCTGGCCGCTCCTCGCCCTCGTCTGGGCGACGACCCTCCTCCGCCTGGCGCTCGTCCGGTCGACGGTCGCCGAACGCCGGATGAACGCCGCCCTCGTCTTCGCCTCCCTCTCCCTGGTGCTCCAGCGTTCACTGGCGCAGCACTGGCTCGACCTCTGGTTCGGACACGGATTCGCGAACACTCTGAGCAACATCTGCATCATGCTCACGGCGGCGTCGCTGATCAGCCTCTTCTCGGCGTGGGCGCTGGGCCCTGCGCGTCTTCCCCGCATTCACACCGTCTCGCTGTCGGTCTGCCTCGTGGCGGGGGCGATTCTGATCGCGCTGAGCACGCCGGCGCGGTCGCGGGGCGTCGCCGTCGCCGACGAGGGCGGCTGGCTCTTCGCGGCGTACTGCATCACCTACGCGATCCCGATCCTCGCCGTCGCCCTCCTCAACCTGTGGATCTCCCTGAAGGCCGTGCGCAGCGCGACGCCGGGACGCGAACGCCGGGTGTTTCTCGCCGTCATCGCCCTGTCGCTGTTCGAGGTCGTCGACATGGGGATCGTCGTGACGACCGGCGTGGTCAACGCGGTCAGCGAGGACAACGTCCTGACCGAATCGCACAGCGACTCGGGGGCATTCATCCGCCTGCTCGCCGTGTCGGCCGGCGCGCTCATCTCGGTGGGACCGGTCGTGCGGGTTCTCGGTCACCGGCGGCGGTCGCAACGAGTCACGCGCCGGCTGCAGCCGATGTGGCGGACCCTGACCGGCGCGGTGCCCGAGGTGGTGCTGGAACTGCGCCCGGAGGACCGCCGGACACTGTCCGCCCGCGACCGCCTGGACCGCATGAGCGTCGAGATCCGCGACGCGATCATGATCCTCGACCGGCACGTGGTGTTCGAACTCGGCGGGCTCGGCGACAGTGCGCCACCCGTGGTCACGGCGACCCGGCTGCATCTCGCGTGCCTGGCCCGGACCGCCGGTCACCGGGCGCACGGCACCGGCGGGACGACGCACCTGTTCGGCACCGACGTCGGCGGCGAACCGTGGGAGCTGGCGCAGCTGGCCGACCACTGGCGGGAGGCCGAGGCCCAGGCGGCCGCGCTCTGGGCTCGGCGCCTGCCGCAGTTCGGTGGACCCGAGCACCCGGCACGCGTCGCCGCTCAGGTCTGACGGGGCTCCGGCGCCGCGACCGGCGCGGGTCCGGGGCTGTTCCGCAAATTCTCCAGGAGGGGAATCAGCGATTCCATCTCGGCGGTGGTCGGCTCGGAGCCGGCGTCGAGCGAGCGCATGGACAGGTGCCGGACCCCGGCCTCGCGGACCGCGATCTTGAACCGCACGAGAGTGTCGTACTCGTGGTAGCCGTCGGCCGCGAGGTACTGCTCGGGGGCGTGGAAATGCTGCGCGACCGCACGGACGACATCCGGCTCGGCCGGGTGGTGATCGTTGCTGCGCAGCGACTCGATCACCGACGGCTCGACGCGGCGGCCGAGTATCCGGGACACACCCGCGGCGACGGTGTCATCGCCCGGTTCCGGGCCGTCGAGGTCGTGGGCGAGCGAGAACAGGCGGTTCACCCGCACCGACAGTGGCACGCCGGTCATGCGTTCACCTCCGTGTCTCCGCTGCGGTCGGGATCGTCGGTGGCCACGAGTTTCACCGCGTCCTCCCATCGACGCCAGAACCGTTCCCGGGTGGCCGCGTCGAGGTCCTCCTCCCGGCCGTAGAGGAACCGGCGGTACCGCGCCTCCTCGCGTTCGCGCGGGTCGGTGGCCGTCGACGGGACCTCCAGCAGGTGCCCGAACGCGAACTCGACCAGCGGTTGCCGGGGCCCGGCGGGACCCCCGTTGACTTCCAGCAACCGCGTCACGTACGCGCCGGTGATCTTCGAGACCACCTTGCTCAGTTCGCCCGCGGCCTCGGCCAGCCCCGGGACCTCGGGGTGCGCCGCGCTGAGTTCGGTGATCCGGGTGTGCGGCCCGAGGATCTCGATGATCGTGTCCAGATCGAGCGGAATCTCCGACGGCCCGAGCGTCAGCGGTCGCGTGGGCTGCGACCGGTCGTCCCCGTCCAGCGCCTCGAGGGGCGTCGGATGCCCACCGTCGAGGGTGCGCGCCGCGCTGCCCGGCGCCCACCGCAGCGCGACGTCCAGTTTGCGGAGGGTTTCGATGCTCGGATCCGGGCCGGTCCCGTTCTCGGCCCGGGTCTGCGCGGCGTCGGACGGACCACCCGCGGCGGTGACCTCGTCCTGCGTGAGGTTCAGCAAACGGCGTCGTTTATGGACGAATTGCCCGAAACGCGCGCGGGTGCTGGTGACCATTCTTTTCCCCCAGGAGACACGCAAGCGACGCGCGTGTCGCTTGCTGTGCCTCGATCCTACTGCTTGTAGCTGGTGAGGAAATTACCGAACCGCTCGATGGCGACAGCGAGATCACGGGCCCACGGCAACGTCACGATGCGGAGGTGGTCGTGGTCCGGCCAGTTGAATCCGGTGCCCTGCACCATCAGGATCTTCTCCTGCAGCAGAAGGTCCTGGACCAGTTTCTCGTCGTCGTAGATCTCGTACACGTTCGGATCGAGCCGGGGGAACGCGTACAGCGCACCCTTCGGCTTCACACACGAGACGCCCGGAATCATGTTGAGGCGTTCCCAGGCCACGTCCCGCTGCTCGAGCAGCCGGCCACCCGGCAGGATCAGGTCCTCGATGCTCTGGTGTCCGCCGAGCGCGACCTGGATGGCGTGCTGACCGGGCACGTTCGGGCACAGCCGCGTCGACGCCAGCAGGTCGAGACCCTCGAGGAATCCCGCGGCGTGCTCCTTCGGTCCCGTGATGGCGACCCAGCCGGACCGGTAGCCCGCGACCCGGTACGCCTTCGACAGACCGTTGAACGTCAGGCACAGCAGATCCGGGGCCAGCGTGGCGAGTGAGATGTGCTTGGCGTCGTCGTACAGGATCTTGTCGTAGATCTCGTCCGCGAGCAGCAGCAGCTGATGCTTGCGGGCCAGGTCGACGAGCTGCTGCAGCACCTCCATCGAGTACACCGCACCCGTCGGATTGTTCGGGTTGATGACCAGGAGCGCCTTGGTCTTGTCCGTGATCTTCGACTCGATGTCGGCGATGTCCGGGTTCCAGTCGTTGCCCTCGTCGCAGAGGTAATGCACCGGAGTGCCGCCGGCCAGGCTCGTCATCGCGGTCCACAGCGGGTAGTCCGGCGCCGGGATCAGCACCTCGTCGCCGTTGTCGAGAAGCGCCTGCATCGTCATCGTGATGAGCTCGGACACACCGTTGCCCAGGTAGATGTCGTCGACGTCGAGTTCGGGGAATCCCGCGACCAGTTCGTAGCGGGTGACGATCGCGCGCCGCGCCGACAGGATGCCCTTGGACTCGGAGTACCCCTGCGCGTACGGGAGCGCGGCGATCATGTCGCGCATGATCACGTCGGGCGCGTCGAAACCGAACGGTGCGGGGTTGCCGATGTTGAGCTTGAGGATCCGGTGGCCTTCCGCCTCCAGCCGGGCGGCGTGGGCATGTACCGGTCCACGAATCTCGTAGAGCACGTTCTGGAGTTTGGTGGACTGCTCCAGCTTGCGGTGCGGCTTGCGGTGATGGCCGTGGTCTGGGTTGCTCACGAGCGTCATTCTCCCACCCCCGGGCAACCCGATTTCTACTGGTGGGTATCGACGGGCCCCGGCGGCGTCGAAACTCCTCGGCCGCGCGGGCGCCCGTCGTACCCTCGGGAAGGGGCCCGATCCGTTTCGTGTTCACCGCGCCCGGAGGGAGCGACGCACATGTCAGCACCGGTATTTCCCCGTCCCGCACCCGTCGACGTCACGCACCACAGCCACCTCAGCGGGATCTTCGCGCCGCAACGCGAGGAGGTGGACGTCGGGGATCTCGAGGTGATCGGCGAGTTGCCCGCCGATCTCCACGGCGCCTATCTGCGCAACGGTCCGAACCCGCGCTTCGACCCCATCGGCAGCTACGTCTATCCGCTCGACGGCGACGGCATGGTCCACCGCGTCGAACTGTCGGGAGGCGCCGCCCGCTACACCAACCGGTTCGTCCGAACCCCGATGGTGGAGGCGGAGGAGAAGGCCGGGCACGTGATCTGGCCCGGCGTCACCGACCTCTACACGCCGACCGAGGACGAGGTGGGGCCCGAACTGGCGGGCACGTCGCGCGAGCTGCCCGACATCAACATCGTCCGGCACGGGGGACGACTGCTGGCGATGGCCGAGACCACGCTGCCGTTCCGGCTCGACCCTGCCGACCTGAGCACGCTGGAGCGCGAGAACTGCGACGGGGCCATGAGTGTCGGGAGCACCGCGCACCCCAAGCTCGACCCGGTGACCGGGGAGATGGTGCTGTTCAATTACATGCTCGAGCCCCCGTACCTGACGTGGTCGGTGGTGCACTCCGACGGTTCGGTGGCGCGGACGCCGACGCCGGTCGAGGGGGTGGACACCCCGCTGATGGTCCACGACATGGCGCTCACCGAGCACTATATCGTGCTGATGCTGTGCCCCCTGGTCTTCGACATCGCCGCGGTGATGACCGGCGGATCCGTACTGGACTGGCGGCCGGACGACGGCACGAGGCTCGCGCTGATACCCCGTGACGGCGGTCCGGTGCGGTGGTCGACGCACGACGCGTACTGGGTGTGGCATTTCGCGAACGCGTTCGATCTGCCCGACGGGCGTGTGAGCGTCGACTACGTCGAATGGACGTATCCCGGGGGTTTCGCGAAGGCTCCGGCGCCGTCGCTCGGGTCCCTGATCCGCGCCGTCGTCGACCCCGGCAGCGGCCGGATGACGCGAGAGGTGGTGTGCGACCGCGACGTCGAGTTCCCGCGGGTCGACGACCGCGAACTCACCCGCGGGCACCGCACGGTGGCCACCGTCGGCAAACTCGATCGCAGCCAGGGTCGCCAGGATTCGCTGTGGTTCTTCGACCCGGCCCGCGGCACCGAGGCACATTGGGATCCGGGGAGCGTGTCGGTGGGCGAGCCGATCTTCATGCCGGGCACCGACCACGAGTACTGGGGAATGATCGGGACGGACCGCGTCGACATGACGTCCTGGTTCTTCGTGCTCACCGCCGACGATCCCGGTGCCGGCCCGATCGGGAAGGTGCGGCTGCCGATCCGGGTTCCGGCGGGCCTTCACGGCGCGTGGCTGCCTGCGGAGTAGGGGTCGGCGGAATATCCTCGGCGAATGACCTCTGCGCCCTACGGTTCCTGGCCCTCTCCGATCGCGGCGGCGGATCTCGCCTCCAGCGGACACCCCGTCGAAGGCGGCCGCTACGTGGGCGACGACGTGTGGTGGGCGGAACTACGCCCCAGTGAGGGCGGGCGGGTCGCGGTGCGCCGCCTCGGTCTCGACAACGAACCGGAGGACGTCCTGCCGGCGCCGTGGAACGCGCGCACCCGCGTCCACGAGTACGGCGGCGGGGCCTGGACCGTCACCGACGCCGGTCACCTGGTGTTCGCCGAGTTCGGCGATCAGCGTCTGTATCTGCTGGAAGGTGGCACACCGGTGCCGCTGACACCGGAGCCGCCGCAGCCCTGCTCGCTGCGGTACGGCGACCTCTCGGTGGTCGACGGCGAGGTGTGGGCCGTGCGCGAGACCCACGACACGGACGGCGGCGTCACCCGCGACATCTGCGTCGTCCCGCTGGACGGATCGGCGGCAGGCGACGCGCACCGGGTGCGGTCCGTTGTCGCCGGCTCCGATTTCCTGGCGAACCCGCGGCTGTCGCCGGACCGCAGGCACCTCGCCTGGATCGCGTGGGACCACCCCCAGATGCCGTGGGACGGTACCGAACTGAGGGTCGTGCCGATCGAGGGCGGCCGGGTGACCGGGCAGGTGCGGTCCCTGCTCGGCGGCGTCGAGGAATCGGTGCTGCAACCGGAATGGTCCGGGCCTGCCGAGCTGTACACCATCAGCGACCGAAGCGGCTGGTGGAACCTCTACCGGGTCGGGATCGACGACGCCGACCCGGTGGCGTTGTGCCCGATGGACGCCGATTTCGGCGGCGCACTGTGGATGCTCGGGGGCCGGTGGCACACCCGCCGCGACGACGGCACGCTGCTCACCGTCCGGACGTTCGGCACCGACACCCTCGCCGTCCTCGATCCGGCGACCGGTTCGCTCGCCGACATCCCCCTGGACGGGCTCACCAGCGTCGGCTTGGGGGACCGCCGCGGCAACCGGATCCTGCTGCTCACCGGCGGTGCGCAGACACCGGCGGGTCTGCGTGAACTCGACCTCGACACGGGCGACCTCCGGACCATCCGGCTGTCCGTCACCGACCTACCCGAATCGGCGTATCTCCCGGAGGCCCGGACTCTGACGTTCCAGGGCGCCGAACGCGAGGTCCACGTCATCGCCTACCCGCCGCGGCATCCCCGGTACCAGGGGGAGGACGGCGAGTTGCCGCCGTATGTGGCGTTCGTGCACGGCGGACCGACGTCGCGGGTCGCGCCGTTGCTGAACCCCGTGTTCGCGTTCTTCACCAGTCGCGGCATCGGGGTCGTCGACGTGAACTACGGCGGCTCCACGGGTTACGGGCGCGAGTACCGCAACCGGCTGCGCGGTCAGTGGGGCGTCGTCGACGTCGAAGACGTGGTGACGGCGGTGACGGGCCTCGCCGAGGCGGGCATGGCGGACCCCCGCAGGCTCGCGATCGAGGGTGGATCCGCCGGCGGCTGGACCGTCCTCGCGGCGCTGACCACGTCGGACGTGTTCGCGTGCGGCGCGTCGTACTTCGGTGTGGCCGAGCTCGACGGATTCGTGAAGGAGACGCACGATTTCGAATCCCGCTACATCGACGGCCTCATCGGCCCACTGCCCGAATCGGCCGACCTCTACGCGGAGCGGGCACCGCTGAACAACGTCGCCGGGTTGAACTGCCCAGTGCTGCTGTTGCAGGGACTCGACGATCCGATCGTGCCGCCCTCGCAGGCGGAACGGTTCCGGGACGCCCTCGTGGAGAAGGGCATCCCACACGCGTACCTCGAATACGAGGGGGAGTCGCACGGATTCCGGAAGCTCGCCACCCTGATCAGCTCCCGCAACGCCGAACTCTCCTTCTACGGTCAGGTTCTCGGCTTCGAGCCGCCGGACATCCCGCGACTCGAACTCTGGCGACCCGAGCAGTAGCGGCGCGGCGCCTCGTCATCGCGCGAGCAGGGCCTCACAGGAACGCGCCGCGCACGCGCACGCCTGAACCGTCGCCGTGTCCATCGTCGGCCGGCCGGCCTGGGACCGCCAGAACCTGAGGGCGGTCAGCGCGACCCGGGAGATCTGCTCCGGGGCGGCGTCGGCGGGCATGCCGAGGCGGGTGTGCGGCGACATGCCCTCGCCGCCGAGCACCCGCTCGAGGAGCACGACATCGGCGTCTCGCAATTGCAGACCGCCGGTGCGCAGACTCGACAGCACCCGCAGCTCTCGGAACACGTGGGTGTCGGCGAGCAGCCGATCGGCCGCCCGGCTGAGGCTGCGGCTGGCCGACGACGGTGTCCTCGCCAGCACCGACTTCAGCGAGCGGAGGGCTGAATGCGCCTTCAGTTCGGTGCTTCGCTGACCGAATTGCAGGTGCAGCGTCCGGCGGAGGTCGTCGAGGCCGCTGTGCGCCGTCAGTTCCCGGGCCAGGGTCGGCGCGTCGGTTGCACCGGTGCGAATCAGCATGACCGCGAACCGGATCCCGAACAGGCCGAAGTGGTCGAGGAGGGCGCGCCGCTGCGGTGACGGCAGCAGGAGCTCCGCGTCGTCCGCGGTGAATCGCGTGATCGAGCGCAGCGCCGCCTCGAGCGTGCCGTCCGGGACGGTGGCGAGCACGGCGAGGTCGTCGAACTCGGTTTGCCGCAGGGTGCGACCGCGGAGCGCGAGAAGTCCCGACACCGGGAGCAGGCTCCGCTCCACCCGGCGGCCCGCGTCGTCTGCTGCGGCCCGGGCGGCGTCGAGGTTGCGTTCGCGACCGCCCTTCACCTCGTCGGCCCGGGACAGCACGCCGACTATGCCGAGCGGGCCCGCCGCGGTTCCGACCCGGGTCTGGAGTTGGTCGAGCAACCGCACGTCCGCGCCGTCGGCGCCCCGGGTGAGGTAGACGACGGCGTCGACGTCGCAGGGCCTGTCCTCGGGGAGCAGCAGCGCCCGGGTGCGGGCCGACACGTCCCGCGAGTTCGACGACGTTCCGGGGGTGTCGACGAGCGTGAATTCGCCGAGCAGTGCCGACGGCCAGCCCACCTGCAGCTTCTCCACACGATCGGCGGTGACCCCGCCCAGGTCCAGGGACAGCCGGCCTTCGTCCCGGTGCACCGGCAGTCGCGTCCGGCGTCCGGAGTCGTGGGTGAGGTCGATGCGCGGTGTGGCGGACTGCTCGAACCAGGTGACGACCCGGGTGCATTCGGTGGCGTCCGTCGGCGCGATCTCCTCGCCGACGAGAGCGTTGAGGAGCGTCGACTTCCCGGCTTTCAGCGTGCCGGTGAGGGCGACGCGGAGCGGCTCGTCGAGTCGGGCGTGGCACTGGCCGAGTTCCTCGACGGAGGCGGGATCGCCGCGCAGTTCGTGCCGGGCGGCATCGATCAGCTGGCGGGTCTGCGACCCGAGACGCGTGACGCTCATGCCGCCACCTGTCCCGCGAAGCCGGCCGCCTGCAGTCGGATCTGCCGTAACGCATCGAGTTCCGTGCGGATCTGCGCAAACCGCGTGGCACGGTGGTCGTCGTGCATCTTCGACGCATCCGTGGCCGCACGCAGCGAATCATCGACGGAACGGAGCATCTCGTTCGCCAGATCGGTGAAGTGGTCCCGCAGAACGCGCTGCACCTCACGTAGCCGCTGCTTCGATTCCTTCCCCACCTGGAAGATCACGTCGTCCATCAACCGGGACACCGCCACCTTCGCCTCCGCCTGCCTGCGGGCGGTACGTGCCTTGCGGTCCTCGCGATACGTGTTGGCGCCGAGCAGAACTCCCGCTCCGATCGAGAAGGGGTTCACCAGCGCCAGTCCTGCCAGGCTGGTGACCAAACCGACCATCAGCACACCACCGTACGACCCGCGCATGCTGGAGAGGACGCGCTGGGTGAACCCCTGCGAGCTCTCCAGGGATTCGAGGGTGTTGACGGGTTCGAGGACATGATCGACGTTGTCGATGCGCAGCGCCGGGACCGGGACCTTGCCGTCCTCGGCGAAGCGGTCGCCGACTGAACGGGCCAGATCGAGCGAGCGGGTGTGGGCCATCACGAAGTTCTCCCGCACACAGGTCGCGATCTCGCCGTCGAGCCACGCACCGAATTTCTCCCAGCGCGGCGCCGGATCGGACGCACCGATGTCCTGCTCGGCCGCGCGCATCACGGTGCGGAGACGATGGCGCAGGTCGTGCTCGATGTCCGTCATCAACTCGATCGCGCCGTCGGCCAGTGTGTGCTGCCAGTTCGCGGAGCGCTGCCGGAGCTGATCCGCCGCCGCGCGAGCCTGTGCCATCTGGGCGAGCAACGCCGCGCCGCGCTGCGGATCACGCACCGCATCGAGTTCGGCGCTGAGCGACAGCGAGAGGTGATCGGTGACGGTGCGAACATCGGCGATCACGGAATTGCGGAGCACCACATCCGCTTTCGCGATCACCTGGGTGCGCAGGTAGTCGACCAACTGCGGTATGCCCGACTCCACGTCGAGCGCGTCGTCGCCGGCCTCACGGGCGTCCTGATGCATCAGCACGGACACCGGCAGCAGCGGCAGCGGGAGGTCAGCGTTCTGCAGGTGGGTGCGGTTGGCCTTCTGAATGTCCGCCCAGCGCGGATAGAAGTCGATCTTGTTGACGACGCAGATCACCACGGGGCACAACTTCTGCACCTGGGTGAGCAGAGCGATCTCGGGCTCGGTGTATTCCTGGCTCGCATCGGAGACGAACAGCACAGCATCCGCCGTCGGGACGAGCGCCAGAGTGTCGGCCGCGCGGGCGGGAGCGTGCCCGGAGAATCCGGGAGCGTCCACCAGCACCAGACCTTCCGCGAGCAGGTCATGGGGAAGTGTGACCGTCGAATCCGGGGCCCCGGCGACCGGGCCGTACTCGACGACCACCGGCTCGTGCCGGGACCGCGCCGCCGCCGACACGTCCGCGTCGACGAGCGCACCCGTCACGGAACTGACACCCTTGTCGGTCAGTCCGAGTACCACCACCCGCGTCCGTGGATCCGCGAGACGCGACTCGGTGTGCGACAACCGGGTCAGCAGATCACCGCGACCCGCAGCGCGGGTCAGCGCCGCGAGTTGCGACAGCAGTGCCGTCATCGACGCAGTGGTCTCGGCAGGAAGATTCGGGCGCACCGGGGTGCTGACGGCTGAGGATTCGAGGGTGGCGTTCATGATCTCCGCAAGAGTGAGTGACGGACGTACGGGAGAGGGGAGCGGCGGGCACAGGGGAGTAGGCGGGCCCGCCACGTCGAGGTCAGAACACGTGCTGGTCGACGGTGGTCGTCGCAGTCAGGCTCTGATCGTGCGTATCGAGCGTCGTACCGGAGTCGGTCGTCAGCCCGGACGTGAGGCTCGTGCTCGTCGAGTCGAGCGACGAGGCCGTGTCGAGTGAGGTGCTCGAGTCGTACGTGGTCGCGGCGTCGTGTGTGGTGGTGGTGGTGTCGTACGAGCTTGCGGTGTCGGCCGTGGTCGCGGTGTCGTACGCGGTCTCGGTGTCGTGGCTGAGACCCGTGTCTGCGGAGGTGTCCGTGAGGGTGCTGACGGCAGAGCTGTGGTCCGTCGACGAGAGATCGCTCGTGGCGGTCGTGGTGGTGGCAGCAGTGGTCGTTGCCTGCGACTGGCCCAGGTCGGCGGTCGGCGCCGTTGCCGTGGTCGCCGTGGTGGTCGCCGCCGTCTGCGTCGCAGTGTGGTCGCCGGTGGTGCTGCTCGTGTTGTTGTCGGTCGACGTGGGCGATGTGGTGGTCGTCTGGGATCCGCCGAGATCCGCGGTGGGTGCTGTCGCGTTCTGCGTGGTGACGGTGGACGTCGCGTTGGCCGCAGTGGACGTGGCCTGCGAGGCGTGCGTCGTTTCGTTGCTGGAGGCCGTTGCCGTTGCGGCCTCGGTGCTCCGGGTATTCTGCTGCGTCGTCGAGGTTTCCGACGTCGAGGTCGGTTCGGCGGTGCTTGTCTGCCGGATCGTCGTGTCGAGAGGCTGCGACGTCGCCGCCGAATCGGAGTGCGTCGACACCGGAGTCGCCGTGATCGGCTGGGCCGCGGACGTCGCCGTTGCGGGCGCCGCACTCGCGGCCGGAGTAGCTGCGGCAGGTTGCATGGCAGACGCGGTAGGCGAGGAGGCCGACGTAGTCTGAGTCAGCGTCGTCGGTTGCGTCGCAACCGGATTGCCCTGGTTGAACGTGGGCTGAGCCGCAGAAGCGCCCCCGGAGTTCGACGACTCGCCGCGACCGGTGGTCCCGAACGAAGCCGACGCGCCGGCCTGTGCGTTCTGGTGGCCCGATCCCGCTTCAACGGATGCTCCCGCGCCCGGGGCGTTGTGTGCGTCGATGCCTCCGTCGCGGCCGACCGTGGCGTCGGTCCGGTGGGCCTCGGTGCCGGTGTTGCTGTGACGTTCGGTGCTCTGGCGATCCTGACTGCCGGACCGGGTGTGGTTGTCCTGGGCAGCGTCGTTCCGGTTCGCGCTGTTGTCGTGGCTGTTGTCGCGTGAGGGTTCGGAGTGGGCGTTGTTTTCCGGGTGGGCGTGGTTGCTCGAGGGTGCGCGGTTGTCGTGGTCGCGGGCTTCGTCGGCACGACGCGAATTCTGTTGCGGCTCAGCGTGCTGTGCAGAACCACCGCCGGTCGGGTTCGTGGGACGGAGGTCGCGCAGGAGACCGTCGAGTCCGTCGCGCAGGAGGTCCGCCACAGGCGGCGCACCACCCAGATCGGGCTGCGGTGCCCGGACGTCGATTGCGGCGTGCGGGGCGGGAACGTCGTGATCGATGACGGCCGTGGGGTGGATTTCGCTTCTCGTCATGAGTGCTCCTTCGGTTCGGGTTTGCCCCTTCGAGGCGACTGACGACGACGTTATGGACCATTCCTGGGAACACCATGGGAGGACGCTGCACCTTGCCTAGGGGCGGGCGCGGCCCCGCACACAGGAACATCGCAGGAAGCGCACAGCGGCAGGCACAGGAATGCGGTTTAGCGTTTCGATCGGCAGGAAAGGCACCTGCCGTCGACACGGAACGGAGATCACGACATGCGGACATCGATGGGGATCAGTATGGGGTCCGACTCGTTCGTGTCCGCACAGATGCTGGAGGAATCGCCGGCGCGCGCCGAGAACCACGACGGCTTCTCCGTGGTGCAGCAGTCGGCGGAACTCATGCTCTCGTCGAGCAGCGCTCCCACCCTCGGAGCGCTCAGTGCCGGACCGATTCCTCAGGGCAGCATCGTGTTCCGCGATTTCATCGACAGGGTCGGTGATCCCGTTCCGGTGATCGGCGACGACGGGACCCGGACACCGGCGGTGCAACTAGTCGCCACCGCCCTCGACTGCCTTGTTCGAGGCCGCACGCCTGCACTCGATCACGTGGTGGTCGCGGCGCCGTCGGGCTGGTCCGGATACGCGGTCGAAGAACTCGAAGACGAGATCCGCCGCTGGGGTCTGCTGCAGAACCGCACGGTCACGGTGATACCCGAAACCATGGCGGCACTGGCATGGATCTCCCGGGTCGAGCCACTCGACGACTACGCGACGCTGCTGTTGTGCGACGTCGGCGCCCATTCCGTCGATCTGACCGTGGTCACGAGGCGCGGTGCCGACTTCGGGGTGGTCCGATCGACGCGGAGCACCGACTTCAGCGGAGACCACGCCGACCGACTCCTGACCGGACATGTCATCGGGCTCGTGCAGAACTCACGCCCGGATTTCGATGTCGACGATCCCGCGCACCGGGCCGCGTTGACCGAATTGGCGTCCCGTTGCCGTACAGCGAAGGAGCGGCTGTCGCACGACACCTCGGCGGTGGTGACCGTGGAACTTCCCGGAATACGACGCCAGATACGGGTGATGCGTTCCGAGTTCGAGGACGCCATCCGCGCGCCCCTGACGCGGGCGGCGAACACGGTGGCACGTGAACTCGAACGACTCTCTGACGCAGGCACCCCCGCGGACGCCCTAGTCCTTCTCGGCGGCGGTGCCGCCGTCCCGCTCGTGACCGAACTGCTCTCGACTGCCGCGGACGTGCCGCTCGTGTTTGCCCCCGAACCGGCGTCCGCCTCCGCCCGCGGTGCTGCGGTCATCGCGGAGCGTGCCGCCCTCCAGATGTCGGGCTCGCGCGTGACGACCTCGCGTGTGACGACACCGGGACCACGGGTGCGGCCGCCGGCGCCGCCGCGGCCGATTGCGACCGCGGCGTCGTCGCGGGTGCTGCCGCCGTCCGCGTCGGTCGGGTTGCCGACCGCACGCGTGGCACCGGTCGTCGTGGTGCCGACCGAGGTGCCGCAGAAGCAGAAGTCCGGGATCCGGGGGTGGATGGTGGCGGCGAGTGCCGCCGCTCTCGTACTCCTGGGTGCCGGAGCGGCGGCGACGCAACTGATCGGCCAGGACGATTCGCCCTCGGTCACGACGACCACGACGACCTCGTCCGTCGAACAAGCGTCGTCCGCCGACGACACCTCGCAGGACGACGAGGTACAGCAATACACCGTGCAGAACCAGGCACCCGCTCAGCCGATGGGCGGCGGAGGGCCGGGCCGCGCCGGAACCGGGCCGCGCTAGCCGGATCTCGGCGAGTGAGCGAGGCCCGACGAAACAGCGCCCCCACCGATCATGGTGGGGGCGCTGCTTGTCGTGCTGCCGGCTAGCTCTTGCGGCCCGGTGCTTTCGCGCCGGCCTTGAAACCGAGTCCGCCGGGCTTGGCCTGGGGCGGGGCCTGCGCCGCGCCGTTCGACCCGTCGCCGTTCGACTCCTCGACCTTCGGAGCTTCTACCTTCGGCTCTTCAGTCTTCGGGGCTGCCGCCTGTGGTGCCTCGGCGGCCGGGGCCTCGACCTTCGGTGCCGCGGCCTTGGGAGCAGACTTGCGGGCTCCGGGAGCCTTGGCGCCGCTCTTGAAGCCCAGCCCACCAGCCTTCGCCACCGGGGGAGCCTTCGGTGTCTCCGCCGCCGGTGCCTCCGGAGCTACAGCGGTGTCGGCGACCTCAGGCTCGGCAACCTGGGGCTCGGCAACCTGGGGCTCGGCGACTGCAGACTCGGCCTGTGCTTCCGCGGGAGCGGTCTTCGCGCCGGGAGCCTTCGCCTTGCCCTTCATCTGCAGACCCTTGCCGGGAGCCTTGGCCCCGGACGCCAGCCCGAGTCCCTTCGGCTTCGCCGCCGGGGCGTCCTGAACAGGGGTTTCCGCCGCGGGAGCCGCTGCGGCCGGCGCGTCGGCAGCCGGAGCGGCGGCCTTGGCGCCGGGAGCCTTGGCAGCACCCTTCATCTGCAGACCCTTGCCGCCCGGTGCCTTCGCACCGCCGGCGAGCCCGAGACCCTTGGGCTTCGGCGCCTCCGCCGCGGGTGCCTGCGTGCCGGCAGCCTCGGCCGGAGCGGGAGCGGCAGTCTTGGCGCCGGGTGCCTTCGCGCCACCCGCCATGCCGAGACCCTTGCCGGGTGCCTTGGCGCCGGGTGCCTTCGCGCCACCCGCCATGCCGAGACCCGTGCCGGGAGCCTTCGCCCCCGGAGCTTTCGCGCCGGGTGCCTTGGCCAGGCCCTTCATCGCCAGACCCTTGCCCGCCGGAGCTTCGGTGGCGGCCGGCGTCGCAGCGGCCTCCTCGACCTCTTCGACGCGCTTCTTCTCCACCACCTCGGCCTTGGCCTCGGCTGCCACGGGTGTGGCCGGCTTCTCGCGGGGGATGACCTTGATGTTCTCGGTCAGCTTCTCGGGTTCGAGACGCGTGATGGACGAGAGCATCAGCTGGGCGACGTCCACGACCTCGACGCCCTCACCCTGGCCCGACTCCTGGCGAGCAGTGACACCGTCGGTCAGCATGACGCGGCAGAACGGGCAGCCGGTCGCGATCTTCTTCGGATCCGTGCTGAGCGCCTCGTCGACCCGGTCGATGTTGATGCGCTTGCCGATGTTCTCTTCCATCCACATGCGAGCGCCACCGGCACCGCAGCACATGGACCGTTCGCCGTGACGCGGCATTTCCTTCAGCTTCGCGCCGGAGGCTTCCATCAGCTCGCGGGGAGCGTCGTACACCTTGTTGTGGCGTCCGAGGAAGCACGGGTCGTGGTAAGTGATGTCTTCGCTGACGGACGCGACGGGAATCAGCTTCTTCTGGCGGACCAGACGGTTGAGCAGCTGGGTGTGGTGAACCACCTCGTAGTCGCCGCCGACCTCGGGGTATTCGTTTCCGAGCGCGTTGAAGCAGTGCGCACAGGTGACGACGATCTTGCGCTTGCGCTGCTCGACGCCGTCGAAGACCGAGTTCAGCAACTCGATGTTCTGCATGGCGAGCTGCTGGAACAGGAACTCGTTGCCCGCACGGCGAGCCGAGTCACCGGTGCACGTCTCGTCGGCGCCGAGCACCATGAACTTCACGCCCGCGGTGGCGAGCAGTTCCGCGACGGCCTTGGTGGTCTTCTTCGCGCGGTCCTCGTAGGCGCCGGCGCAACCGACCCAGAAGAGGTACTCGTAATCCTCGAAGCTGTCCGCATCCTGGCCGAACACCGGGATGTCGAAGTCCATCTCGCTGATCCAGTTGAGACGGTCCTTGGAGTTCTGGCCCCAGGGGTTGCCCTTGTTCTCAAGGTTCTTGAACAGGCCGGCCAGCTCGGACGGGAACTCCGACTCGATGAGCACCTGGTAGCGGCGCATGTCGATGATGTGGTCGACGTGCTCGATGTCGACGGGGCACTGCTCGACGCACGCGCCGCAGTTGGTGCAGCTCCACAGCGTCTCGGCGTCGATGACCGGAGCCAGCTCGCCTTCGACGGTCTCGCCGACCAGCTTCCGCTCCGCCTCCTGGCGTGCTGCCTCGGGGATCGCGGCGAGCTTGGCCTCGTCCACGGCGCCGTCGCCGTTCACCAGACCGACCTCGTCGCCACCCATGTCCTTGCGCCCGCCTGCCAGCAGGTACGGAGCCTTCGCGAAACCGTGGTCGCGCAGCGAGGTGATGAGCAGCTTCGGGGACAGCGGCTTGCCGGTGTTCCAGGCGGGGCACTGCGACTGGCATCGACCGCACTCGGTGCAGGTGGAGAAGTCCAGCCAGCCCTTCCAGGAGAAGTCCTCGATGTTGCCGGCGCCGAACGTGTCGGTGTCCGGATCGGCGTCCTCCATGTTGATGGGCTTGCCACCGGACATCATGGGCTTGGCCGCGCCGAGGGCGACGTCGCCGTCGTCCTCACGCTTGAAGTAGATGTTGAAGAAGGCCGCGAACCGGTGCCATGCGACACCCCAGGTGATGTTGCGACCGACGACGTAGAGCCAGATCATGCCGGACATCAGCTTGACGAACGCGAAGACCGCGACCATGTTCGGGCTCGCGGGCAGCAGCTTCGCGAGGTTCATGGTGAAGAAGTCGGTCCACGGGTTGGAGTGGCCGTAGGTGGCGATCTTGCCGGCCTTCACGAAGATCATGCCCAGGCCCTCGATGAGGACGACGGCCTCGACGAAGTAGGCGGCCCGGAAGTCGGATCCGCCGAACCGGGACAGCCGCGCGGGAACCCGTGGATGGTTGAGCTGGCGGATCACGATCAGCGTGGTGATGCCGATGACCGTGCCGAGGCCGAGGATCTCGTCGATGAAGTGGTAGACGGCGGTGTTACCGACCAGCGGCCAGTGGAACTCCGGGTCGAACGTCTGCCCGTAGGCCTCGAACCAGACGATCGCGCCGAGCATGAATCCGACCATGACGAGCCAGTGAGCCCAGCCGACGGTGCGGAACTTGGTCATGCGGGTGTGCGCGATGAACTCGACGCACATCTGCTTGAAGCGCGGGAAGAAGGGACGCCATCGGTCCGGGGCGGACTGGCCGATCCGGACGACGTTGACCATCTTCCATGCGCCGGTGATGAAGGAGAACCAACATACGAGGCTCAGCAGCACGCCGATGGTGCCCAACGTGATCGTCAGGGCATTCATGTCGCGGCCTTTCGTTTCAGGGCGGCAGGGCGGCCACCTCGGGACTGCTCGTGATCCTAACGCTTGCTAAGTTACCCACTAGTAACTTAACTAGCCTACCAGTGGGTAACTTACCGGCGTTCAGCAGGATTTGTGCAGCTGGGGGGCCGATGCGGCATGTGGCGCATGCCACAATCGGACTTATCTGTTCGCCACGTTAAAGGGTCGGAATCGCGGCGTTCACCGAAGGTCGCCCTAAGTCTGGCCGGCGGTGCCCGCGGGGTGGCCCGACCGACTCGAACGCATGTTGCGTCCATCCGAAGTGTCACGAATACGACGCGATCCTGTCGCGGCGGGATAACGATCGGCAAATTCGTATTGCTTGTGCGGAGGCTGCGTAGGAATCAGCTCGGGTGACCCAATTCACCGAATCGGCAATTTGCATGAATTACGCCGATTCGGGCGGCTACCGACTGGTACTTCCGCCTCGGGTGAAAAGTTCGTCAATGGCCGATTCGGCCGTGATTCCACTGTTACTCTGAGCGTAATTTCCGGCCTTGGCCAGCGGACGCGGGGAGGGTCGAGCGGTGCACATCGATCACACCAGTCACTTCGTCGGGACGTTCCTGAAATGAGGCACCAATGATCGTGAGACGAGCTGCAGTGACGGCAGGCGCGGCGGTAGCCGCCATGGAGATGGCTGCCGGAATCTCCCACGCAGGACAGGCGCTCGCACCCGCGGCGCCGGCCGCGACGACCACGGCGCCCGCGGTTCTCCCGCTGCCGTTCCACGATGTCGCCTCCCGTGAGGAGAACGACCGGGCGTTTGCTGAGTTCGGCAGCCAGGTCGGTATCGCCGTCACGGTCGGAAGTCTCGCTGGTGCCGGAATCGGTTGTATTGCAACAATTCCCGCCGGTTGTGTCGCGGGGCTCGTGACCGGCGCGGGCAGCGGGGGAGTCGTCGGAACCATCGTCGCCGGTGGTCCCACGCTTGGCGTCAGCGCCTACCAGTTGTGGGGGAGGCCTGCAATGCCGCCCCCGGCACCTCGATCTACGCGGACCGCGTTCAGTAGTCGCGATCGCTTCGCCGCTCAGCCCGTCGCGCTTTCCGCGGCGGGGCCGAGTTGCGAGACGGGTCTCGCGAGGAAACCGACCGGTTCCCCGCTTTGGGGGAATTTACTGAATCAGCGCTCGGAGTAATTCGCGAATTTCGGGCATGTTCCGTTCGGAGGGGTGATTTTTATTACTCCGTACCGATTTGATCCGACGCGAGATTTTTCTCGAGTCGAGCCTCAATTGGGACCTGTCGTAGTGGCAAGTTACTGTTTGGCAACGGATGGGGTTGAAACCTTAAGGGGATGGAATGAAGTTGCGTCGAGTCGTCACGGCATCGGCTTTGGTTGCGAGTATCTTCACCGCAGGATCGGGGATTGCAACTGCTGATCCGGCTGAGCCTCAGGGGAAGATCGGCTACGAGACCCGCGTGGAGGACCGTGCCGTCGTAACCAAGATCGACGCCGGTGCATTCGTCGTGTCGTCGGATGGTCAGTCCGTTGCACTCGAAGATGCAGCAGGTAACTCCGTCCTCTCGCTTCCGCTCGCCTACCGGTTGGACGATCTGCAGTTCCCGTTCGACGAGAAGGTCAGCGAAGACGGCAAGACTCTCACGCTGACGCCGGTTACCGACCGCGCCAAAGCTACGCCGATCGCCGCCGCCGATCTCCCGCTGAATGACGTGGCCTCCGTGGAGGAGAACTCGAGAGCGCAGGCGAATTTCGGCCAGCAGCTCACACTGGCGACCGCGGTAGGTGGCCTGGCGGGAACCGTCGTCGGAGGCGCGATCGGATTGGTCGGCCTGATCGCAGGGCCCGTCGCGCTGGCAACCGTCCCGGTATTCGCGGCAGTCGGGGCGATTGCTGGAACCGTTCTCATCGGTGGGCCGACTCTTGTCATCGCGGGCATCCAGCTCGCCCAGACCTTGACGGCGCCCGACGGCACCACCATCTGGGCGAAAAACGACAAGAGCGCGAAGTAGCGAACCCGCAGGGCAAACGCCCAGGAGAGGTGTGAAAATCCATGGCAGAGCTGTTTGGCATCCTGGCCGACATTTTCGGGTACGTGGTCACGATCGTGACTGTCGCGCCGAAGCTGTTCTGACGACATCACGAGACGTGGGAAGGCGCCTCGCGTCACGAAGTGGGTGAAGTAGCCCCCACCCCGCAGTAGCTCCGGCACCGCCCGTCCTCCTTCCGGAGTGCGGGCGGTTCGTCGTTTTCCGAGACCCCGGAAGTGAACCTCGTCACAGCGGCTGAGGCGACCTGCCGAGTTTGCCCATGCTTAGGCTAACCTTCCTCCGTCACACCGCTGCTCTCGGAACGGATCTCGATGAACCTTCGACGGTTTACTGCCACATCCATGCTCGTTGTCGCGGCGATGGGCGTCGGGTCGGCCACCGCCTACGCCGATCCGGCAGTCGCACCGCAACCGGGCGCGGAGCAGGGCGTCCCGAACGTCAACTACCAGACCGCCCGGGACGGCGACGCTGCAGTGGCGACCCTCGACGCCGGCGCCTTCTCGATCAACGCCGCCGCCGACACCGTCGACGTGATCGACGACGGCGGCCGAGTCGTTGCGTCCATCCCCACCTTCTTCCGGGTCGACGATCTGCAACACCCCTTCGAGGTGGCGGTCGACTCTTCCAGGCGCGTCCTGCGACTCCTCCCCGACATGGATCCGGCGGCGGCGATCCCCGTCCCCGTGTCGGAACGGCTGACACTCGACGACGTCGCCGCACCGGTGGACAAGGCGGAGCGCGACGATCGCGCACTCGACGACTTCCAGCAGCAACTCGGCATCACCACCGCGATCACCGCGATCGTCGCCGCCATCATCGGTGGGGCGATCGGCTGCGCGGTCGGGGTCATTCCCGGCACGGCGGCGCTGGTGGTTCCGTTCCTCGGCCTGGCCGGTCCGGTGGCGGGGTGCATCGGCGGCGCGCTGATCGTCGCCCCCGTAGTCGCTCTGGCGGGGACCATCGTGGTCGGCGGCGGTGCCCTCGTGGTTCTGGGCATCCAGTACTTCAACACGATCAACAGTCCGTTCGTCGCACCGGCGCCCGCCGCATGAGCGGCCCGTCCGCGCGGAAGCTTCGGTCCCTCACCGGCGCAGCGGTCCTCGTCGTCGCTGCTCTCGGGATCAGCGCCGGCACCGCACACGCCGCTCCGTCGACGCAGGGTGCGCCGGACATCGGCTACCAGGCGCACGCCGAGGGCGACTCGGTGGTCACGTCGATCGACGCCGGTGCCTTCCGGATCACCGACGCCCGGGATGCGATCGAGGTGGTGGACGGCAGCGGCACAGTGGTTGCGGCACTTCCGCTCACGATCCGGCTGGGCGATGCCGTCTATCCGATCGACGCCGACCTCGCGGGACGGACCGCGACGCTCACCCCGCACGTTCCCGCCGACGTCGCGTCGTCACTGAAGTCGGTGGCGCAGGACGGATTCGACACCCAGGACGAGCGCGACGACGTCGCGCTGGCCGACTTCAACAGCTACCTCGGCTACGCGACACTGATCGGCGGCCTGATCTTCGGTGTGATCTTCGGAGTCGTGGGGCTCGCGGTCGGCTGCGGACTGTTCGCCGTGACGGTGATCGGCACCCCGGTCGGGTGCCTCGGTGGCCTGATGGCGGGATTCGCCGCCGGCGGGCTGGCCGGAACCATCTTCGTGGGCGGCGCCGCCCTCGTGATCCTCGGAATCCAGTACCTCGTCACCATCAACACGCCCTTCGTGCCGCCCGCCCCCGACCCGGCGTCCTGATCGAAAACTCTCGACCGAAAACTACGGCCCGCCTCCTTCGAGAAGGAGGCGGGCCGTAGTCGTCGTGGTAGCGGGTTACGAAGTGCGCACGCGCAGGCCCGGGTTCTCGGCCAGCACCTGGTTGATCGGTGTGGCGAACAGTTCGGGACTCTCACCGAGGACGAACGTGACGACGTCAGCGACCTGGCAGACCGGGTACTGCCCCACGTTGGAGGCGCTCGAGATGCCGAGTGCCAGGGTGCCGGTGACTATTGTGCCGCCACTGTCGCCCTGCAGGGCACACATGCTCGTCGAGAAGCTGTCGGCGAGGGTGCGCTCACCGACCGACACGGTCTGGGCCACGGACGTGACCACGCCGCACGTGAAGCCGGTGGTCAGACCCGACTTGCACACGGGGGCACCGACAATCGGGTCGGCGGTGCCTGTGATGGCGACCGGCGCCGCGCCGGGAACCCGGACGCCGTTGTTCTCGAACCGGCGTGCGGCGCTGTCGTCGGCCCGGATGATCGAGTAGTCGTGAATGTCGAGGCTGGTCTTGGCGAACGTGCCGATCCGGGGTCCGGTGCCGCCGCCGGGGAGCAGTGAGAACGCCTCCGATGCCTCCGGCGTGCCGGCTGCGGCCAGGTTGGGGTCGCAGTGCCCGGCCGTGATGTTCACCGGACGGCCCGAACCGTCGGTGCCGTTGAAACCGAGCGAGCAGCGCAGCCCGATGCCACCGCCGAGCGAGCCGTACGCGTCGCCGCCCAGCAGGGAGTCGGCGGGGAGTGGCTCGGCGATGGGGGCGAGGTCGGTGGACGGCAGCGGAGCGGCCGTCGCAGGTGACTGCACGACGCGGGCACCCTTCAGGAAGTCCGGAAGCTGCAGCCCGCCCACGTTGTCGGCGCGGAGCACGAGATCGTTGTTCACGATGTCGATGGCCACGCCGCGCACGAGATTCGCGACCGCGGGCGGCTGGGTGTCCAGCCAGCCGTCGAGCGACTTCACCTGCGCCTGCAGGCTGCTCTCGCTCTGCGCCACGTCCTTCACCTGGAAGCCGGCCTTCTCGGCGGCGGCGACGGCGGCGTCCTTGTCGGCGCCGTCGGCGAGCCCGACGATCGGGGTGCCGGCGTTGTCGAGCCAGGTTCCGGCGAACGCGTCCGGGAACTGGGTGCGGGCGATCTTCGCGAACTCGGCCAGCTTCTGGCCCAGCTCGGAGTGCTCCAGGTACTGGTCCGGGCTCAGCGACAGATCACGCTGAATTGCGTCGATCAGTTCCGCGGGCAGCTTGGCGGCCTGGCCGGACGCTCCGGGCTCGACCGGATCGGCCTGGGCCGCGGCGGTGACCGGACCGAGGAGCAGCAGCGCGGCAGAGCCGAACACGGCGGCACGACGTGCGATGGAGCTTCGCATGGGGGCCTTTCTTCGTTGTTTGTTCGCAGTTGCCTCGCGGGCGCATACGAATACGACCCCCCGACAGGTAAGGCCGTACACAGTCGGAGTCGACTATATGGGTTCGCCCCGCCTATTCCCACCTGTAACACTCCCGGCGGACGACGCAGCAGGACAAAGCGGACAGACGTCCCGAAATATCCCCGGCGGCGCGAACACGAATGCCCGGTGTCCGAACGAACGGACACCGGGCATGCGGCGGTAAACGGCGGAGAACTAGTCGGAAACGGTGCGCACGCGCATCCCGGATCCGACCGTGTCGACGATGTCCGCGATCGGGACACCCAGGCTGGCCGTGCCACCCTCCGGCGCCAGCACCAGGTTCGCCTCCGTGCAGTTCGGGGCGCCACTGGCATTGGAACCACTCGTGATACCCAGCGCGAGGGTTCCGGTGACGATGGCCCCGCCGCTGTCACCCGCGAGGGTGCAGGCCGTGCCGGCGAAACCGTTGATGGTGCGGCTCGAACCGTCGGAGACGAACAACTGCGTCTCGACGTGATCGGCGGCAACCACTCCACACGTGAACGACGACGTCTGACCCGACTTGCAGATCGGGGCGCCCACGACGGGGCGGGCGGTGCCGGTGATCTCCAGCGTGGTGCCGTTCGCACCGCGGACCGCGGGACGGTCCAGGCCGGCCTTGACGCCCGCCTCGTTGAGCTTGATCACCGAGTAGTCCAGCTTGTCGGCCGGATTGCCCACCGAGGACCGCGAGAACGTTCCGATCTGCTGGCTGTCGTCGACGTTCTGGTGATTCGGGAGGAAGACCGGAGACGGCTTGCCCTCGGCGGGGTTGCAGTGTCCGGCACTGATGTTGACCGCCTGGCCGCTGTCGTCGACAGCGTTGAAGCCGAGCGAGCACACGGAGATCTCCGAAATCGGCGTCTTCGCCAGCTCACCCGCGGAGGTGATGTAGGTGTCACCGGCGAGGGGGCCCTTCTCGACGGGACCGCCGCCGCCGGGGCTCAGCATGACCTTGACGTTGGCGAGCAGCGTCGGCAGGTTCAGGGCCTGACCGACGGGGCTGTTGACGACGTCGATGACGACGCGGTTGTCGAGGACGTCGATCGACGCGGAGTTGACCTGGGAGGCCACATCCTTCGGCAGTCCCGCGATCCAGCCGTTCACGTCGGAGAGGGTCTTCTCCAGGCCGTTCGCGGACACCGGCGCGATGCGGGTGGCGTACCCGGCCTTGGCCGCGGCGTCGGCTGCCTCGCTGGTGGTGACCGCGACGACGGGCTGGCCGTCGAGGCCGATCCAGGCGCCGGCGAAATCGTCGGGATGCTGCTCCCGGAAGTCCTGGGCGTAGCTACCCAGCTCCTGTGCCTTCGCGGCGCGGTCGAGGTACTCCTGCGGGCTGATCTTCAGGTCGCGGGTGATGGCCTCGACCAGCTCGGCCGGCAACTTGTCGGCGCTCAGCTGAGTGGTGTCGGTCTGCGTAACAGGTTCGGCCTGGGCGGCAGTGGAGAACGGAAAGAGAAGAAGCATTGCCGAGGCGCCTACAACAGCGGCGCGGTGCGCCAGCACGTTACGCATGAAATCCCTTCTGCACGGAATCCGTTCACGGAGGGATTCCTTCTGGGGTGGGTATCAGCGCCCCACCTTAAGCTACGACCCGGTCAGCCCGCCGGGGAGGTGTGGCTGGAGCCTCACTCACCTGGGGTGATCAGTGCGGGCCGCTGCTGCTGCTGGGTCGTCGTCGTCGTGATGATCGCCGCCGCGGACTCCGTCTTCGTTGTCGTGGTCGTCTCGGGAGGCGTCGTCGTGGTGGTGGCCGCCGCGGTCGTCGTCGTGGTCGTCTGCGGGACCGTGGTGATCGACGGGAGGGTGATCACCGGAGTCGACGTGGTCGTGGTCGTGGTCGGGGGAGGCGGAGGCACGTACGGGGTGGTCGTCTCGACCGGCACCGGCGGGGGAGCGACCGGAACCGGAATCTGCTCCTCCGTCGTCAGCGCCACCTCCTGCGTGCTCGCCGTCGGGAAGACGACGGATCCGGTCGTGGTGGGCCGGGCGGTCGACGTCGTCGTCATCGGCGCGGTCTGAGCGTCCTGTATCGAGGGGACCTCGGTGCGGCCGTTGCCGGTGAGCGCGAACGCGAGCGTCCCGCCCGCCAGTACCAGCGCGGCCGCCGCGACACCCGCGATGATCAGCGGCCGACGGTTCGTGCGCGTGACGGGTGGAGTCGGCGCGCTCGCCGGAGCGGACGCCTCGGTCGTGGCAGGCGGGAACGCGTCGGAAGTGGCAGCGGCCGCAGGCACCGCCGTGACCGCGGAGTACGCGGTGTGCAGCGGGGCCTCGACGACGGGAATCGACTCGGTGTCCGCGCTCGTGTCCTCGTCGGTGAGCGCCAGCCCGGCCGCCAGCAGTGCCGCACCGTGCGCGGGGGACTCCGCCGACGCCGCCAGCGCCACCGACTCCGCGATCAGAGTCGCCTCATCGAGACCCATGTAGTCGAGCGATTCGCGCAGCTTCGTGACGATCTCGGGCGCCCAGTCCGACGGATGGGTGGCGGTGACCTTCACTGTCCCGGTCAGTCCGTCCGAGGCCTCCCGGAACAGGCAGAACATCGCGGTCGCGACGAGATCCTCCGCCCGGGTCAGCGAACCCGCGTACTCGATGCCCGCGGGTTCCCCGACGCGGGCGAGAAAGTCGCGGACCGCGCCCGTCGATTCGGTCCCGGGGTCGCCGAGCTGCACGGTCCCGTCCGGGGCCGTGAACAGGACGGACGGGTGTTCGATCGTCCTCACGTCGGTCCCCGACGCGGTCACCACCGCCGTCGAAACCGAATCGCCGACGGTGAGTCCGACTCCGGTGGTCATGGAAGATCCTTACTGGCACGGTTCGAGAGGTGCATCATCGCACCATGTGCACAGTGTGTCGCCTGCCGGCGGCGAATGGTTACATCCGGCACCCGTGAGTACTTCTCAACCACGGGCGGTTGAGAAGTACTCACGGGTCAGGAGTCGACGGAATATCCGTGGCCCATCGCCCGCAGCATCGACAGCAATTCCGACCGCGATCCGGCACCGAGGCGGCGCCGGATGCGGGCCACGTGGTGCTCGATCGTCTTGGCGGAGATGTAGAGGCGTGACCCGATCTCCCGGTACGTCAGGCCCTGCACGAGCAGTTCGGCGACCTCGGCCTCGCGGTCGGTGAGTGATCCCGGCGTGCCCGGGCTCGACACGACCGTCGAGTCGGAGCCGGTGCCCGCCGACGTCGGCTGGCGGAGGGCCCGCGCGACCTGCAGCAGCGCGGTCGCGACTCGTGTGTCGGAGGCGCGCAGCGCCGCTTCGCCGGCGAGGCGGGCACCGTCCCACGGCAGCCCGATCCGGTCGAGGGTGCGGGCGGCGTCCTCGACGGAGGTGGCGTCGATGTCGCCCTGCAGCACGCGCAGCCAGGCGCGACCCGCGGTCGCGAGCCCGGACGCGTACGTGCTGACCTTGGCGGCCTCGCCGAGTGCGCGCGCGTGCGGCATCAGGTCCGCGGGACATTCGGCGAGGATCGACGCCTGCACGCCGTACCAGTGCAGCGCGGACCCCCACATCGCCGGTTCGCCGAGTGTCCGCAGCAGCGACTGCGCGTCCTCGACGAGGTGGGTGATCCGGGCGGCTTCGCCGATGCGGATCGACGTCAGCCACAGTTCGCCGAGCGGCAGCAGGCTCAGGAGGTCCACGGAGTACTCCGCGAGGACGCCCTGCGCTCCCGACCAGGCCTGCAGGAGTGCCGCGTTGTCGCCGGTGCGCCGGGCCAGGCCCACTCGCAGGCCGTGGACGAACAACAGGTCGCGTTGCTGCATCGACGCGGCGTCGAGGCCGTCGAGCCGCGACTGCGCGGCGGTCAGGTCGCCGCGGACCATGGACGTCCAGGCGGTGAGGAGTTGGTGCCGGTTCGCGGTGACGCTGCCGGGTCGGTCGGCTTCCCGTGCCCGGGTGAGGACGGCGTCCGCGTGGGCGAGTTCGCCGCAGTGGAGGGCGGCGAGGGCGGTGATCGCGGCGGGGGAGTCGGGCAGCATCCGGGGCCGGGACGCGCGGCCGGGCAGCGACAGTGCCCGGGTGAGCGAGTTCAGCGCCGCGTTCGCGGACGCGGTCACCGACTGCACGAGTCCCGTCGCCACGAGGGCGGCACCGGCCGTGGCGGCGGTGGGCGGTGCGCCCGCGCTCGTCGCGAGGACGGCCTCGGCGTCGTCGAGGCGGCCCGCGACCACCAGGACCGAGGCGGCGAGGGACGCGTCGGCGCCGGCGCGGTCGGCGCCGAGCCACGCGTAGAGTTCGGCGCTGCGGTCGATCATCCCGCAGTGGGCGGCGCCGGCGGCCGAGATGCGGACGGCCGCAGCAAGTTCCGGGCCGGCGACGGACCCGGACCGTTCGAGGACCGAATCGGCGAGGCCCACGGCGGTGTCGAGGTCGCCGTTCAGTGCGCAGGCCTCGGCGTACGCGACGACGGCGGTGTCGCCGAGACTGCCGACCCGGCCGGCGTCTGCGTACAGTGCGACGGCGGCGGCCGGTTCGGCGAGTTCTGCCTGAGCGCAGAGGAATTGGCTCAGTTCCGCGCTGGGTGTTCCGGTCGCGGCCACCGCTCGTGCCAGGGGAAGCGTGAGCGTCCCACCGTCGACGTGGTGGGTGAGCAGCCGGCGGGCCAGCGTGTGCAGCCGGTTCTCGCCGAGGGTTGACGTGAGATGTGTCCCGTCCGCGCGGACGAGGGTGTCGCGTCCGTCGACCCAGCCGTCCGCCCGGAGCGTGTCGATGGCGGCACGGGCACGATCGGGTTCGACGTCGAGAACCTGGGCGATCACGGACTCGTCGAGGTCGCTACCGAGCAGAACCAGTGCGAGCGTGGACAATTGCGGGCCGTCGAGCTCCGCGAGATCCGTGGGGGGAAGCGGTGAGGGCAGTGTGGACACGGGCGCCCTATCCGCCGTTGCCGAGGACGCCGGGCACCAGGCCGGTGACGCCGCCGACGACGCCGCCGACCGTGTCGCCCACTCCGGTGACGGTGTCGCCCACTGCGCCGGCGCCGCCGACGATGGTGTTGGCGATCGCGGCGCCGCCGTCCGACTGCGGCACGCTCGGTGCGGGAGCAGGTGCGGGAGCCGGGGCCGGTGCGGGGGCAGGTGCCGGAGCCGGTGCGGCCGCGGGAGCCGCGGCCGCGGGGGCCGGAGCGGTGCCGGGTGCTGCCGCCGCGGGTGCGACCGCCGGTGCCACGGTGCCCGGGGGGACGGTGCCGGGTGCGGCGATCGGCGTGGCGACGCCGGCCGCGGTGCCGGGTGCGCCCGTCGCGGCGGCGACGCCCGCGGCATCGGTGCCGGGAGCCGCGCCGCCGGTTGCGGCCGCCTCGGCCGGAACACCGGACGTCGGTGCCGTGCCCCCCGACGTGCCGGACGACTGCGAGGTGGTGGAACCGGAGCTGGACGCCGGTGCGATGTCGAAGGCGGTGCCCAGCGACAGCCCGCCGGCGGCGAGCAGGGCGATGGCCGCGGCGGAGGCGGTGATGATCCCGGCCTTTTTCTTGCGCGACATCCCGGTGGGGCCGGGGTCGACGGGTCTCGGTGCGGGAGGCCGGGCGGCGAGGACGACGGTGTCGGCGTCCGTGGTGACCGCGGGCGCCGCCGCGGCCGGCGCCGCACTGGGTACGACTGCCGGCATGCGTGCGACCGTCGGGGCGGCGGCCTGTCCCGCGACGGCGTCGGCGGCGATCAGCGCAGCCCCCAGGGCGGCGGTCTGTCCGGGGCGTTCGGCTGCGACGACGGGAACCCGCAGCTCCGCGGACAGGAGTTCGGCGACCAGCGGGATCGAGGCGCTGCCCCCGGTGAGGACCACCTGCGTGACGTCGCTGGATTCGAGGCCGGCGGCGTGGATGCTCTCGCGCACCAGCGTCACCGAATCCTGCAGCGGTTCGCGGATGAGGTCTTCGAGTTCCGAGCGGACCAGACGCACATCGGTGGAGATGCCGGGCAGTGTGATGGCGATGGTGGCTTCGGTGTCGGACGACAGCGCCTCCTTCGCCGCGGTGCAGCGGGTCCGCAGTCGGGTCAGCGCGGCGACGGTGTCGGGGGCGAACGGGTCGATGTCGCCGAACTCCTCCGCGACGTTGCCGAGGACGTATTGCATGGTGGCGTGGTCGAAGTGGGCGCCACCGAAGTCCTCGGACCGCACCGGCTTGCCGAGCACTCCCGTCTCGGTGCCGTGCGCGTCGGAACGGAACAAGGTGATGTCGAGTGAGGTGCCGCCGAGGTCGTAGATCACGGTCAGTGCGTCGCCGAGTGCGCCGCGGGTCTGCTCGAGCCACGTCATCACCGCCCGCGCCTCCGACACGAGGGTGGCGCCGGCGACGCCGGCCTGGTCGAGCGCGTCGGCGAGGACCCCGACCGTGTACTGCGGCCAGACGGTCGGGTGGGTGACGACGGTGGTCGGGAGTCCGTGCCTGCCCGACGCGGCCTCGTGCACGATGCAGCTGACGGCCGTGGCCACGAGATCTTCACCGGAGTACGTCGAGCCGTCGTCGGTGAGGATCCCGACCGGGTCGCCGACACGGTTCGCGAAGTCGGACACCGTCACCGCATCCGGTTCCCCGACGTCGTCGCCGAGGACGGGCGCCCGGTCGGGGGAGAGGTGCAGCACGCTCGCGCGGGACAGCACGGTGAGGTCGGTGGCATCCGTCACGCCCGCCCCGTCCGTGTCGACGGCGGCCACCGTATTGACCGATCCGACACCGATGCCGAGCGCTGCAGCCATGTTCCACTCCTGTGGTCCGGGCGGGCGTCACGCCGCCGCCTGTGTCGGACGGACGATGCCGCCGTATGTAACGGCCGATGCCGTCGTGGTCACTCGAATTGTCGCGTGCGGTGGCCGTTTCGTTACGCCGACGTCGCTGGTCGACGGCAGTTACGGGGCCGATCCCCTAACGGCCCCCCATCCCCTAACGGGGAGGGCCCGACCCCCGGTGGGAGATCCCCGATACCGGGGTCCCCGAATGGGGGGCGCCGCCCCGTTGGGGCGGGGGCCGCCGATCCATAACGTGTATTTCACTCGCCGTCACAGCAGTTGTGGTGGCCACCCGAACTCCCCGATCCACGAGCACAGGAGAGATTGCCATGGCTACCAACGCCGTCCTCGACTTCATCCTCGGCCTTCTTCGCGACGAGCAGGCCGCCGCGGCCTACTGCGCCAACCCGACCGATGCGTTGTGCGCCGCCGGCCTGCAGGGTGTGAGCCACGCCGACATCGTCGCCGTCGCTCCCCTGGTCGCGGAGTCGGGATTGTTCGCGGGCAGCGGGGCCGATCTGGCCGCGATCGTGGGTGCCGGTGC
Source organism: Rhodococcus sp. NPDC056960 (assembly GCF_042674125.1). Classification (NCBI taxonomy): domain Bacteria; kingdom Bacillati; phylum Actinomycetota; class Actinomycetes; order Mycobacteriales; family Nocardiaceae; genus Rhodococcus; species Rhodococcus sp. NPDC056960. Next base: position 149,536 of record NZ_JBHURF010000012.1, on the reverse strand, counting down.
GAATGTCGTCAGTGACGTCGCCGGCGGCATCGGCGCGGGTGTCGGTGGCGGCCTGGGTGGCGGGCTGGGTGCGGGCCTCGGTCTCGGCGGTGGCCTCGGCGGGGCCGTCGGTCTCGGTGCGGGCGCGGGCCTCGGTCTCGGTGCCGGACTGGGCGGCGACTTCGACTTCGCCGGGGAACTGGCAGCCGGTTTGAGCGCCGCTCTCGGTGCGGCCCTGGAGATCGGCGGCGAGATCGGTGCACAGCTCGGCGCCGCACTGGGTGCGGCCCTCGACGCGGCCCTCTCCCTCACCGGTGGCCTCGACCTCGGCAGCGCACTCGACATCGGCACCGTGGTCAGCGGGGCCCTCGGCGGAGCACTCGGACTGGGTGCCGACCTGACCGCGCAGCTCGCCACCACCCTCACCGCGGCGATCACGGCCCTGCCGGTGCTCAACGTGGCCGGTGGTCTCACCGGGATCCTCGCACCCGCACTGTCGATCGGCGGCGACCTGGGCGCCGAGCTGGGTGCGGCTCTCGGTGCCGCACTCGGCAGCGTCGTGGACCTGGGTGGCAGCCTGGACGGTGACATCCTCGCCGGCGTCGGCGGCGGCCTGGATCTCGGTGCCGTCCTCGGAACGACCCTCGGGAGCGTTCTCGGTGTCGACGCCGGTCTCGGTGGCGCACTGGGTGGTGCGCTCGACGCGGCGATCGGCGTCGGCGGCGGATTGGGTGCCACCCTCGACGGCCTGCTCGGCGGTGACCTGCTCGGTGACGTCGCCGGTTCGCTCGGCGGGGTGCTCGGTACCGACCTCGGTGCGGTCCTCGGTGGCGCCCTCGGCGGGGTTCTCGGTGCCGGCGGCGACCTGAGCGCCGACCTCGGTGGGGCGCTGGGCGCGACCCTCGGTTCGATCGCGGACCTGGGCGGCGGACTGGACCTCGACGCGATCCTCGGTGCGGGCGGCAGCCTCGGCGGTGCGCTGAGCGGACTGCTCGGCGGTGAACTCGGCGTGGGCGGCGACCTCACGGCCGGTCTGGGCACCGCGCTGGACGCCGTGCTCGGTGCCGGCGGCGGACTCGACCTCGGCGCGGTGCTCGGTACCGACGCCGGCCTGGGTGGCGCGTTGAGCGGCATCCTCGGTGGCGTCCTCGGCGCAGGCGGCGACGTCAGCGGCGACCTCGGCGGCGCGCTGGGCGGTCTGCTCGGCGGCGCCCTGGATCTGGACGGCGGCCTGGGCGGTGCCCTGTCCGGCGCGCTCGACAGCGGACTGGGTCTGGACGCCGCACTCGGCACGGTCCTCGGCGGCGCACTCGGCCTGGACGGTGGCCTGGCCACCGAACTCGGCACCACCCTCGACGCCGTGCTCGGCGCCGGCGGCGTGACGGACATCGACCTCGGCGGCCTGCTGGGCGGCGGCCTGGACCTCGGCACCGGCCTCGGGCTGGGCGGCGACCTGGGCCTGGGCGGAGAACTGACGTCGGAGCTGACGACGGCGCTGAGCGGGGCCCTCGGCCTGGGCGGCGAGGCCGGCGCGAACCTCGGCACGGTCCTCGGCGGCGCGCTGGAGAGCGGCCTCGGGCTGGGCGGTGTCCTCGACACCGGCGCCGATCTGGGCACCACGATCAGCAGTGCGCTCGGCGGCGTCCTCGGCGTCGACGGTGACGCGACCGCCGGTCTGGGTGCGGCGCTCGACGCGGTCCTCGGCGCGGACGGCGGGATCGGCCTCGGCGGCGCGACCGACCTCGGTGGCCTGCTGGGCGGAGCATTCGGCGCCGGCGGCGCGGCGGGCGCGGACCTCGGTGCTGCGCTCGGCGGAGTACTCGGCGGCGCACTGGAGACCGGCGGCGCCCTCGACCTCGACAGCGTGCTCGGCGCGGAGGGCAGCATCGGCAGCACCCTGGGCACCGCTCTCGGCGGCGTCCTGGGAGCCGACGGCGGCCTCAGCGCGACCCTCGGTTCCGCACTGGAGACGGCACTGCAGGCCGGTGGCGGACTCGATCTGGACTCCGCTCTGGACGCAGACCTGGGCCTCGATGCCGCGGCCGGTGTGGGCGGCGCCCTGGACGGTGCCCTCGACGCGGGCACCGATCTCGCGGGTGGCCTGACGGGCGGCATCGACGGCGCGCTCGGCGGACTGCTCGACGCCGGCAGTGAGCTGACGGGCAATGTCGGCGGCGCCGTCGGCGGTGGTGTCGCGGGCGGTGCGGACGCGGCCGCCGGCATCGGTGCCGGTGTCGCGGCGGGTGTCGGCGCGGTCGCCGACGCCGGAGCGGACCTGGGCGGCAGCCTCGGAACCAACCTGGTCGGCGGACTGGACACGGCCGGTGGCCTGGGCGCCGGTCTGACCAGCGGCCTCACCGGCGGTCTGGGTGGAATCTTCGACACCGGTGCGGGCCTCGGCTCGGCACTGACGGGCAGCGTCGGCGGTGCCGTCGACGCGGTCGGTGATGTCGGTGCCTCGGTCGGCGCGGTCGCCGATGCCGGTGCGAGCCTGGACGCGAACCTCGGCGGCGCCCTCGACACGGCCGCTGACCTGGGCGGCACCGTCGGTGGCGCTCTGGACACGGCCGCGAACGTCGGCGGAAGCCTCGGCGGCACGGTGGATGCGGCGGCCGGACTCGGCGGCGGCGTCGCCGGTGGAATCGAAGGCGGCGTGGACAGTGCAGTGGACGCCACGGCCGGTCTGACCGGTGGCCTGGACGCCACCGCCGACGCTGCCGCAGGCCTCGGCGCCGGATTGTCCGGTGGCGTGGGTGGCCTCGGGTCGCTCGGCACCTCGGTCGGAGGCGCACTCGACGGCGCCGTCGACGGAGCGGTCGACGGGGGAGCCGCAGTGGGCGGTGCCCTCGACGGCGCCGCGTCCGCCGGTGGATCGATCGCGGGTGGCGCTTCCGCCGGCGCGGACGCCACGGCGGATGCCACCACCGACGGTTCCGCGGACCTCGGTGCGGTCGGCGGGGTCGTGACCGACACCACCGGGTCGATCGCCGGCGGCCTGGGGTCCACCCTGGGCGGCGCCGTCGACACCGGAGCCGACACCTGGTCGTCGATCGACGCGGACAACGCGTTCGGCGCCGACTCGGGCCTGCACGGTGCCACCGATGGCTCGCTGTTCGCCGACACCGACTCTTCGGTGGCCCCGACGCACGACGTCACGGACGTGGTCGATCACCTCGAGCCGTGACGAAACGGCGGTTCCGGCATCCCCCAGACGGGGTGACCGGAACCGCCGTACGATGTAACGAAGTCAGCCCCGGACGCGTTATGCGTACGGGGCTGTTTCACAGTCGGGTGTCGGTGCACTGGAACGCGGTGTCCGCACGAGGTCGGAAGAATTGCGGGTCAACGAAACTCATGGACAGTGCAGCCGCCCAGAAGAGTCCAGCCGGGTCGCAGTCGATGACGGCGCTGCTCACGCAGGCGCTGGGCGTGGCCGAGCGGTTCGGTCGCGGTGACCTGGTGAAGCGGCTCGATTCGGCCCGGACCCGGGTCCAGGACCCGCGGATGCGGATCGTGGTGGTCGGGCCGCTCAAGCAGGGCAAGAGCCAGTTCGTGAATTCCCTCCTCAATCTCACCGTGTGTTCGGTGGGTGACGACGAGACCACCGCGATTCCCACCGTCGTCCAGAACGCCGAGACCGCGTCGGCGGAACTCGTCCTCGCCGATCCAGGCGCCGACGCGATCCGTGTGCCCCTGCCTCTCGACGAGCTGAACGGCATCACCCCGGCCTCGCCGCGCGCCGGGGGCCGGGAGGTGCTGCGGGTCGAGGTCAGCGTCCCGAGCCCGCTTCTCGCCGACGGGCTGGTCCTCGTCGACACGCCCGGCGTCGGCGGTGCCGGCAACCCGCACGCCGCGAGCACACTCGGGCTGATCCCGGCGTCCGACGCCGTGTTCGTCCTGTCCGACGCCAGCCAGGAATTCACCGAACCGGAGCTCGGGTTCATCCGTCAGGTCACGAGCCTGTGCCCGTCGGTGGCGTGCCTGATCAGCAAGACCGATCTGTACCCGCACTGGCGCGACATCGTCGGGGCCGACCGCGCGCACCTCTCGCGGGCCGGTCTCGACGTTCCTCTGATCCCGATCTCGTCGGTGCTGCGCTCACACGCGCTGCGACTGCAGGACGAGGAACTCAACACCGAATCCGGTTTCGTCGAGCTGTACGCGTTTCTGCGCGACCGGGTGGTGGCCCGGGCCGAGGCGAACACCCGCCGGGCCGTGTCGCTGGACGTGTCGTCGGCGGCCGAGCACCTCACCCTGGGAATAGGCAGTGAGCTTGCCGCCCTGCGTGATCCGGCGAAGGGCGCCGCCGCGGTGGCCGAACTGCAGAAGGCGAAGGCCGCCGCCGAGGAACTTCACAAGAAGACGTCGCTGTGGCAGCAGACGCTCGGCGACGGCATCGCCGACCTCGCCGCCGACATCGACCACGACCTGCGGGACCGGTTGCGCCGCGTCACCCGGGAGGCGGAGGAAACCGTCGACGAGGGCGACCCCGGCAAGGACTGGGATGCGCTGGGGCAGTGGCTCGAGCAGGAGTTCGCCACTGCGATCGGCGACAACTTCGTCTGGGCGCACGACCGCGCCCTCTGGCTGGCGGAGGTCGTCGCGCAGCATTTCGCCGAGACGGGCGCCGTGGAACTGCCGCACCTCGATGTCGCGGACGTGGACGGGGTGCTCGAACCGGTGGCGTCGCTCGCCGACCTCGAGGCGGGCCGCATCGGCATCACCCAGAAGGTCCTCGTCGGTATGCGGGGGTCGTACGGTGGCGTGCTCATGTTCGGCCTGATCACCACCATGATGGGCATGGCCCTGGTCAATCCGATCTCGATCGGCGCCGGAGTCCTCCTCGGCACCAAGGCGTACCGGGAGGACCGGGAGAGCCGGATCCTGAAGCGGCGGGCGGAGGCGAAGACCGCGATCCGGCGTTTCGCCGACGACGCCAGCTTCCAGGTGGGCAAGGAGTCGAAGGATCGGCTCCGCTCGATCCAGCGACTCCTGCGCGACCATTTCACGGCGATCGCGGAGCAGGCGCTGCGCTCGATCAACGAGTCGCTGCGCGCGGCGCAGGAGGCGGCGAACCTCGAGTCCACCGAGCGGACCCGGCGGATCGCGCAGCTCGAGAAGGATCTGCACGTCGCGTCCGCACTGAAACAGCAAGCGGCGCAACTCGTCGAAGGTGACGCGGGAGCGGTCACGGCATGAGCGCCGCTCCGCTGCACGACGCCCGCGCGCTGATCGCGTCCGCCCGCCGGTTGTACGCGGGCAGTCCCGAGATCCGGGATCAGCTGACCGAATGTGCGCGTCGACTGGAACAGCCGTTGCGGGTGGCCCTGGCCGGTTCGCTGAAGGCGGGCAAGTCGACCCTGCTCAATTCCCTGGTGGGGCAGGATATCGCGCCCACCGACGCGACGGAGTGCACCCGGGTCGTCACCTGGTACCGCAGTGGCTCGACGCCCACCGTGACGGCCTGGTACCAGCCGGACCCGGGCACCGGCGCTCAGCGTTCCGCGAACGTCCCGGTGCTGCGCCGGGACGGGCATCTCACGTTCGACCTGGGTCACCTCACCGCCGATCAGGTGGACCGCCTGGACGTGGAGTGGCCGTCGTCCGCGCTCGCGCACACGACGATCATCGACACCCCCGGCACGTCCTCGCTGTCGCGGGACGTCTCGGCCCGCACGCTCGAGATGCTCACCCCCGACAACGAGGCGTCCGGCGCCGACGCGGTGGTCTACCTGCTGCGCACACTCAACGCGACCGACGTCCAGTTCCTCGGCCAGATCGGCGACCATGTCGGCGACGAGTCGGGGCCGCTCGGTGTGGTGGGTGTGGTGTCGCGGGCCGACGAGGTGGGGGCGGGCCGCCTGGACGCGATGATGTCCGCGAAGGAGGTGGCGTCCCGGTTCGCGGGCGAACTCGAACGGACCGGGCTGTGCCAGGCCGTCGTCCCCGTCGCGGGGCTGCTGGCGCTCGGTGCCCGCACGATGCGGCAGGCCGAGTTCACCGCGTTCCAGCATCTGGCCGAGGTCCCGGTGGACGATCTGAACCTGGCGATGCTGTCGGCAGACCGCTTCGCGCGGGAGGACAGCCCGCTGCCGGTGGACGCACGGATGCGGGCCCAGCTCGCAGACCGCTTCGGGCTCTTCGGGATTCGGATGGCCGTCACGCTGATCCGGTTGGGCACCAAGGACTCGCCGACGTTGGCGGCCGAGCTGGTGGAACGCAGCGGTCTCGACGAATTGCGCCAGGTGATCGACATCCAGTTCGGTCAGCGGGCCGATCAGTTGAAGACGCACTCGGCCCTCGTGGCACTCAAGCGGGTGCTCACGGCGCATCCCGTGCCGGGCGCGAGCGAGATCCTGCTGTCGGCCGAGCGGCTGCTCTCCGACGTGCACGGGTTCCAGGAGCTGCGGCTGCTCGGGCGGCTGCGGTCCACCGAGGTGGGACTGCCCGCCGACGACGTGGCCGAGTTGCAGCGCCTGATCGGCGGCTTCGGGATCCAGATCTGCGAACGACTCGGCACCGACGGCGACGACTCCGTCGAGTTGCAGCGGATGCGGGCCCTCGCCGCGGTCCGGAAGTGGCGCGAACGGGCCCGGCACCCGCTGCTCGACCAGTTCACGGCCCGGGCCTGCACCGTCGCCGCCCGCAGCGCGGAGGGTGTGCTGGAGGAGCTGAACACGGTCCGCCTGTAGCAGCGCGGTGTCAGGTCGCGGACACTCCGGTGATCTCACCCTCCCGGAACGCGTTCACGAACAGCTGGTGGTCCCTGCGGCTCACCTCGGCATATTTGATGCCGAATTCGACTATCTCGTCGACGAATTCGTCCAGCCTGCCGTCGAGGACACTGCGGACGGCGTCCTCGGTCTGAAACGTGACCAGCGTCTGATCGCTGTCCTCGTCGGAGACGCAGTGCGCCTTCGCCGTCGCCCGGCCGAGGTCCTCGAGCACCGGCGTGATGTCCTCCGGCTCGGTGAGATCGGACCAGTCCAGGTCCAGTTCGTACGGGGAGAGTTCGGCGACGACGAAACCGGTGCCGTCGATCTCCGTGTAGCCGAGCAGCGGGTCCGTGTGAACCTGCAGGGCCCGCTGACTCACCGCGGTGCGATGACCTTCGTGCTCGAAGTAATCGCGGACGGTGGGTTCGTCGACGATGCGACTCGGTGCGGCGACGTTGCCCTGTTTGAGGGAGAGCACGATGTCGTTCTCGAGGGCCTGCGTCGCCCCTTCGATGAGCACGTTGTACGCGGGCAGGCCGGCACTGCCGATCCCGAATCCCGTCCGCCCCACCACGTCCTTGATCCGGTAGAACACCGGCCGCGCGGAACGTTTGCTGCGCGGAATGCGCTCGACGTACGTCTCGACCGCCTCGCTCACGGTGGCGCGTTCCGCGTCGTCCAGTTCGCGGACGCCGCTGCCGCGCCGGAAGTGCCGATCGTAGTCCTCGAGCACCGTGACGGATTCGAGCAACTCCACCCGGGTCGCGAGGCGCGCGCTCAGCAGCAGGTCGTGAATCGCGCCGCGGGAATTGTCCAGGCCCAGCGCGAAGTCCTCGTCCCCGTCCTGCCGCGCGTAGTGGAGGACGTGGTCGACGTAGCTCCGCAGGTACGTGTCGGCCAGCGCCCGGACATCCTTCTCGGGGAGGGCCTTCTGCCAGCCCATCAGGGCGAGACTCGCGACGAAGCGACGAAGATCCCAGCTGAAGTGCCCGACGTACGCCTCGTCGAAATCGTTGACGTCGAAGACGAGGGTGCCCTCCGAGTTCATGTACGTGCCGAAATTCTCCAGGTGCAGATCGCCGTGAATCCACACCCGGCCGGTGCGCTCGTCCGCCCACGGATCGTCGAAGTCCCGCAGATCGTCGTAGAACAGGCAGGCGCTGCCGCGGTAGAAGGCGAACGGATCGGCGGCCATCTTCCGGAATTTCGTGCGAAACGCGCTCGGGTCCGCCTCCATCAGGTCGGCGAAGGTCTCGACGAGAACCTCCACGATCCGCCTCTTCCGCGCAGCATCGGTGTCGTCCACACCCGCCTCCTTCCCGCGGCAGACCCGCCGCCGCACGCCTCGTCAGGACCGCACCGAATCACGGTAGCGCTGTCGCCCGCCCAGCGACTGCTGATACGCCCAGGCGGCGGCGACGGTCTCGTCGAGATCGGTGTGCCGCGGGTGCCAGCCCAGTTCGGCCTGTACCCGTGCGCTCGACGCGACGAGGACCGCGGGATCGCCGGCGCGGCGCGGGGCGTCCCGGGTGGCGATGGTCCGGCCCGTCACGCGTTCGCAGGACGCGATCACCTCCCGCACGCTGAACCCGGTGCCGGTACCGAGGTTGTAGATGCGATGGGTGCCCGGCCGGGCCGACTCGAGCGCGAGGACGTGCGCCTCGGCCAGGTCGCGGATGTCGATGTAGTCGCGGACGGCGGTGCCGTCCGGGGTGGGCCAGTCGGTGCCGAACACCGAGATCTCGTCCCGTTGCCCGGCAGCGACCTGCAGCACCAGCGGGATCAGGTGCGTTTCGACGACGCGATTCTCGCCGAGCCCGGCGTATGCGCCCGCCACGTTGAAATAGCGCAGGCTGCACGCCGCCAGACCGTGCGCCGCCGCATACGACGTGATCGCGTGGTCGACCGCCAGTTTGGTGGCGCCGTACGGGTTGGTCGGCCGGGTGGGAGCATCCTCGGTGATCGGCACGGACTCGGGAGAACCGTACGTCGCCGCGGTGGAGGAGAACACCAGCCGGCCGGTGCCGGACGCGCGCATCGCCTCCAGCAGGGCGAGGGTCTCGACGACGTTCGCGTTCCAATACGTTTCCGGCGTGACCACCGACTCGCCCACGAGGGAGCGGGCGGCGAAATGCAGCACGCCGTCGAAGTCCCCGGCGCCGAGAACCCGCTCCGCTGAGCCCGCGATGTCGTCTTCCACGAATACCGCTTCCGCCGGCACCGCGTCGGCGTTGCCCGTCGACAGGTCGTCGACGATCACGACCGTGTGACCGCACTCGAGCAGCCGCTGGGCGCAGACGCTGCCCACGTAACCGGCGCCGCCGGTGACGAGAAGTTTCACTGTTCCCCTCCCCGGTCAGTCGCCGAGCCGGGCACCGGTGGTCGGGGAGAAGTAGTGCAGGCGGGCGGGGTCCGGAGCCAGCCGGATGACGTCGCCCTTGGCCGGGGAGGGGGAGTCGCTCACGCGCGCGACGATGTCGTGGCCGCCGAGTTCACCGTCGCGGACGATGCGCCCGTAGATGTAGGCGTCCGCGCCGAGCTCCTCCACCACGTCGACTTTCACCGTGGTGCCCTGGTCGGACACGGTCCAGGCCTCGGGGCGGATTCCGACGACCACCTGGGCGGTGTCGACGGCATTCAGTGCCGACCGCTCGATCGGCGCCGACAGCGAACCGATCCGGGCGGCGCCGTTCACCACATCGACCTCGAAGAGGTTCATGGCCGGTGATCCGATGAACCCGGCAACGAAACTGTTGACCGGCTTGTCGTACAGCGTCTTCGGGCTCGCGCACTGCTGCAGGATGCCCGCCTTCATGACGGCCACGCGGTCACCCATGGTCATGGCCTCGACCTGGTCGTGGGTGACGTACACGGTGGTGGTGCCCAGCCGGCGCTGCAACAGCGAGATCTGGGTGCGGGTCTGCACGCGGAGTTTCGCGTCGAGGTTGCTCAGCGGTTCGTCCATGAGGAACACCTGCGGGTTGCGGACGATGGCCCGCCCCATCGCGACCCGCTGGCGCTGCCCACCGGACAGGGCCTTGGGCTTGCGGTTCAGGTAGTCGCCGAGATCGAGGATCTTCGCGGCCTCCTCGACCCGGCGGCGGATCTCGCCCTTGTCCATGCCGGCGATCTCGAGCGCGAAGCCCATGTTCTTCGCGACCGTCATGTGCGGGTACAGGGCGTAGTTCTGGAACACCATCGCGATGTCGCGCTCTTTCGGCGCGAGTGCGGTGACGTCCTTCTCGCCGATGCGGATGGCGCCGTAGTCGACGTCCTCGAGACCGGCCAGCATCCGCAGCGACGTCGACTTGCCGCACCCGGACGGGCCGACGAGGACGAGGAATTCGCCGTCCTCGATGTCGAGGTTCAGTGAATCGACGGCCGGCACATCGGAACCGGGGTACATCTTGGTGGCTGCGTCGTACGTGACTCGTGCCATGGTGTTCTCCTGGTCGTGGAAGGGATCTCAGAGTCGGTGTGCCGAGCCCGACGGCTCGGCGGACAGGAACTGTGGTGTGGGGAGGGTGGCGGATTCGGCCCGGCGGACGACGTTCTCGGCGACGGCGTCGACCCGGTCGGCGGGCACGAGGGCGATCGCGGAGCCGCCGAAACCGCCCCCGGTCATCCGCGCACCCCAGGCGCCTGCCGCCAGCGCCGCGTCGACGGCGGAGTCGAGTTCGACGGAACTGACCTCGTAGTCGTCGCGCAACGACGCGTGCGAACGGTTCAGGGCGTCGCCGATGTCGGCGATCCGGCCGCGGTCGAGGAGGCCGGCGACCTCGGTGACACGACGGATCTCGGTGAGCACGTGCCGGGCCCGGGCCGCGGCGGGGGAACCGAGCGCCGCGACGGCGGCATCGGGGTCGGGGACGTCGCGCAGGGTGGCGACGCCGAGGTCGGCGCACGCCTTCTCGACGGCGGCGCGCCGGTTGCCGTACTGGCCGTCGACCAGCCGGTGCGGTGCGTTGGTGTCGATGACCACCAGCCGCGCGCCCGCGGAGTCGAAGTCGAGCGGGACCTGGCGGGTCGCGCCGTCCCGGCAGTCGAGGAGTACCGCGTGGCCGGGGCGGGCGAGCATCGCGACCGACTGGTCCATGCCGCCGGTGGACGCGCCGGCGATCTCGTTCTCCGCGAGGATGGACGCGGCGATCAGCGGCCGGCGGCCGGCGTGGTCGGTGGGCAGTCCGGCGAGGTCGGCGACGGCGAGCGCGAACGCGCACTCGAGGGCGGCGGAACTCGACAGTCCGGATCCGACCGGGACCGTCGAATGCACTGCCACGTCGAAACCCGTTTCCGCCGGAAGATGCCCGGACCGGCGCAGCGCCCACACGACCCCGGCGACGTAGGCGGCCCAGCCGGCCGGGTGGCCGGGGGCGACGTCCGCGAGCGGGCCCTGCCAGGACTCGTCGGTGTGCGTGGACACGGCGTGCAGGATTCCGTCGCCGCGCACCCGCACGGCCACCACGGTCACGTAGGGGAGAGCGAACGGCAGCACCAGCCCGCCGGCGTAGTCGACGTGCTCACCGATGAGGTTGACCCGGCCGGGCGCGGCCCAGACGCCGTCCGCGGCGCCGCCGAACGTGCCGCGGAACAACGCCTCCGCGGTGCCGGCGACCACGCGGACGTCGACGGGCTCGACCCAATGCGCCGCACTCACGACGCCACCTCCCGCAGGCGGTCGGCGATGCGCTCGGGGGTGGTGTCGTTGACCCACGCGCCCATCCCGGATTCGGATCCGGCGAGGTACTTCATCCGGCCGGGGGACCGCATCATCGAGAACAGCTGCAGGTGCAGGCGTCCGAGCGGGCGGTCCTCGCCGACGGGCGCCTGGTGCCAGGCGGCGATGTAGGGCACGGCGTCGACGCCGTCGAAGAAGCGGTCGACCCGGTGCAGCAGTTCGAGGTAGACGTGGGCGAGTTCGTCGCGTTCGTCCTCGTCCAGTTCGGTGAGGTCACGGACGTCGCGGTGCGGTGCGAGGTGCACCTCCAGCGGCCAGCGCGAGGCCGCGGGAACGTACGCGGTCCAGTGCCCGGCCGTCAGGACCACTCGCCTGCCGGATCGGCGTTCGGCGTCGAGGACGTCGGCGAGCAGCAGTCGGCCGGTGCTCTCGAAGTGCTCGCGGGACCGCCGGATCAGTGCGTCCGTGCGCGGCGGCAGGTACGGGTAGGCGTAGATCTGCCCGTGCGGGTGGGTGAGGGTGACGCCGATTTCCTTGCCCCGGTTCTCGAAGCAGAACACCTGCCGGATTCCCGGCAGTGCCGACAGTTCGGCGGTGCGGTCGGCCCAGACGTCGACGACGGTGCGGACCCGGTCGACACTCAGGGAGGAGAACGCGGCGTCCGGGTCGCTGGTGAAGCACACCACCTCGCACCTGCCCGCGCCCGGTGCCAACGGCCACAACGCTTCTCCGTCGACGCAGTCGGGGAGATCCTGCTCGGCGGCGGCCGTCGCCAGCGAGGGGAAGCGGTTCTCGAACACCACCACGTCGTAGTCGTCGGCCGGAATCTCGGTGGGCGCCTTGCCCGGACGGCTCGGGGCGAGTGGCGACGCGTCCGGCGGCGGCAGGAACGTGCGGTCCATCCGCTGAGCGGCGATGACCACCCACTCCCCGGTGAGGACGTCGAAGCGCATCTGCGACTGCGACACCGCAGGCGGCAGCGGACGGGAATCCACCAGTTCGCGGGTCGCGTCCCCCGACACGTACGGCTCGGAGTCGTCGAAGTAGAGGAGTTCGCGGCCGTCCGCGAGGGTGGTTCGGGTCTTGCGCATCCGGAGCCGGGGGACGGCCTCCCGCGCATCCTGATCGTCACGCACGGTCATCGACGAGTCCTTCCCGGTTTTCCCGTGTCACTACGAGGTCGCCGACGTGATCGGCGAGAGCTTCCTGGGCGGCGCGCTCGAGCCCGGCGTCGGTGATGAGGATGTCGACGTCGGACAGGGGGATCGTGTTCGCCAGCGCGGTCACACCCCACTTCGTGTGGTCGGCGAGCACCACGACCCGCCGCGACGACGCGACGAGCGCCTGATTGGTCTGTGCTTCCATGAGATTGGGGCAGGTCAGTCCCGACTCGATCCCCATGCCGTGCGTGCCGAGGAACAGCATGTCCACGTGGATCCCGCGCAGGGCGGCCACCGTGAGCGGCCCGACCAGGGCGAACGACGGGGTCCGCTGCCCGCCGGTGAGGAGGACCGTCTGATCGTCGCGGCCGCCCTCGTGGAACGCGTCGGCGACGGGCAGCGAGTTGGTGACGACGGTGATGTCGGGGACGTCGAGCAGTTCCCGGGCCAGTGCGTGCGTGGTCGTGCCGCCGGAGATGCCCACCGACGTGCCCGGACGCACCAGCCGGGCGGCGGCGCGGGCGATGGCCCGCTTGGCCTCGCGGTCGAGTTCGGACTTCGCCGAGAACCCCGGTTCGTGCACGCTCGCCGACCGCGGCAGCGTGACCCCGCCGTGCACCCGCTCGACGAGACCCTGCTCGACGAGTTCGTTGATGTCGCGCCGGATGGTCATGTCGGAGACCCCGAGCGTCGCGCCGAGATCGACCACTTTCACCGCGCCGTGGGCGGTGACCTCGTCGAGGATCACCTGCTGGCGCTGTCGAGCGAGCATCATGCGTCCGCCTTCCGGGTCCGGGCGCCGGTGCCGGCGCCGTGTTCGCGAATCACAGCACAGTTGCCCGGTTCCAGCGTGAGGGGACCGTCGACGACCCGTTCGGTCACGAGGTCGGTGCCGGACACCTCGACGGTCACCTTGTCGTTCGTGTGGTTGAGGACGAACAGCCACGACCCGTGCTCGCCCCGCCTGCGGACGATCTCGACGTCGGAGTGCTGCCCCGCGTGGAGGTCGAGACCGGCTGCGGTGCAGATCGTCTCGGCGATGCTCGTCCAGCCGCGCGCATCGGGGACGGTGGCGACGTACCACGCGGCGCCGTCGCCGACGGGGCGCCGGGTGAAAGCGGGCACACCCTGCAGGTGCCCCTCGGTGTGGCGGGCGAGGACGTCCACGTCGTCGGCCACCGTCAGGTACTCGGACCAGATGCGGGCCGCGGTGCCGTCGTCGAGCGGGGCGGTCTCGTCGGCGCCGAGCGGGAAGAACTCCTCGACGCGGACGCCGAGCAGGTCGCGGAACGCCCCGGGATAGCCGCCGAGTCGGACGTGGTCGTCGCGGTCGGCGATGCCGGAGAACGCGGTGACGAGCACCTGGGCACCCGCGCGGGCCGCGGCCTCGATTCGCGCGGCGGCGTCGTCGCTGCACAGGTAGAGGGCGGGGACCACCACCACGGCGTACGTGCCGAGGTCGGCGTCCGGCGGGATCACGTCGCACGTGACCCCGGAGAAGGCCCGGTGGGCGCGTTCGGCGATCGTCATGGGCTGCATCAGCCGGGAGGGGTGGCCGTCCTGCTCGCACGCCCACTGCGATTCCCAGTCGAACAGCACACCCACCGGCGCCTCGACACGACTGCCGGCCACCGGTTCGAGACGGCGCAGCACGGCGCCGAGTTGGACGACCTCCCGCCATCGGGCGGAGTCGGTGCCCGCGTGCGGAACCAGGGCGGAGTGGAACTTCTCGGCGCCGGCCTGCGAGGCGCGGAACTGGAAGAAGGCGATGCCGTCCGCTCCGCGGGCGACGTGGGCGAGGGAGTTGCGCAGCATCTCTCCGGGAGTCTTCGCCCGGTTGACCGGCTGCCAGTTGACGGCGCTGGTCGAATGTTCCATCAGCAGCCACGGCCGTGAGCCGGCGATGCCGCGGGTGAGGTCGGCGGAGAACGACAGCCGGTGGTGGGCCGCGCCGTCGCCCGTCGCGGACCCCACCAGGTAGTGGTCGGTGGACACCAGATCCTGCTCGGGCGCCCACTGCGCGTAGTTCATGTCGCCGGCGAGCGACTGCGGCGAGCCCATGCCGACCATGAAGTTCGTCGTCACCGGAACGTCGGGGGTGATGCGCCGCAACACCTCCCGCTCGGCGAGGTACTGGTCGAGGAGGGCGTCCGAGCAGAACCGGCGCCAGTCCAGCAGATGCGTGGGGTTGCCGAACGTCGTGCTCGCGGACGGTGGCACCACCTCGTCCCAGTCGCCGTAGTGCTGGCTCCAGAACGTCGTGCCCCACGCCCGGTTGAGTTCGGTGAGGTCGCCGTAGCGCCGCTGCAGCCACCGCCGGAACGCCCGCGCGCTGTCGGGGGAGTAGCAGCGCGAGTTGTGGCAGCCGAGTTCGTTCGACACGTGCCAGAGCGCGAGTGCCGGGTGGTCGCCGTAGCGGGTGGCCATCTTCTCGACGAGGACGAGGGAGTGCTCGCGGTAGATCGGGGAACTCGGGCTCCACGTCTGCCTGCTGCCGATCTCGTACCGGTAGCCGCGCTCGTCCACGGGCCGGATCTCGGGATGCGCGGCCGTGAGCCACGGGGGCGGGGACGCGGTGGCCGTCGCCAGGTCGACGCGGACGCCGCCGTCGTGCAGGAGGTCGAGGACGCGGTCGAGCCAGCCGAAGTCCCAGGTTCCGGGGGTGGGCTGCAGCCGGGCCCAGGAGAACACGCCGACCGTCGCGAAGTCGACACCCGCCTCGCGCATGAGTTCGACGTCGCGCCGCCAGACCTCTTCCGGCCACTGCTCGGGGTTGTAGTCACCGCCGAAGGAAATGCCCCGGGTCGGCCACCTCAGGTGCCGCCCGCCGGAGTCGCTCGCTGTGTGCATGCTCACAATCTGTCCGATCCCCGATCAAAAGTCAACACGAATGAACATTTTTGTACTTTCCCAGGTGAAGGCACGTCCGTCCGGTTGACAAGCCCCGGTGTGGCGTGATTTTGTAACGTGCATCACGTCAGGGCGTGAGACGACAGCACCGAGATGTGATCGAAGTTGTTCGATTTCGATCAGGTGGTGAGCGACTCCGCCCTCCCGGTACTCAATCGAAAAGGGCACCATGAACCGAAACGAGCTGCCGCACACGTGGCAACCCTCCCGGCGCACCTTTCTCAAGGCCGCGCTCGGCGCCGCGGGCGCCCTGTCGACGGCGGGCCTGCTGTCCGGCTGCACGAGCGGTGTCGACCCCCATGTGATCACCCTCGGATCGCGGCTGTCGGACAAGAACGCGAAACTCGGCGTCAAGGACGTCGTCGGGATGTTCCAGCAGCAGACCGGTGGCACCGTGCGGATCAACTCCGTCGACTCCACGTCGTTCCAGGAGAACGTCAACAACTACCTGCAGGGCACCCCGGACGACGTCTTCACCTGGATGTCGGGGTACCGCATGAAGTACTTCGCGGACAAGGGCCTCGTCGACGACGTCAGCTCGGTGTGGCAGTCACACGGAGGCGGCTTCAGCGACAGCTTCCGTGAGGCGTCCACCGGAACCGACGGCAGGCAGTACCTGATCCCGTTCTTCTACTACCCGTGGGCCGTGTTCTACCGTCCCAGCGTCTGGCGGGAGCGCGGCTACGCGCCGCCTAAGACGTTCGACGACTGGGTGGCCCTGTCGAAGCGCATGCAGGCGGACGGGCTCACCCCGATCGGATTCGGGGTCCGCGACGGCTGGTCGCCGTTCGGCACGTTCGACTACCTCGATCTGCGCCTCAACGGAGTCGACTTCCACCGTTCCCTCCTGGCCGGCGACGTGAGCTGGACCGACAATCGAGTCCGGTCGGTGTTCGACACCTGGCGGGAGATTCTCCCGTTCCACCAGCCGCAGCCACTGGGCCGCAAGATGTCCGAGGCGCAGCAGGCCCTCCTCAACAAGGAGGTCGGGATGCTGGTGGCCGGCATGTTCGTCGCGCAGAGCTTCCCCGCAGGCCCGGACCGGGACGATCTGGACTTCTTCCCCTTTCCCGAAATCGACTCCGCCGTCGGTACTTCGGCGGTCGAGGCGCCCATGGACGGCTTCATGATGCGCAAGGACCCGCGGAACCTCGCCGGGGCGCAGCAGTTCCTCTCCTTCCTCACGGGCGCCGACGCCGCGGTCGCCTATGCGAAGCAGGACCCCCAGGCGATCCCGGCTCACCGCGACGCGGATCTGTCGGGTTTTCCTCCTCTCGTGCAGAAGTCGGCCGCACTCGTGCAGGGCGCGGGATCCATCACCCAGTTCCTCGACCGGGACACCCGGCCCGATTTCGCGTCCGTCGTGATGATTCCGGCGATGCAGCAGTTCCTGGGCAATCCGAACGACGTGGACGGCCTGGTCCGCAGCATCGAGCGACAGAAGGCGGCGGTGTTCGGCCAATGAGCGCACACGAGAAGACAACGACCATCCCCGCTGTCCCGACAGGTCAGGTGAATTCATGACCAGCACAGTTCCTCCCCGGGCCGGAACCGAGACCCGGGCCCCGGCGCCGAAGATCCGGCGCAGCCGGGGCGACCGGTGGACCATCGCCGTGATGCTCGGGCTGCCCGCCGCGATCGTCATCGGGCTGGTGTGGATTCCCACCGTGTTCACGGTGATCCTGTCGTTCGCCCGCTGGGACGGCATCGGCGGCACGTCCACCATCGAATGGATCGGCACGCAGAACTACGTCGACGCCGTCCAGGCGTACCCGCCGTTCCAGCAGGCGCTCCACAACAACGTCCTCTGGCTGGCGTTCCTGTTCGTCTTCCCGACCGTGCTCGGCATCTTCCTCGCCGTGCTGCTCGACCGGGGCCTCAAAGGGAGCCGTCTGTACCAGAGCATCTTCTACATCCCCGTGGTGTTGTCGATGGCGCTGGTCGGGTTCGTGTGGCAGTTGATCTACTCCACCGACGGCGGCGTCCTCAACACCATCCTCGGCGCGGACGTCGACTGGCTCGGCAACCCCGACGTCAACATCTGGGCCGTCATGGTCGCCGCCAGCTGGCGGCACACCGGCTACATCATGCTGCTGTACTTGGCAGGCCTGAAGGCCATCGACCCGTCGGTGCGCGAGGCGGCACTCATGGACGGAGCGGGCCCGATCCGCACGTTCTTCCGCATCGTGTTCCCTCTGATGAAGCCCACCAACCTGTTGATCATCGTCATCACCGTCATCGAGGCCCTGCGTGCCTTCGACCTCGTGTGGGTGATCAACAAGGGCCGCAACGGACTCGAACTCATCTCCGCCCTCGTCACCGCCAACGTCGTCGGTGAAGCGGGCCGGGTCGGATTCGGTTCGGCCCTGGCGACGATCATGCTCGTGATCTCGCTGGTGTTCATTGCCCTCTATCTCTGGATCGTGATGCGGAGCGACGACTGATGACCATGACGACACCCCTCGCCGACCACAGTGCGCCCGTCGAACGGCCCGGGCCCCGCAACAAGGCCGCGGTGGCCAACCGGCGCCGGCTGAGTACCGCGCACGCGGCGATGTACTTCCTGCTCACCACGCTGGCGTTGCTGTGGATCTTCCCACTCCTGTGGGCCCTCTACAATTCGTTCCGCGACTACGATTACGTCCTCACGCACGGCTACCTGTCGGTCGGCGGATTCACGCTCAGCAATTACACCGAGTCGTGGCAGGTCGGCGGAATCCCGCACTACTTCTTCAATTCGATGCTGATCACCATCCCGGCGGTGCTGCTGATCCTGTTCATCGGGTCGATGGCCGCGTTCGTGCTGGCCCGGTTCCCGTGGAAGTTCAACGTGATCATGCTGGCGGTGTTCATCGCGGGCAATCTGCTGCCGCAGCAGACGCTGCTGACGCCGCTGTTCCGGCTGTACAACGCAATTCCGTTGCCGTACTGGATGAGTTCGTCGGGTTCGCTGTACGACAGCTACTGGGGTCTGATCCTGGTGCACGTGGCATTCCAGACCGGATTCTGCGTGTTCGTGCTCAGCAATTACATGAAGACGGTTCCCCCCGAGCTGCTCGAGGCGGCCACCGTCGACGGAGCGGGGTTGTTCCGCCAGTACTGGCAGGTGGTCCTCCCGCTGTGCCGTCCGGCGCTGGCCGCGCTCGCGACGCTCATGATCACCTGGATCTACAACGACTTCTTCTGGGCGCTGGCACTCATGGTCAGCGGCGACAAGCTGCCGGTCACCACCGCTCTGCAGAATCTGCAGGGCAGCTTCTTCACCGACACCAACCTGCTGGCCGCCGGATCGGTTCTCGTCGCACTGCCGACGGTGCTCGTATTCGTGGCGCTGCAAAGGCATTTCGTTTCCGGACTGACGATGGGAGCCAACAAGTGAGTGCGATGGTTTCACCGCACGCGTACGTTCATCTGACCTCGGCGGGTGTGTCCGTCGTCCTCGACGTCACCGACGGCAGGTTGCCGGCGATCGTCCACTGGGGGGCGGCGCTCGGCGAGCTGACCGTTGCCGACGTCGAGGCTCTGGCGCAGGCGAACATCGAGCCCCTCGCGGGCAACGTGGTCGACCTCCCGGTGCGGCTGTCGATCCTCCCCGAACATCACACGGGGTGGGTGGGCAAGCCCGGCATCGCCGGTCACCGCGACGGCGCCGACTGGTCGCCGCTGTTCACCACCGACTCCCTCACGGTCGACGGAACCGAGCACCGGCCGTCCGCGGACGCGGAACTCGTCTCGGCCGGTCCGGGCACCGTCCGGGTCACCGCGCGCGATGCGGTCGCCGATCTCGGTCTCGCCCTCGACATCGAGTTGCTGCCGAGCGGCCTCCTGCGGGCGCGGGCCGAGGTCACCAACTCGGGTGATTCGTTCTACGTCCTCGATCACCTCCAGCTCGCGTTCCCGGTTCCGCCGCAGGCCCGTGAGATTCTCGACTTCGCCGGGCGATGGGGGAAGGAACGCGTCCCGCAGCGCAGCGAACTCACCGTCGGCGTCCACGAGCGGGAAGGACGGAAGGGCCGCACCGGCCCGGACGCGGCCACCGTGTTGTCCGTCGGCGTGCCCGGTTTCGGCTTCGCCCGCGGCGAGGTGTGGGGCACCCATGTCGCGTTCAGCGGCAACCACCGCCACTACGCCGAGCGCCTCTTCACCGGTTTCCAGGTGGTCGGCGGCGGCGAACTCCTCCTACCCGGCGAGGTCCGGCTGGCGGACGGCGAGAGCTACGGCACGCCCTGGATCTACGGCGCCTACGGCGACGGCCTCGACGCCCAGGCGCGTCGCTTCCACGACTACCTCCGTGCGCGCCCCACACACCCGCGGCGCGCCCGCCCGGTGACGATCAACGTGTGGGAGGCCGTCTACTTCGATCACGACCTGGCACGGTTGACGGACCTGGCGGATCGAGCGGCGAAGCTCGGCGTCGAGCGGTATGTCCTCGACGACGGCTGGTTCCGGCACCGGCGCAACGACCTGGCCGGGCTGGGGGACTGGCATGTGGACGAAACGGTGTGGCCGAACGGTCTGCACCCGATCATCGATCACGTGCGTTCCCTCGGCATGGAATTCGGCCTGTGGTTCGAACCGGAGATGATCAACCTCGATTCCGACCTCGCGCGGGAGCATCCCGAGTGGGTCATGGCGACCGGCGGGCGGACGCCGGTGCCGTCCCGGAACCAGCAGGTACTGAATCTGGGGATCCCCGAGGCGTACGACCACATCCTGGGGCGGATGTCCGCGATTCTCGCGGAGTACGACATCGCCTACATCAAGTGGGACCACAACCGCGACCTGATCGACGCCGGCACCGCACCGCACGGGCGCGCCGGCGTGCACGACCAGACTCTCGCGACCTACCGGCTGATGGACGAACTGAAGCACCGTTTCCCCGGGCTGGAGATCGAATCCTGCTCGTCGGGCGGGGCCCGGGTGGATCTCGGCATTCTCGAACGCACCGACCGCGTGTGGGTGTCCGACTGCATCGATCCGCTCGAGCGCCAGCAGATGAACCGGTGGACGATGCAGCTGCTTCCGCCCGAACTGCTCGGCTCGCACATCGCATCCGGGACCTCCCACACGACGGGCCGGTACCACCGGCTGTCGTTCCGGGCGGGCACGGCACTCTACGGTCACCTCGGGATCGAGTGGGATCTGGCCACCGCCACCGACGAGGAGAACGCGGAGCTCGCCGTGTGGATCGACCTGCACAAGCGGCACCGCGAGCTCCTGCACACCGGAACGATGGTGCGCGCCGACGAGATCGACCCCACCCTCCAGGTCTACGGCGCCGTCGCGGACGACCGTTCGGAGGCGTTGTTCTTCCTCGCCTACCTCGGGCGTTCCGAGGTGTCTCCGCGGGGCCGGTTCACCCTGCCCGGGCTCGACCCCGACCGGCGCTACCGGGTTCGGCCCGTGTTCGCCGGTCAACCGGACGAGGGCCTGAAACCGCCGGCGTGGTTCAACGTTCCGCCGCAGGGACAGCCGACCGTCACCACCCCGCCCGGCGGCGGACGATCCGACGGACTGTCCGCGGGGAGCGACGTTCCCGGCGTCGTGCTGACGGGCCGGGCCCTCGCGGCGGCGGGTCTGCAGACGCCCGCGTCGTTCCCCGACGACGTCGTCGTGCTCTCCGTCACAGAGGAGGCGTAGCCGCGGAATTCGGTCCCGGCTCCGGGGTGGGCGACACCCACCCTGGGGTCGGTGGCCGATGTCGCAGCCGGGAGGCACGATAGTTCTCACCAGTCGGCGAAAGGTTGACCCGCAGGAGGTACGTCAACACCCCAGACCGCCACTGCCGAGACGAAAACGCCTCACCGGAACCCGGACCCGGTGAGGCGTTTTCGTTTGTTCCGGTCAGAACTCCATGCCGGCGTCGGCTCCCATCTGCAGGGTGGTGTTTCCGCCGTCGAGCGATTCCCGGATGATGTCGGCGTGACCGGAGTGGTGGCCGGTCTCCCGGATGATGTGGAGCAGGGTGCGGCGGATCGTCCACCACTGCCGCTCGGGTGCCCAGGGTGCCGTCGGCAGGGGGATCAGCACGTCGAGGTCGTCGAGGCCGGCGAGCGCGGTCTCCGTCGCGCGGGCCACCTCGGCGTACTCCGCCAGCAGCCCCTCGAGCGTCTCGTCGTCGCGCATGTAGTACTTCTCCATCGCCCACTCCATGTCGAACTCCGCGTTCTCGTCGGGTTCGAGAATGGTTTCCACCCAATGCTTTTCCGTGTGCAGAACGTGCTTGATCAGCCCGCCGAGCGTCAGGTCGCTGACGGTGGAGCGTTGCCGTGCCTGTGCGTCGTCGATGCCGCGGACGGTGATCAACAGGGTGGCACGCTGCTCCTGCAGGATCTGGAGGATGTCGGCGCGCTCACCGGTGGCCGTGGACTGCTCGGACTGCTTGGAAGTGGTCATGAGAAGAACGATAGAAGCGATTGAGGTCAGAAACGGTCCTTATTAGAAAGGCCATTCCTCGGCGTTTCTCGCGGGTCGGAGTTGGGTGCCTTCCCGGATGTGCCGAAAGCGCCCGCCGCCTCGCCCGATGTGACATCCGTTCAGTCCGATTGCACCGGTGTGACATCGGGCGGCGGTGGGAGGCCGCGCCAGGTCACGCAGTGCGTCATGTGCGGTGGGCGATCGTCGAATCTCGGCGACTCCGGTGCAGCCACGCGGACACGCCGGGGGCGAACAGGGCAAGTACACCCACCGCGACCAGGGCGCTGTAGGCGAGCGGCGCCCACTGCAGCACACCCGCGGTCGCGTCGCCGGCGTCGGACAGCAGGGTCCACAGGCCCACCCCGCCGGCGACGCTGAGGGCACCGACGACGGCGAGGGTGATCTGGCCCGCCGGCTTGCGGGCGCGCAGGAGCTGGATCCCGATCAGTCCGAGGAGGATCAGGACGACCGCGATGGCGCCGCAGCCGATCAGCGTGAGATTCACCGTGTCGGTGATGTCGGCCGCGGAGTCGCCGGGGTTGTCCGCGGCCACCGACGCCTCGAGGGCGTCGCGCACCGCGCCGAGGTCGAGGGCGATGGCCCCGGCGATCCCGGCGAGGACGACGAACGACCCCACCCACGCGGACAGTGACACCGTGACGGCCTTCGGGGTCGCATCGGTCGGGGCGGCGCGCAGCGGGGTGACCGCGAACTCCGGACGCGGCGGTACGGGTCGCGGCGGTGCCGGCCGGCCTGGCGGCTGTTCGGGTGTCGTCACGCTGCGATCCTATCGAGCGACCGACCCCCGGCGGGCAGACCCGCGCAGGGCCGTGTCCGAAGAAAAGTTCGGGCGCCGGGAACAAATCTCCGCACCCCTCCGTTGAGCCTTACGACAAGATTGAGCGTGCAAGACTCAAGTTCGAATTGACTCCAGACGGTGTCGGAGTGCAAACTTGAGCGGAGGGCGCTCATCAAGCGCCAACATCGCAGTTCAGTCATGAAAAGCCTGCCCACAGGACTGCAAAACGAAAGTGAGGAACACTATGGCTCGTGCCGTCGGTATCGACCTCGGTACAACGAACTCGGTCGTGTCTGTGCTGGAAGGCGGCGAGCCCGTAGTGGTCGCCAACGCCGAAGGCTCACGCACCACCCCGTCGATCGTCGCCTTCGCCAAGAACGGTGAGGTGCTGGTCGGCCAGCCCGCGAAGAACCAGGCGGTCACCAACGTCGACCGCACCATCCGCTCCGTCAAGCGCCACATCGGCACCGACTGGAACGTGGAGATCGACGGCAAGAAGTACACGCCGCAGGAGATCAGCGCGCGCACGCTCATGAAGCTGAAGCGCGACGCCGAGGCATACCTGGGTGAGGACATCACGGACGCCGTGATCACCGTCCCCGCGTACTTCGAGGACGCGCAGCGTCAGGCCACCAAGGAAGCCGGCCAGATCGCCGGCCTCAACGTCCTGCGCATCGTCAACGAGCCCACCGCGGCCGCGCTCGCCTACGGCCTCGACAAGGGCGACAAGGAACAGACCATCCTGGTCTTCGACCTCGGTGGCGGCACGTTCGACGTCTCGCTGCTCGAAATCGGCGACGGCGTCGTCGAGGTTCGCGCCACGTCCGGCGACAACCACCTCGGTGGTGACGACTGGGACGAGCGCATCGTCACGTGGCTCGTCGACAAGTTCAAGGCTCAGAACGGCATCGATCTGACCAAGGACAAGATGGCCCTGCAGCGTCTCCGTGAGGCTGCGGAGAAGGCCAAGATCGAACTGAGCTCCTCGCAGAGCACGTCGATCAACCTGCCCTACATCACCGTGGACGCGGACAAGAACCCGCTGTTCCTCGACGAGCAGCTGTCCCGCAGCGAGTTCCAGAAGATCACGTCCGATCTCCTCGACCGCACCCGCGCGCCGTTCCAGGCCGTCATCAAGGACAGCGGCATCGCCGTCAAGGACATCGACCACGTCGTGCTCGTCGGTGGTTCCACCCGTATGCCCGCCGTCTCCGACCTGGTGCGCGAGCTGACCGGTGGCCGCGAGCCCAACAAGGGCGTCAACCCGGACGAGGTCGTCGCCGTCGGCGCCGCCCTGCAGGCCGGCGTCCTCAAGGGCGAGGTCAAGGACGTGCTGCTCCTCGACGTCACCCCGCTGTCCCTCGGCATCGAGACCAAGGGTGGCGTGATGACCAAGCTCATCGAGCGCAACACCACCATCCCGACCAAGCGGTCCGAGACCTTCACCACGGCCGACGACAACCAGCCGTCGGTGCAGATCCAGGTGTTCCAGGGTGAGCGCGAGATCGCCTCGCACAACAAGCTCCTCGGCTCGTTCGAGCTGGCCGACCTGCCGCCCGCCCCGCGTGGTGTGCCGCAGATCGAGGTCACGTTCGACATCGACGCCAACGGCATCGTGCACGTGACCGCGAAGGACAAGGGCACGGGCAAGGAGAACACGATCAAGATCCAGGACGGCTCCGGTCTGTCCAAGGAAGAGATCGAGCGGATGGTCAAGGACGCCGAGGCGCACGCCGAGGAAGACAAGGCCCGCCGTGAGGAGGCCGAGGTCCGCAACCAGGCCGAGTCGCTGGTGCACCAGACCGAGAAGTTCATCAAGGACAGCGAGGACAAGGTCCCGGCTGACGTCAAGGAGAAGGTCGAGGCGGCCATCAAGGAAGCCAACGCCGCTCTCGCCGGCACCGACATCGCGGCCGTCAAGGCTGCGGTCGAGAAGCTGGCCACCGAGTCGCAGGCCCTCGGCCAGGCGATCTACGAGGCCAGTGCCGCGGAAGAGGCCGCCAACACCGACGGTTCCGGCGCAAGCGGTGCCGACGACGTCGTCGACGCCGAGGTCGTGGACGAGCCGTCCGACTCGGAGAAGAAGTGACGTCCGACAACACCGAGCAGGAACCGGTCACTTTCGTGGACAAGCGGAAGATCGACCCCGAGACCGGTCAGACGCGGGACGCGGAGCCGGTAGTGGAGTCCCTCGCGGGCGCCGCTGCCGCTCCGCAGCCCGACTCGGTGGACGAAGGGACGCAGCCGGAGACGGCGGCACCGGAGACGGACGAGTTGGCGGAACGTACCGCGGACCTGCAGCGACTGCAGGCCGAGTACGCCAACTACCGTCGCCGCGTCCAGCGCGACAAGCAGTCCGACATCGCGAACGCCAAGGCGTCCGTCGTCGGTGAGCTCATCGCGGTGCTGGACGACCTCGACCGTGCACGCAGCCACGGCGACCTCGATTCGGGGCCGCTGAAGAGTGTGGCGGACAAGCTCACCGGCACCCTCACCTCGCTCGGCCTGAGCGAGTTCGGTGCCGAGGGCGACGCATTCGATCCGGCGCTGCACGAGGCAGTGCAGCACGAGGGCGAGGGTTCCGACCCCGTTCTCGGCACGGTGATGCGAAAGGGCTACAAATTCGGTGATCGCGTCCTGCGGCATGCGATGGTAGCTGTGATCGATCGCACCGGCGATGCCGATGCGAACACCTCCGACGAGGCGGCGACGTCCGCCCGGTCGGAACAAGAGTAAGAGCGAGAGGAGGAGACGCCCAGTGAGCCAGCGGGAGTGGATCGAAAAGGACTTCTACAAGGAGCTGGGCGTCTCGTCCCACGCGTCCGCGGACGAGATCAAGAAGGCGTATCGCAAGCTCGCCCGCGACCTCCATCCCGACGCGAACCCCGGCGACGCCAAGGCCGAGGAGCGGTTCAAGTCCGTCAGCGAAGCCCACGCCGTGCTGTCCGATCCTGCCAAGCGCAAGGAGTACGACGAGGCCCGGCGCCTGTTCGCCAGCGGTGGGTTCGGTCAGGGCGGCGGCGGATTCAACCCGGGAGCCGGCGGTTTCGGTCAGGGCGGATTCGACATCAACGACCTGTTCGGTGGTGGCGGAGCGGCGGCCGGTGACGGCGGTATCGGCGACATCTTCGGCGGCCTGTTCAATCGCGGTGCCGCCGGCGGCGGCGCGACCCGCACCACCAACCGTCCCCGGCGTGGAAGCGACGTCGAGACGGAGACCACACTCGAGTTCCGCGAGGCCACGCTGGGAGTCACGGTTCCGCTGCGGTTGACCAGCCCGTCACCGTGCACCACGTGCCACGGCAGCGGGGCGAAGCCGGGCACCAGCCCGCGGGTGTGCCCGCGCTGCAACGGAACCGGAATCGTCAGCCGGAACCAGGGCGCGTTCGGGTTCAGTGAGCCGTGCGACGACTGCCGCGGCACCGGCTCCATCATCGACTCCCCGTGCGAGGTCTGCCACGGCAACGGAGTCACCAACCGCACCCGTACCATCACCGTCCGCGTCCCCGCGGGTGTCAGCGACGGACAGAAGATCCGGCTGGCCGGGCAGGGTGAGGCCGGTCTGCGCGGCGCGCCGTCCGGCGACCTGTTCGTGACGGTCCGGGTGAAGCCCGACAAGGTGTTCGGGCGCAACGGCGACGACCTCACCCTCGTGGTCCCCGTCAGTTACGGTGAGCTCGTGCTCGGAACCACCGTCTCCGTCCCCACCCTGGAGGGGCGGGTCGGCGTGAAGATTCCGGCGGGCACGGCCGACGGCCGGATCCTGCGCGTGCGGGGACGAGGCGTCCCCAAACGCGCCGGCGGCGCCGGTGACCTGCTGGTCACCGTCAAGGTCGCGGTTCCGCAGAAGCTAGACGACCCGGCCACCGAAGCACTGAAGACCTATCTGGAAGCAGAGAAGGCCAGCGGATTCGATCCCAGGGCCGGGTGGGCAGGTGCCTGATGAGCGACACGACCCAGGATCCACGCGAAACCGCCGTTGATCCGGACGCCCAGATCTTCGTGATCTCGGTGGCCGCGGAACTCGCCGGCATGCACGCCCAGACTCTGCGCAACTATGACCGGCTCGGTCTCGTCACCCCGCACCGCACGTCCGGTGGCGGGCGGCGGTACTCGCCGCGGGATGTGGCACTGCTCCGCGAGGTGCAACGCCTCTCCCAGGACGAGGGGGTCAACCTCGCCGGGATCAAGCGGATCATCGAACTGACCAACCAGGTGGAGGCCCTGCAACATCGGGTTCGTGAGCTCGCGGAGGAGATCTCGAAGGTCCACGCCGGTTACCGGCGCGACCTCGTGCCGATTCCGCGGAGCAACGCGCTCGTCGTGTGGAAGCCGCGACACCAGCGCTGATCCGCGCCGGGAAAAGACGAACCGATGTCGCACTGGTCCTGTCCGAGTGAACCAGTGCGACATCGGGCCCCGGCCCCACCCAGGCTTATCGGTCGCGGCTACCCCAGCGGGGCCCGCGGCGGGTGCGCGTGCGCGGAATGTCCATTACCTCGAGACGCGCCTTGATCTCTTCGGTGGTCCAGAGTGCGCGGGAGAGGGTGGGTGTGGGGGTGTCGGTGACGTTCGTGAACATGTCTTCTGTCTTTCTTCGAGGGTTCGGTGGATGGTCGGGTGTGCCGATCAGGGCTGTCCGTACAGGTGGTAGCCGGCGTTCATGTTCGGGTAGCCCGAGTCGATCCAGCTGCTGATGCCGTAGCCGTGGCCGAAGTCGGCGTCCACACGGGTGCCGTCCAGGTCGGTGGTGTTGATGTAGTTGTCGGCGCGGAACACGGCCTGGGCGCCGCCTGCGAGTGAATAGGTGGCGTCGACCTCGACGCCGTTCGGGTCGGTGGAGTAGGCCTTCACGATCTCGCTGCTGTGCGGGGCGAGGTAGTCCGACGGCGCCTGGATCCACTGACCGTAAGGGTTCGACCACCCCGCCAGAACCATCGGCAGGTCGGTGTCGTTGCTGATCGTCATCGCGATCGTGGGACCCGACGTCGGCATCGTGCCGGCGTTGGCGACTCCGGCGGCGGCGATCGCGAATCCGGTGACGGCCACGGCGGTGGCGGGCAGTGCGACGAAGAGTGCGACGCGGCGGCGGACGTGAGTGCGCATGATGGCTTCTCCTGAGTTCGGGAACGTCGGGGTTCTGACGCTTCTGTGGGGTGGAACGTCTGGGGCCGTGGGGGTTTCGGTTTCCGATCTCCCCGCTTTCCGGTGTGCATCAACTATGTCGCGAATGCGCGTTGCCGTCTGTCCGCCGACAGGACCGAGGCGGGGATGAATCCGGTGTCCCCCGATCGGGGGACAGGGCTCGGCGAAGTGCTCCGCGCGGGCCCGGTCTCGTGAGAAAGTGAGCAATGGACTTCGCCGGGGTCGACACGCATCGGACCGCGCCGTGAGCGCCGTGCGTGTGGTGGTGGGCGACGACCACCCGATCTTCCGGGACGGCGTCGTCCGTGCCCTCGTCGCGAGTGGCGACATCGAAGTGGTCGGCGAGGCCGACGACGGCGCGGCGGCGCTGGCCCTGATCCGCGAACTCGGTCCCGACGTCGCCCTGCTCGACTACCGGATGCCCGAACTGGACGGTGCGCAGGTCGCCGCGGCCGTGCGACAGTCCGAACTCGCCACGCGGGTACTGCTGCTGTCGGCGCACGACGAGTCCGCGATCGTCTACCACGCACTGCAGGAGGGGGCCGCGGGGTTCCTGCCGAAGGAGTCGACGCGGGCCGAGATCGTGAAGGCCGTCCTGGACTGCGCCCAGGGCCGGGACGTCCTGCCCGCCTCCCTCGCCGTCGGGCTAGCGGGAGAGGTGCGCCGCCGCCGTGAACCGGCGGGCCCGGTGCTGAGCGGCCGGGAGAAGGAAGTGCTGGCGCTCATCGCGCGCGGCCAGAGCATTCCCACGATCGCCGGCGAACTGTACCTTGCCCCGTCGACGGTGAAGACCCACGTGCAGCGCCTCTACGAGAAACTCGGGGTGAGCGACCGCGCCGCAGCCGTGGCCGAGGCGATGCGCCGCGGTCTGCTGGAGTGACGTGCCCCATCCGTCCCAGAGTCGCGTAGTCCGGCGCTACACCACCGAGGCCGTCCGGGTGACCGCCATCCTGCGGTTGCCGCTGATCGGACTGATGGCACTCCTCGGACCGGTGATCCACGTGACGCACTGGAAACCCGACGTGTTCGCGGGACTGCTGATCGGGTACGCGGCGATCGCGCTCGTCTGGCTGATCTTCGTTCTCGT
Source organism: Rhodococcus sp. NPDC056960 (assembly GCF_042674125.1). Classification (NCBI taxonomy): domain Bacteria; kingdom Bacillati; phylum Actinomycetota; class Actinomycetes; order Mycobacteriales; family Nocardiaceae; genus Rhodococcus; species Rhodococcus sp. NPDC056960. The sequence continues at coordinate 120,645 of NZ_JBHURF010000012.1, read as the reverse complement.
GCGGGAGGTCGGGCCGTGGGCGGGCTGGGTGTCCACCGCTGCGGACGTCACCGCGGTGGTGGCGCTGTGTATCGCCTCGGGCGGTGCGACGTCGGTGCTGCTGCCGGTGTTCTTCCTGTTGCCGATCTCGGTGGCGTTCCAGTACCGGCCGCGTCTGACGGCGATCGTCGGGGTGTGCACCGCGGTTGGGTATCAGGTGGTGTGGATCGTCTACTCGAAACGCGACGACGCGGTGGGCTTCCCCGACGAGGTGTACCTGTACTTCGGGTTCCTGCTGTGGCTCGCGGCCGCGACCACGGCGTTGTCATACGTGCTGGTCCGGCGGTCGGCGACGGTGATCTCGCTGATGGATGTGCGCAAGCAACTGGTTGCGGAGTCGATGGTCGCCGAGGAACGCGAGCGCAGGCAGCTGGCCGAGTACCTCCACGACGGGCCGCTGCAGAACGTGCTCGCCGCCCGGCTCGACGTGGAGGAGGCGCTGGAGCGGCACCCCGACGAGATGCTCGACGCCGCCGAGTCCGCCCTCCGCGAGACCGCCGCGCAGCTGCGCTCCACCGTCACCACACTGCATCCGCAGGTGCTCGCGCAACTGGGCCTCACCGTGGCACTGCGGGAACTCGCGGATCTGTACGAGCGCCGGGGTGAGGTCGAGATGGTGGTGAACCTCGGCGAGGTCGGCCACCCGGACAGCCAGGAACTGCTCTACCGGGTGGCACGGGAACTGCTCACCAACGTGACCAGGCATGCCCGCGCCACGAAGATCGAACTCGCACTCGACCGTGCCGACGGCCGGATCACGTTGACCGTCGCGGACGACGGCGCGGGATTCGATCCGGCCGTCGTTCCGGAACGGGTGGCGCAGGGGCACATCGGACTCGCGTCGAACATCGTGCGGGTCGAGAGCCTGGGTGGCACCTTCGATGTCACGTCCTCGCCCGGTGCGGGCACCCGCGTGGTGGTGACGGTTCCGGACCCCGATTGACCACGCTCGCCGACGGATTCGTCACCGCGAGTGACGGCCTTCGGCGAATTCCTCGACGATCTTCGCGCAGAACGCGGGCAGGTCGTGCGGGTTGCGGCTCGACACCAACCCGTTGTCGACCACCACTTCCTCGTCGACGACGTTTCCGCCGGCGTTGCGGATGTCGGTGCGCACACTGGGATACGACGTGAGCGTGCGACCGCGGACGACGTCGGCCTCGACCAGGGTCCATGGTCCGTGGCAGATCACGCCCACCGGTTTGCCCGCATTGACGAAGTCGCGGACGAAGCCGACGGCCGCTGCGTCCATCCGGAGGTGATCGGGGTTCGTGGTGCCGCCGGGCAGGATCAGCGCGTCGAAGTCGGCAACCGACACGTCTCCGACGACGGCATCGACAGGATACGTGCCCGCCTCGTTCACGTCCGACTTCATGGCCTGGATCTTGCCGGGGGACAACGAGATCAGCCGAACCTCCGCGCCAGCGTTCTCCACGGCCTTCCGGGGTTCGACGAGTTCGACTTCCTCGACGCCGTCGGTGGCGAGGATGGCGACCTTCCGGCCGCGCAGCGTATCGGTGGATGTCATGGGCAATTCCTTTCCAGGATCACGGTTTCAGCAGTACCTTCACCGCGCCGTCTTCCTTCTTCTGGAAGATCTCGTACGCGTGCGGGGCGTCGTCCAGCGGCAGTTCGTGGGTGGCGAACGAATCGACGCCGAGCGGGTCGGCGTCGGTGAGCAGCGGCAGAATGTCCGGGACCCACCGCTTGACGTTGGCCTGCCCCATCCGGAGCTGAATCTGCTTGTCGAACAGCGTGAGCATCGGGAGCGGGTCGGCCATGCCGCCGTACACCCCGATCAGTGAGATGGTGCCGCCGCGTCGGACGATGTCGATCGCCGAGTACAGGGCGTGGAGCCGGTCGACCCCGACCGTCGACATCAGCGGCCCGGCGATGGCGCCGGGCAGGAACGACGTGACCTGCTGCAGCAGTTTCGCCCCGGGGGAGCCGTGCGCTTCCATCCCGACGGCGTCGATGACGGAATCGGGACCGCGGCCGTCGGTCATGTCTCGGATCAGGTCGCCGAGTTCACCCGGGGACTCGTTCAGGTCGACCGTCTCGATCTGCCTCGCCCTCGCGCGGTCGAGGCGCTCGGGCACGAGGTCCACGCCGATGACACGAAACCCGCGGTGCGCGGCGATGCGTGCCGCCATGTCGCCGATGGGTCCGAGACCGAGAACGGCGACGGAACCGCCGTCGGGCACGTCCGCGTATTCGACGGCCTGCCAGGCCGTCGGCAGCACATCGGACAGGTACACGAAACGTGCATCCGGGGGACCCTCGGGAACCGTGATGTGGGTGTTCGTCACGTGCGGCACCCGCAGATATTCGGCCTGGCCGCCGGGAACGCTCCCGTACAACTTCGAATACCCGAACAGCGCCGCGCCCATCCCCTCGTCGCGAATCTGGGTGACCTCGCACTGGGTGAACAACTGCCGATCGCACATGTGGCAACTGCCGCAGGATATCTGGAACGGGATGACCACCCGGTCGCCCACCTTCACGTCGGACACCGCGGACCCGACCTCGCGGACGATGCCCATCGGTTCGTGGCCGAGAATGTCGCCCTCGCGCATGAACGCGCCGAGCACCTCGTACAGGTGCAGGTCGGAGCCGCAGATGTTGGTGGTGGTGATCTCGACGATCGCGTCGGTCTGCTGTTCGATCACCGGGTCGGGGACGGTGTCGACGCTGACCTTCCGTTTCCCCTGCCACGTCACGGCTTTCATCGGGCTCTCCAGTTCGCCTTCTCGATGGCGTCGACGAGTTCGTCCTTGGTCATGGTCGACCGGCCGTGAACGTCGAGCCTCTGGGCGACGTGCATCAGGTGTTCTTTGCTCGCGTTGGCGTCGACGCCCTCGGCCGTTTCTCCGGAGGGGTTGGGGCCGCCGCTCTTCGCGCGATCGTCCGACGGGCCCTTCTCCTTCTTGGCCTCCCAGTGGTCGCCGACCTTCTCGTAGCTGTGCTTCAAGGCGTCGTACGCGACGCGATGCGCTCGCTCCTCGTCGTCGTACCGGTCCATGGCGGAGTCGTACACCTTGGCGAACGTGCGCTGCGCCTTCTCGGACGACTTCTTCAGAGTTTCCGGGAGCTCGCTCTTCTTCGGCTTGCCGCTGTCGGTGGTCTTCGGCACGGAGAAATCCTCCTCGGGTGTAGAGGTGACCTCCCGAGCGGTTACCCGACTCCCCGGAATTTACGCGGGCGGCGGTACTCGACCGGAGACGGCGGCCAGCGCCTGCTCGAGCAGCGCCAGGGCGTGCTCGGTGGTGGCGGTCACGACGTCCTGCGGTTCACCCGGGAAACGGCGCACCTCGGTCTCGATCCGCCCGTCGGAGAAGAGCCCGAACCAGACGGTGCCCGGCGGTTGCCCGTCCTGAGGGTCGGGTCCGCCCGCACCGGTCACGGCGACGGCGATGTCGGCGCCGAGCAGTTCCGCGACCGCGCCGGCCATCGCGCGAGCGCTGGGCTCGCTGACCACGGGACCGTCCGGCACCTGCAGCACCCGGTGCTTCACTTCGCTGGAATAGGCGACGACGCTGCCCCGGTACCAGTCGGAGGATGCGGGTGCGGCGCCGAGGAGACACGAGATCTGGCCGCCGGTGAGTGATTCCGCCGTTGCGAGGAAGACGTGGGAGCGGCGCGCCGCCGCCGAGATCCGTTCTGCCACTCTGTCCTGCGGACTCATGGTTGACACGGTATCGGAGTGCCCCGCTCCGGAAGCTCGGATCGCCATCACCAGGGAGTGGAACAGGTTTCAGTTTTCCCGGTTTCCGGTTAGGGTGTCGGTGACCCAGGACACAGCAAATCCAGGCCGCCGGACCACGCGCCCGGGGCGTCGCGGGAGAAGGATTACAGATGACCGACGAGTTCGCAGATCTGCATCGACCCGCCTTCGCTGCAGACCTCCTCATCACTGCACTGGAACGCAACACCGACAAGCCGGCGCTCTACCTCGGCGACGTCGTCCTCACCGGCGGTGAGATGCGCGATCAGATCAGTTGTTTTGCGCAGGCACTGGCTTCGCTCGGGATCGGCAAGGGTACGAGCACCGCCATGCTGTCGAAGAACAGGCCCGAGGTGCTCATCAGCATGGGCGCCACCATGATCGCCGGGTGCCGCGCCAGCGCGCTGAACCCGATGGGCTCGCTCGACGACCATCTGTACATCGTCGGCGACGCCGAGATCCAGACGTTGATCTTCGATCCCACCGCCTTCGAGGAGCGCGCCGCACAGCTGGTTGCGCAGTCCCCGTCCATCGAGAACGTGTTGTCGTTGGGGCCGTCCGAAGTGGGTACCGACATCCTCGCGCTCGCCGAGACGTTCACCCCGCAACGACTGCGGGCAGCGGATGTGGCCGCCGACGACAGCAGCAGCATGGTCTACACCGGGGGCACCACCGGCAAGCCGAAGGGCGTCGTCGGCTCCTATCAGTCGGGTGCAACGCTCAATCAGATCCAGATGGCCGAGTGGCAGTGGCCGCACCAGCCGCGTTTCCTCATCTGCACGCCGCTCTCGCATGCCGGCGCCGCCTTCTTCATTCCGACGTTGCTGCGGGGTGGCGCGCTGATCGTGCTGCCCGCGTTCGAGCCCGGCGCGGTCCTCGAGGCCATCGAGAAGCACAAGATCTCGGCCACCATGCTCGTCCCCACCATGATCTACCTGCTGATGGACCATCCCGACCTGCCGAACCGGGACGTGTCGAGTCTGCAGACACTGTTCTACGGGGCGTCGGCGATGTCGCCGGCCCGGTTGCGGGAGGGTATCGAGAAGTTCGGCCAGATCTTCTTCCAGTTCTACGGCCAGACCGAATGCGGAATGACCATCGCCGTGCTGCGGAAGGAGGAGCACGTGGCGGACGACCCCAGCCGGCTCGCGACGTGCGGGCGCCCGGTGCCGTGGCTGAACGTCGCCCTGCTCGACGACGACCTGAACGAGGTGCCGCAGGGTGAACTCGGCGAGATCTGCGTCCGCGGCCCCCTGGTCATGAAGGGGTACTGGAACAAGCCCGACGAGACCGCCGAGGCGTTCCGGGGCGGATGGCTGCACACGGGTGACGTCGCGCGCAAGGACAAGGACGGTTTCATGACGATCGTCGACCGCAAGAAGGACATGATCGTCACCGGCGGTTTCAACGTGTTTCCCCGGGAGATCGAGGACGTCATCTCGGCGCACCCGGCGGTCGCGTCGGTGGCGGTGGTCGGTGTTCCGGACGAGAAGTGGGGCGAGGCCGTCAAGGCGTGCGTGGTGTTGCGGGCCGGGCAGTCGGTGGACGCCGCGGATCTGGTCGAACGGGTCCGTGCGGCGAAAGGCTCCGTGCACGCCCCCAAATCGATCGACTTCGTCGATACGCTGCCGTTGACCCCGCTCGGAAAACTGGACAAGAAGGCGTTGCGGTCCCGCTATTGGGAGAGTGCAGACCGAGCGGTCGGATAGCACGAGCAGGGCGGGAATCAAGGGACCTGGTCTGTGGCGTGGCGGCCCCGCCTATAGTCTGCCCAAGTACTTCGCGGCGGGGTCCGCGTTCGGTCGGCGACGAGGATGCGCGTGGATTCACAGGCAATATCGCTGGTCCGGTCGAGTTTCAAGGCTATCGCGGCAGTGCCGGACGGCCCTCAGGCGCTCTCGCGGTCCTTCTACGCCCTGTTGTTCGCGCGGTACCCCGAGGCCCGCGACTTCTTCCCCGCAGCCATGGACGAGCAGCGCGACCGGTTGATCTCCGCCGTCCAGTACGTGATCGAGCGACTCGAGGAGGAGTCCGGGCAGATACTCGCCTACCTCGCCCAGCTCGGCCGGGACCACCGTAAGTACGGAATAGACGACGCGCACTACGTCGCCGTCGGCAACTCCCTGATCGCCGCGGTCCAGCAGTTCCCGTCCACCGAACCGTGGACCGACGAACTCGAGCAGGCCTGGCGCGACGTCCTCGCCGTCGTCGCCGCCACCATGATGGATGCGGCCAACGCCGAGAGCGGTCCGCCGGCGTGGGGTGCGACCGTGATCGAGCACCTCCAGGTCCGCAAGGACATCTCGATCATCCGCCTCCGACTCGACGAACCGATGGCGTACACCGCAGGCCAGTTCGTGAGCGTGCAGGTCCCGTCGCGTCCCCGCATGTGGCGGTATCTGTCACCGGCCAACCCGGCCAACGACCAGGGCATCATCGAATTCCACGTCCGCCGCGTGTCGGGTGGCTGGGTCAGTCCCGCCATCGTCACCCAGACGCTCGTGGGCGAGCGGTGGGTGATCGGATCCCCGCTCGGCGACCTCGGAGTCCGCCACGACAACGGTCGCGACATGCTCATGATCGGGTCGGGCACGGGCATCGCCCCGCTGCGCGCGCAGATTCTCCAGATGTCGCAACGCGGCCAGGACCGCCGGGTCCACCTCTTCTTCACCGGCCGATACCCCTGCGACCTCTACGACCTGGGCACCGTGTGGGCCCTCGCCGAACAGAATCCGTGGCTGACCGTCGTCCCCGTCACCGAGGAGGACGAGGATCCGTGGTGGTACACCGGGCCGGTCAGCGCGACGCTGCCCGGCATGCACCGCAGGCTGACCGGCAAGGTCGGGCAGGTCGTCGCCGACTTCGGAACGTGGGCCGAGCGCGACATCCAGCTCGTCGGCTCCGAGGCCATGATCAACACCACCAAGTTCCGGTTGCAGGCGGCGGGCACTCCGCCGGAGAACATCCGGCACGACCCCGCCTACTGACCGGGCCGGCTCAGTACGGGTCGAATTGAATGTTCTCCGTGGGCGTTCCCGTGTCCCGGAGACGGTCGAGGGTGGCGCGGACCATCGCCGCCGAACCACACACCAGCACCTGGTGCTCGGTGAACGCACCGTACGACGTCACGACGTCGGGCAGCGAGCCCTCGATGAGATCGTCCTCGGTGAACCCCACGTCCACTCTGGTGCGTTCGTACCATTCGTCGGTCCAGTCCGGATCCACGACGTTCTCCACGACGGGAATGACGGTGAGCCACGGCAGATTCTGCAGCAGCAGGTAGAGCATGTCGGACGCGTAGAGGTCGCGCGGCGTCCGATCTCCCGTGAACAGGAACACCCGCGGCGGATTCGGCCTGCGCGACAGGTCCAGGAGGATCGATCGGAACGGGGCCAGGCCGGTGCCGCCGGCGATCATGATGACGTCCGGTCCGTCCTCGTCGACGGTCATCGTGCCGCGGGGTTCGAGGATCTGCCACTGGTCGCCGGGCGAGGTCTCCGTGACGATGTCGCCGCTGACCCAGCCGCCCGGGACGGTGCGCACGTGGAATTCGAGCTTGCCGTCGCGCGACGGTGGAAGGGCGGGGGAGAGCCTGCGCAGCAGCCGCGGATTCTGGGGCACGCTCACGTCCACGTACTGGCCCGGCGCGAACGGAACGTAATCGCCGACCAGGCGGATCACGGCGAGGTCGTGCCGCAGGCGATGATGTTCGACGACGGTGCTGGTCCAGGTGGTCTGCGTGGCGTGCATGGGGCGATGCTCTCCCGACTGTCGAACCGGATTGCGGATGGGCGGCGTCTGGCTGCCTGCTAGACGAGGGGGTCGTGCCGGATCAGTTCGAGCGGTGTGCCGCCGCCCTGCAGGGCGTACACGGTGGTCTTGATCATCGCCGGCGAACCGGAGATCTGAATCTGCCGGTCCGCCCACGACCCGAACCGGGCGACGACGCGGCCGAGTTGCCCCTGGAGTCGCTGATGCAACCCCGGCGGCGCCTCGGGGGCGGGCGCCGTGTGCCACCACGGGTCCTCGTCCTCCTCGGACACGGGGACGACGGTCAGCCACGGATTGCTCAGTGACAGATGCCACAGGGTCTCGATGTCGTACAGGTCGCACGGGTACCTGCCGCCCACGAACATGTGAACCCGCGGGTTGTTCGACCGCATGGCCATCTCCATCACCTGCGCGCGCAGCGGTGCGATGCCCGTCCCCGAACCGATCATCAGGACGTCCTGCCCGCTGTCCCGGTCGACCTCGAGCCCGCCGAGTGGGGAGCTGAGCAACCAGCGGTCGCCGACCTGTGTCTCGTTCACGATGGCGGGGCTGACCCACCCGCCGGACACGCGGCGCACATGGAACTCGAGCTGTCCGTACGGGTTGGCGGGGATGGCCGGCGACAGGTACCGCCACATCCGGGGCCGCTGCGGGATGGACGCGCTGAGGTACTGGCCCGCACCGTAGGGGATGGGGGAGTCGGTCTCGAGCCGGACGATGGCGAGGTCGTCGAGGCGGCGTTCGTGATCGACGACGGTGGCGCCCCACGCGGCAGGCAGGTCGTCGTTGTCAGCCGCGTCGGCCATCGTGTGCAGGAGGACGTCGAGAAGCTCCGTCCAGGCCGCGGTCAGCGACGGCGTCCAGATGGCCTGCGTGAAGGAAGTCCGCACCGCGACGAGCAGCGCGTTGCCGGACAGAAAGTAGTGCCTGCCCTCGACGCCGTACTTCCTGTGGTCACGGCCGAGCTGGCTGAGGAAACCGAGAACGCGATCGGCGTCCTCGAGGTTGTCGATCACGAACTGCAGTGCCTGGAACAGGCGGTGACCCTGCTGATCCAGGGCGGCCGGGAAGAGCGCCCGGAAGTGGGGGTGCTCGGCGAAAAGGGTGGAATAGAACGTCGTCGTGAGCCGACTGTGCCCCTGATCGGTGGACACGATCGACGAAAAGCTGGCGCGCAGACGCGAAATCACGAGCGGATCGAGGCAATCTCGTGTCAAGCCGTCCCCTGTTGGCGTGCGTGGTGATGCGAACACCCGCATTCTAGCCGTCTCTCGCGGGGACTTCGGGTTACGGCAACGGCCGGTTCGGGGGCTTCCTCGCGCATTTCGGTGGGTCGCTCTCGGGCGGTGACCACCGGCAGGGCACGATGTGCATCGAGAATCGGACCGTGTTACCGAGGGGGGCTCGATGAGAGTTGGCGTTGCGCGGGATCGAGGTCGGTTTCGTGGGGGGATACGCAGCGCAGTATCGGTTCGCCGGGTTGCCGCCGTCGTGACCGTAGCGGGCGCCCTGATGTCGCCTGGTCTCGGAACGGTCGCGTCGGCGGAACCCCGGGCGACGATCGAATCGATCACCGCCGACGCGGCGCCCGACGGCTCGCGGCTGGTCGGGGTCGCCGCGGTCGGCGACACTCAGATGAACCTCACCGTCCACTCGACCGCGATGGACAAGGACGTCACCGTCCGCGTCATCCGGGCCACGTCGCAGAAGCGCCCGACCGTCTACATGCTGGGTGGCGTCGAGGGCAACTCCGAACAGTACGGCTGGGAGCAGAAGGCGGACGTCGAGAAGTTCTTCTCCGGCAAGAACGTGAACGTGGTCATCCCGTTCGGCGGGCAGTCCAGTTACTACGCCGACTGGCAGCGCGACGATCCGAAGCTGGGGCGGAACAAGTGGCAGACGTTCCTGACCGAGGAACTGCCGCCCATCGTCGACTCGGCGCTGGAGACGAGCGGGAAGAACGCCATCGCCGGGCTGTCCATGTCGGCCACCAGTGTGCTCAACCTCGCGATCTCGCGGCCCGGGCTGTATCAGAGCGTCGGGGCGTACAGCGGCTGCGCGATGACGAGCGACCCGGTGGCGCGCCGGTTCGTCGAGATCACGGTGTCGGACTTCGGTGGGAACCCCGAGAACATGTGGGGTGCGGCCGACGACCCGCTGTGGGCGGCGAACGATCCGTACGTGAACGCCGACAAGCTGCGGGGGACCACCCTCTACATCTCCAACGGCAGCGGACTGCCGGGACCGTACGACACCCTCGGCGCCTCGACCGTCGGCGGCGACCGCCGGGCTCTCGCGACACAGGTCGTGGTGGGCGGTGTCATCGAGGCCGTCACCAACGACTGCACGATGCGGCTCGCGGAGAAACTCCGCGCCCTGGACATTCCCGCAACGGTCGACCTCCGGCCGGTCGGCACGCACTCGTGGGGGTACTGGCGGGACGACCTCTCCACGTCGTGGCCGATGATGGCGGCCGCGATCGACGCCTGACTTCTCGCCCCGCGGACCACCGTGGGGCGGGATGATGGGATGGCGAAAAGTTTTCAAAGTTGAGCGGAACAGACTCAACCCTTCGCGCGTTAAGAAGATGACAGCGTCGCCACGTGCCTCACGGCCCCGGCGGCGAACCGCTCTACAACGCCAGAAGAGGTGACCAGTGGACTCGTTCAATCCGACCACCAAAACCCAGGCCGCGATGACCGCTGCGCTCCAGTCGGCGTCGTCGGCCGGTAATCCCGACATCAGGCCCGCACATCTGCTCGTGGCCCTGCTCGACCAGACCGACGGCATCGCCGCCCCGCTCCTCAAGGCGGTCGGCGTCGATCCCGCCGAGGTGCATCGTGAAGCGCAGAATCTCGTCGACCGGCTGCCCAAGACGACCGGCGCCACGACGACACCACAACTCGGCCGCGAGGCGCTCGCCGCGCTCACGACCGCGCAGCATCTCGCCACCGAACTCGACGACGAATACGTGTCGACCGAACACCTCATGGTCGGGTTGGCGACGGGGGAGTCGGACGTCGCCGGGCTCCTGCGGCGGCACGGCGCCACCCCCGAGGCGCTGCGTGACGCGTTCACCACTGTCCGCGGCAGCGCGCGCGTCACCAGCCCGGATCCCGAGGGGACTTACCAGGCCCTCGAGAAGTACTCCACCGATCTCACGGCGGCGGCCCGCAACGGCAAGCTGGACCCGGTGATCGGCCGCGACAACGAGATCCGCCGCGTCGTGCAGGTTCTCAGCCGCCGGACCAAGAACAACCCGGTGCTCATCGGTGAGCCGGGCGTCGGCAAGACCGCGATCGTCGAGGGGCTCGCTCAGCGCATCGTCGCGGGCGACGTCCCCGAATCGCTGCGCGGCAAGTCGGTGATCTCCCTCGACCTCGGTTCGATGGTCGCGGGCGCCAAGTACCGCGGCGAGTTCGAGGAGAGGCTCAAGGCCGTCCTCGACGACATCAAGAACTCGGCCGGCCAGGTCATCACGTTCATCGACGAACTCCACACCATCGTCGGTGCGGGTGCCACCGGTGAGTCCGCGATGGACGCCGGCAACATGATCAAGCCGATGCTCGCCCGCGGTGAGCTGCGGCTCGTCGGCGCGACCACGCTCGAGGAGTACCGCAAGTACATCGAGAAGGACGCTGCCCTCGAACGCCGATTCCAGCAGGTGCTGGTGGGCGAACCCTCGGTCGAGGACACGGTCGGCATCCTGCGCGGGCTCAAGGAACGGTACGAGGTGCATCACGGTGTGCGCATCACCGACTCCGCGCTCGTCGCGGCCGCCGCGCTCAGCGACCGCTACATCACGTCCCGGTTCCTGCCGGACAAGGCGATCGACCTCGTGGACGAGGCCGCGTCCCGGCTGCGGATGGAGATCGACTCGCGACCCGAGGAGATCGACACCGTCGAACGCATCGTCCGCCGCCTCGAGATCGAGGAGATGGCGCTGCAGAAGGAATCCGACGCGGCGTCGAAGGACCGGCTCGAGAAGCTGCGTCAGGAACTCGCCGACGAGCGGGAGAAGCTCAATCAGCTGACCACCCGCTGGCAGAACGAGAAGCAGGCCATCGACTCCGTCCGCGGGGTCAAGGAACAGCTCGAGACGCTGCGGGGCGAGGAGGAACGCGCCGAACGCGACGGCGACCTCGGCCGGGCCGCGGAGCTGCGCTACGGGCGGATCCCGCAGCTCGAGAAGGAACTCGAGCAGGCCGCCCGCGAGTCCGGTGCCGCCGCCGACGGCGACGTCATGCTCAAGGAGGAAGTGGGTCCCGACGACGTCGCCGACGTGGTCGCGGCGTGGACCGGCATTCCCGCCGGCCGCATGATGGAAGGCGAGACGGCCAAACTGCTGCGGATGGAGTCCGAGCTCGGCAAGCGGGTCGTCGGTCAGGAAGAGGCCGTCGTCGCGGTGTCGGATGCGGTCCGCCGCGCCCGCGCCGGAGTCGCCGACCCCAACCGGCCCACCGGTTCGTTCCTGTTCCTCGGACCCACCGGCGTCGGTAAGACGGAGCTCGCGAAGTCCCTCGCGGACTTCCTGTTCGACGACGAACGCGCCATGGTCCGCATCGACATGTCCGAGTACAGCGAGAAGCACTCGGTGGCCCGGCTCGTCGGTGCCCCGCCCGGATACGTCGGATACGAGGCGGGCGGTCAGCTCACCGAGGCCGTGCGGCGGCGTCCGTACACCGTGGTGCTGTTCGACGAGGTGGAGAAGGCACACCCCGACGTGTTCGACATCCTGCTCGCCGTCCTCGACGAGGGTCGCCTGACGGACGGGCAGGGACGCACCGTCGACTTCCGCAATACGATCCTGATCCTCACGTCCAACCTCGGTGCGGGTGGTTCGCGTGAGCAGGTGATGGACGCGGTGCGGCACGCGTTCAAGCCGGAGTTCATCAACCGGCTCGACGACGTCGTGATCTTCGAACCGCTGTCGGAGGAGCAGCTCGAGTCGATCGTGGACATCCAGCTCGCGCAGCTGTCGAAGCGGCTGGAGGCGCGGCGGTTGACGCTGGACGTGTCCGACTCGGCCCGCTTCTGGCTGGCAGTGCGCGGCTACGACCCCATGTACGGGGCCCGGCCGTTGCGCCGGCTGATCCAGCAGGCCATCGGCGACCAGCTCGCGAAGCTGCTGCTCGCCGGTGACGTCCAGGACGGCGACACCGTTCCGGTGAAGGTGTCGGAGACCGGGGACGCGCTCGTCCTCGGCTGACCCCCAGGTGAGTGGCACGGTGTGCCCCGCACACCGTGCCACTCACCTGGGTTTTCACAGCGATGTCTTAAGTTTCGCCGTTACCCTGGACCGTCCGTAACCGCTGGACACCGGCCACACGAACCCGAGGGAGGGGCCGATCATGACGAACCCCGACGACCCGCGCACCCCGCAGGAACGCGCGTACGACGGCACCGAGCCGTGGACACCCGACGGTACCGAGTCGTGGACGCCCGACGGCACGCAGCCGGATCCCGCCACCCAGGCCTGGTCGAGGCAGGACCAGCGGACCGAGCACCTCGGGTCGCCCGAGCAGCGCACCGAGCACATGGGCCCGGCCGACGAGCGCACCCAGCAGTTCTACACGTCCGACCCGACCGCGGCGTACGGGCAGAACCAGCCGCACCCGACGCAGGCCTACCCGACCTACGACCCGCGGTACGACCAGCAGGCTCCGCCGCCGAACGCCACGCAGGCGTACCCGACGTACGGCGCCCAGCAGTACCCGGGCGGCTATGCGACGGGGCAATATCCGAACGCCCAGAACCCCGGCTACCAGAATCAGCCGGCCGCCGAGACCGCCGAGGAGAAGAAGCCCCGCCGCATCGGCACGTGGATCGCGGCCGCCGCTGCTGCGCTGCTGCTGATCGCGGTCATCGGCTTCGGCGTCGCCCTGTTCACGACGGCGCCGAACAACTCCTCGAGCACGACCGCGGCGGGTCCCACCACGTCCCGTCCGCCCGCCACGACCGCGCCGCCGAAGACGACGACACCGCCGCCGTCGACCACGTCGGAGTCGCCGCTCGACCAACTTCCCGGCGGCATCGGTGAGGCCATCGGCGCGGCGGGCGCCGCGTTCGGAACGATCAGCGCCAACGACGGCTCCACGCTGACCCTCGACGTCATCGGCGGTTCCCAGGTGAGGGTCGAGACGAATGCGCAGACGAATGTGATCGCCCTCGACGGGGCCACGGTCGCCGACCTGAAGCCCGGTTTCACCGTCATGGTGCAGGGAACGAAGGTCGAGAACGGCACGATGACGGCCGAGACGATCATCAGCACGGAGCTCCCCAAGCTCGGTGGTAACTGACGATCATGAGTCCGGCGAAAACCGACACGGGGTGTCCGGGTACCGCTTACCCTCGTTACGCCGTTGACTCGCTAGGCTGAACACCGATGACCGGAATGTGGTTTTTGCTGGCGTTGATCGCACTCGCAGGCGCGTGCGCGCTGCTCTATTTCGATCGGTCGCGTCGTGACCAGACGGGTCGGGTGCGGCAGATCTGGGCCAAGGCCCAGGGCTACACGTACGACAACGTCGAAGACCGGCTGCCCGCCCAGTTCCACCGCGCCGCACTGGCCAAGCAGGAGTACCTCAGTGCCATCGACGTAGTGAAGGGCGAACGCCGGGGCGAGGAGTTCATCCTGTTCGACCTCGAGGAGACCGCGACCATCGTCGCGGTGCGTCGCCGGGTGGGTTCGGACGTCGACATCGACCTGCGTCTCAAGTCGACCCCGCCGCCGAAAGATTCGGACCTCGAACTCCTCGGTGCCATCGGACCGCGCGTCGTGTTCGCCACCGACCTCGAGATCGCCCGCAGGGTCTGCGATCAGCGCATGGTGGCGTTCACCGAGTCGGTGCCGCCGCACGTGAACATGCTGTGGAGCGAACGCGAATGGACCCTCGGTTCGCTACCCATCGGCAGCAGCGGCCGGGAGTGGGATTCGGCCATCGAGGCCGTCGCCAGGCTGTCCGGCATCCTGCACGTCCTGCCTCCGGTCACGGAGCCGGGCGGACTCGACCGCGGGCACCACGACCCGAGCCGGCCGCGCCCGGGCGCTCCGCGCCCGTGAGTGACTGACGGGTCCGGAGAATCGTCAACCGCGCACGAGCGCGCAGCGCCTTGCTACCGTCACCGGTATGTCGACGCCCTCCAGTTCCGCCCGACCTGTTGCCCTCGTCACCGGCCCGACTTCGGGGCTGGGTGCCGGTTTCGCGAGGAAGTTCGCGTCTCTCGGTTACGACCTCGTCCTCGTCGCCCGTGACGAGACCCGGCTCCGCGACCTCGCCGACGAGATGAAGGCGTTGTTCGACACCGAATCCGAGGTCCTGCAAGCCGATCTCGCGACCGCGGCCGGACGCGAGGAGGTGGCGCAGCGTCTCGGCAAGGGCGTCGAGGTACTCGTCAACAACGCAGGATTCGGCACCTCGGGTGAATTCTGGACCGCGACGCCGGAACTGTTGCAGTCGCAGTTGGACGTCAATGTCACCGCCGTCATGCAGTTGACCCGCGCCGCGCTGCCCGCCATGATCGCGGCCGCCAACGGCACCGTGCTCAACGTGGCCAGTGTCGCCGGCCTGCTGTCCGGGCGGGGATCGACCTATTCGGCGAGCAAGGCGTACGTCATCTCGTTCTCCGAGGGATTGGCGAACGGGCTGGGCGGCACGGGGGTGCGGATCCAGGCGCTGTGCCCGGGATTCATCCGTACCGAGTTCCACGAGCGCGCGGGAATCGAGATGAGCTCGATCCCGAAGCCCATGTGGCTGAGTGTCGACCAGGTGGTCGCGGCGTCGCTGGCGGATCTGGAGAACGGCAAGGTCGTCAGCATTCCCGGACTTCAGTACAAGGTGCTCACGACCGTCGGTCGGCTCGTCCCGAAGAGTCTGGTCCGGAGGTTGACGAACGTCTTCGGCCGGGGGCGTGCCCGCACGTAGGACTGGGTAGGGTTTCGGGCATGAGTGATCGCGAGGATCTGGCCGCGTTGGTGCGTGAGCTGGCTGTTGTACACGGCAAGGTGACGTTGTCTTCGGGCAAGGAAGCCGACTACTACGTGGATCTGCGCCGCGCCACACTGCATCACGAGGCCGGCCCGCTGATCGGGAAGCTGCTGCGTGAACTGGTGTCGGACTGGGACTTCGACGCCGTCGGCGGGCTGACGATGGGTGCCGACCCGGTGGCGATGGCCGTGATGCACGCACCGGGCAGGCCGATCGATTCGTTCGTGGTGCGCAAGGCGGCCAAGGCGCATGGTATGCAGCGGCAGATCGAGGGCCCGGACGTCGTCGGCAAGCGTGTGCTGGTGGTCGAGGACACGACCACCACGGGCAATTCCCCGCTCACCGCGGTGAAGGCGCTGCGCGACGTCGGGGCCATCGTCGTCGGTGTCGCCACCGTCGTGGACCGGGCGACCGGGGCCGGCGAGGTGATCGCGGCCGAGGGTCTCGAGTACCGTTCGCTTCTCGGCCTTCCCGACCTGAACCTCTGACCGCACAGGTGAGTGGCAAAGCGTCCCGGGGCACGCTTTGCCACTCACCTGGGGTTGTCAGTCGGCGTCGCCGGCCGTGACGGCCAGGGCCTCCTCGATGCTGTGCGGTTCGGGATCGTGGTCGTCGACGTGTGCGAGGACCGTGCGTCCCGTTGCCAGCACGACGATCGCGGCGGCGGTGCAGGCGGCGCCGACCCAGAACGGCAGGTGGATGTTGCTCTCCCCGAGCTTGCCCGCGACCCACGGTGCGGCGGCGCCGCCGACGAAGCGGACGAAGCTGTAGGCCGCGGACGCCGTCGACCGCTCGACAGGTGCGGAGATCATCACGGTTTCCGTGATGAGGGTGTTGTTGACACCGAGGAAGAGTCCGGCGAGCACGACCCCGACGATCAGTACGGTCTTGTTGTCGGTGAAGGCGGCCATCATGGCGAGGTCGAGGGCGAACAGGGCCAGGGCCACCATCATCATCGGCAGCGTGCCGAAGCGCCGCTGCAGTCGCGGGGCGAGGAACACCGACGCGAGGGCCAGTGCGAGACCCCATCCGAAGAAGATGAATCCGATCGAGTACGTGCCCATGTCGAGCGGGAACGGCGTGTACGCGAGCAGTGTGAAGAATCCGTAGTTGTAGAGCAGTGCGGTGATCGCGACGGTGAGCAGGCCGCGGTGGCGCAGGGCGAGGAACGGTGCGGCGATCGACGTGCGGTGTTCCGGCTTGGGCGCGGACGGCAGCATCACGACGATGAGGATGAACGCGACGGCCATGAGGGCGGCGACGCCGAAGAACGGTGCGCGCCAGCTGATGTTGCCGAGGACCCCGCCGACCAGCGGGCCGACGGCGATGCCGATCCCCAGTGCGGCCTCGTACAGGATGATGGCCCGGGCGACGCCGCCGCTGGCCGCACCGACGATGGCGGCGAGCGCGGTGGCGATGAAGAGGGCGTTACCCAGTCCCCACCCGGCGCGGAAGCCGACGATCTGGCCGATGGTGCCGGAGCTGCCGGCCAGTGCCGCGAACACGACGATGACGGCGAGACCGGTGAGGAGCGTCTTCTTGGCGCCGATCCGGCTCGACACCACTCCGGTGATGAGCATCGCGACCCCGGTGACCAGCATGTAGCTGGTGAACAGCAGCGACACCTGCGACGGCGTGGCGTCCAGTTGCTCGCCGATGGGCTTGAGGATGGGGTCGACGAGGCCGATGCCCATGAAGGCGATGACGCTCGCGAACGCGACTGCCCACACCGATTTCGGCTGGTGGAGGAGGCTGGGCGGTGCCTCGCTGGATGTGCTGTTCGTGACGGTCGTGGTGCTCACGGCCACCTCCTTCGGGATACGTCGTGCGGTGGTGTGGTGTGGTTTTCAGGTGCGGTCGGACGACCGGACGATCGACCGCAGTTCCGACAGGCCTTGCGTCAGTCGTTCGAGTTGCTCGGCTTCGAGGTCCGCGAAGTGCGGGGCGAGTGCTCCCGCGATCTCGTGGCGGGCCACGGTCAGCCAGTCGCGTCCCGAGTCGGTGATGGATACCCGGACTGCCCGGGCGTCGTCCGGGTCGGGCCGGCGGGCCACGTAGCCGCGGTCGGCCAGCTTCTGGAGCAGGGCGGTGGCGGACGGCTGCGAGCATCGGTCGATGCGGGCGAATTCGCTGATGCGGAGTTCGCCGTGGTCGTCGAGCAGGGCGAGGGCGCGTGTCCAGGGCCGGGGGTGGTCCTCGGATCCGAAGGAGCTCGCGAGCCTGGTGAATCGGTGAGAATTCGTGACCAGGTCGACGAGCAGGCTCTGCAGCCGGGTGTCGTCGTCCATGCCAAAGATATTACATAGGCTAACTAACTATGTATAGGGTTGCCGGCTGTTCCGGTAATCACAACAAGAATCGAACAGCCGGGACGCGGGTCAGGCCGACCGGCCCGCGCCTTCCTCCATCTGACGCCGCAGGGTGGCCTCGGTGTGGCGGATCGCCTGCGCGACGAACGGCTCGATGATCCTGCCGAGTGCCTTGCCCGCGAGGCCGCCGGGAAGGTCGTACAGGAAATCGACCGTCAGGCGGGTCTCGGCCGCGCCGACGGCCTCGAACTGCCACCGCGACTGCGTGTAGAGGCCGTCGACGGATTCCAGTTCGATCAGCGCATTCCGCTCCCACCCGGTGACCTTCACGACGGAGCCGAGGGTCTTGGGCCCGATCTTCATGGCGGCGTCGTACACGGCTCCGAGTCCGCGGTCGGGTTCGCCGATCGGATCGAACCGGGTGATCCCGAACAGCCAGGACGGAACGTGGTGGTAGTCGTCGACGTAGTCGAATGCGACCTCGACCGGTGCGCCGGCGATGGCAGAGTGATGGATCTCGATCATGGCTTCTTCCCTGGGGTGGCTGTGGGGCCGTCGGCTCGGCGGATGTAACCGAGACGCTGTGTCACAGTAAAATTAACGTCGCGCGATGGCAAGGGGGCGGCAACCGATGCGCGCCCTGGAAGAATGGTGTCCGTGACCGAGCGCAAACCTCCCGGGGTGAGCTTCGAGAGCTGGATCGACAAGCAGATCCGGCTGGCTCAGGAGCGCGGCGACTTCGACGACCTGCCCGGCGCGGGCAAACCGATTCCCGCCGGCGACGTCGACGACGAACTGTGGTGGGTGAAGAACTACCTCCGCCGCGAGAATCTGCCCACCGACTCGCTGCTCCCCACCCCGTTGCAGTTGCGCAAGGAGATCGAGCGATTGCCCGAGACGGTCCGGGGGTTGCCGTCCGAGCAGTCGGTGCGGGACGTGGTCGCCCAGCTCAACCTGCAGATCGTCGACTGGGTGCGGGCGCCCTCCGGTCCCCGGATCCCGGTGAGCCCGGTCGACGCGGACGACGTCGTCGCGACCTGGCGCCAGCAGAACAGGTCGGTACGGACGCGGTCGGTAGCAGAGCGCCCGGATCCGGATCCGGATCCGCCCCGGGCCGGTAGGTGGTGGCGGCGGAAACGGTGACGGCTCAGTCTTTCCGGAAGTCGCCCGATTCCATCACCCGGGACACGAGCAGTCCGGCGAGGAGCCCCCAGAATGCGGCCCCGATGTTCAGGAACTGCACGTTGGAGACGGTCACGAGGAAGGTGACGAGTGCGCCGAGCGTGTAGCGGGAGCTGAACGCGGCGACGAACGAACCCTGCAGTGCCCTGAGCATTGCCACACCGCCGAGCGTCGCGACGAAAGCGACCGGGGTGGCCAGCATCAGCTGCACGAACAGCGGTGCGAACAGACCGACGACCATGGCGAGCAGCCCGCAGACGACACCTGCCGTGTAGTGCCGGGTGCGCTGCCCCGACGCGACCAGCAGGGCGTTGGTCGGTCCCGTCAGGCACGTCGAGACGGCTCCGACAGCGGAGGCGGCGAGGGACCAGATCCCGCATGCGACGGTGGCGACGTTCATCGGTGCCGCGTGACCCGCCGACTTCAGCACGGCGGTGCCCTGGCCGTTCTGCACGACGATGACGGTGATCGTCAGGGGGATCACCAGTTCGGTGATCGCCTGCCAGGTGAATTGCGGGGCCTGGATCATCGGTGCCGCGATCCAGTGCGCATTCGCACCGTCGAGGCGGAATCGGCCGGTCACCGCGATCGCCGCCGCGCCGGCGAGCAGGGCCCCGAGGATCGGCGGCATCCACCGCCCGAACGCGGCCCGGGATCCGAGGACCACGAACGCGACGACCATCGGAACGGCCACGACCGCATCGGTTCCGACGGCGCGGACCAGGTCGGTGCCGAACTTCAGGAAGACTCCGGCCACCATGGCCATGACGATCGGCATCGGGAGCATCGCCATCACCTGCCGCACCCGCCCGGTCAGGCCGAGGGCGACGATGAGAAGTCCGCTGACGACGAACGCGCCGAGCACCTCCGGCCACGACAAGTGGGTGAGGGAACCGCCGACGATGATCGTGCCGGGAATCGTCCAGAAGAACGCGAGCGGCTGGCGGTACAGCCAGCTGGCGAGTGCGGTGAGGATGCCGTTGAGGAAGAAGACGCCGAAGATCCACGACGCCATCTGTGCGGGTGACAGTCCGCCCGCGGAACCGGCGGCCAGGATCACGGCCACGGGGCCCGTCGCGGAGAAGATCAACCCGATCAGCCCGTTGGCGACGGAGGTGCCGCCGAGGTCGCCGATCAGGCGGCGCGGGCCGGCGGGCGGCCACGGCGGTCGTTCGAAGCGAGCGGTACGGGCGTGCACGTCTTCGCTGCGAGTCGGATCCTCGGTGGTCGTCATGAGGCCTTCCTGCTCCGGTAATTCTCACGATGTACGCAAAGCGGACAAAAATATCGCATTGCGTACATCGTTGTGTGGTCCGGATCATAACCACGCTCGCCCCGCGGTTCCACCGCGGGCCGCCGAACCCCTGGGTGGCGCGGTTTCCATCCCTTGGGGGTACGGACACCCGGGCGCCGCCACGACACACTCGAAGCGTCGGCCCCACATCATCCGCAACGACGAATCAGGCGAAGAAGAGCCACATGGTTGAACTCACTCGAATGCCCCGCGAAACCCGGACCGTCTATGTGCGCCGCGCCACCACGGTGCCGGAAGGTGAATCCAAATCGGCGGTCGAACGGACGTCGACGTACCTGGCCTACGGACTGCTGGCGTTGTTCGGCGGCCTCGGCATCTTCGGAACGGTCTGCTCGGTGAACGCGCCGCCGGAGGTTCCGCGCATCGCCGTCGTCCAGACGACGCCGACACAGTCGCAACCGCTCGACCTCCCGCAGGCTGCGCCCGAGTCCCCGGATCCGACCCCGCCCGGAGTCTGAGAGCGGATCAGGAGGCGACGTCGTCGCGGAATGCGGCGAGTTCGAGCAGGCGGGGCAGCATGTCGGACGACGCGATCGACGGCAGCAGCAGCGTCCACATCTCGGCCAGGCGCTCGTACAGGTCGGCGCGCCCGCTCAGTGCCTCGGACACCAATTGCATTCCCGTGAACGAACTGACCAGGAACCGGGCCAGCGCCGCGGGATCGACGGACTCGCGCAGTTCGCCCGCCTCCCTCGCCTTGCCCGCCAGCGCGACGAGGGCATCGGTCCAGTCGATGTAGGGGTCGGTGGCCGGGCCGCGGGACGTGCCGAGTTCCAGGGTGAGCCGCACCCCGGCGCGCACGATGGGCTCGGTCAGCAACTGGCGCGCCATCTCCTTGGCGCACAACAGGATCGCCTCCATCGGTGACTGCGCCGTCGCGAGCACCCGCTGCGCCGCCAGCATCGCCATGGCGTGCTGCTCCTTGATCACCGCCCAGGCCAGCGCTTCCTTGGACTCGAAGTGAAAGTACAAGGCGCCCTTCGTGACATCGGCATAGGAGAGGATCCCGCTCAGGCTCGCACCGCCGTACCCGAGCTTCTCGAAGCTCAGTGCCGCGCCCTCGAGCACCTGATGGCGGGTGGCTGCCGCGCGCGCCTGCTTTGCCATCACCTGTGCCTCACAATCGCGCATTGTCCGTCGCGTTCACTCTCCAGTCAACCACTGTTCGTGCCGGTAACCTCGGCACGTCGGCGAGTGTGGGAGGAAGACGTGATGTCGAAGTACAACTGGGGTGTCGAGCACGCGGTGTTCGCCGGGGCGACCCTGGCAACCGTCGTCGGAGCGGTCACCGGGCGCGAACGGGTGCAGCGGATCGCGAAGCCCGTGATCGCGCCCGCGCTCGCCGCGCGGGTGCTGCGGCGGCGGTCGGACACGCACCCCGCCGACGCCGCGCTGCTGCTCGGCGCTCTGGCAGCCGCGACCGTGGGTGACGTCTTCATGATCGACCCGGACGACGACGCCCGCCTCGTGCGCGGCGCATCCGCCTTCGCCGTCATGCAGGTCGGGTATTCCGCGCTGCTGCTGCGCCGAGGCGCCCGGTCCACCGCGCCCGCGTTGCTTTCCCGGCTCGCGGGTTGGGCGAGTGCCGCGGGCCTGCTCCGCAGCCGGGCGACGGACGTCGCCACACCGCTGACCGCGTACGGGGCGCTGCTCGGTACCACGTCGACGCTGTCCGCCGACCCGTCCCTCGCGCCCGGCGCGCACGTCGTCGCGAACGTGCCGGTGCCGGGACATGACCGGCGCAGCTGGCTCGGCGTGGGCGGCCTGCTGTTCACCGCCTCGGACGGCCTGATCGTGGTGCGGCGCTTGTTCATCCGCGGCGATCGGGGCCGGGCCGCGGCCGAAGGGGTGGTTCTCGCCACCTATGCGGCGGCTCAGCTGTTGCTCGTCGAGGGGATGCTCGCCCTCGGGCGCCGCCGGGTCACGGGCAGAGCATGATGTGGTCCCGGTCCTTCGGGTCCACGAGGATGGTGATGGTTTCGCCGGGCACGAAACGCGTGGCGTTCTCGCGCCGCACCTCGTAGACCACGCGCCCGACGTAGCTCTCCGAACCGGGAACCGTCAACCGGAGGTCCAGCTCGGTGAGCTCCCCGTTGCCGGGAGTGGGACGGATCGGGGTGACGTGCTCGATGCGGGCCCAGCCCTCGAGCCCGTGCCGTTCGAGTTTGCGATCGGCTCGGGACGGGCGCTCGGCGGCCATCATGCCGAACCCCAGCGCCGAACCGAAGGCGGCGACCAATCCCATGATCTGGTACGGGATGGTGGCCGGCGGGGTGTGCTCGATCAACCATCCCAGCCAGACGGCGAGGACGATGACGTAGCCGACCGTGATGAAGCAGACCGTCCGCACGATGCGCTGATGATTCACGAGTGCCTCCACCTCCAGGTTAACCCGTCCCGACCTCGCCGAAGCGGCCCCGTCGGCGCACTGCCGTTAGAGTGCAGTGTCGGCAGCAGGTAAGCGTGTGTGGAGGTGGCCGTATGGCGTGGCGTCGGGTGTCGTTGGTGTGTCTGAGCATTGGCTCGGCCATGATGCTCGCAGGGTGTGGTGGGTCCTCGGACGCGGTGGCTCCGCCTACGTCCGCGACGACCACCGTGGCCGCCCCTGTGACCACCACCACGACCACGGTTCCGCCGACCACCACGACCACCACGATCGCGCCGCCGACCACGACGACGGAAGCGCCGACCACGACGCTCGTCGACGTCCCGTACGAGCACAACGAGTCGTACTTCTTCACGTCCCCGGACGGCGGATTCCAGTGCGGCATCATCAAGCTGCCGAACCGCACCGAGGCCGGGTGCCAGGGCTCGACGAGCCCGGTGCCGCCGCGACCGGCGGACTGCATGGTCGACTGGGGCCACGGCATCCGCGTCGAGAACGACGGTGAGGCCTCGTTCATGTGCGCCGGCGGACTCGTCTACACCTCGGGCGGCGACGACCCCGACGCGGCGTTGCCCGCCGGGGCGAAACTGACGAAGCTCGGCTACACGTGCAGCACCACCGCCACGGCCGTCACCTGCACCAACGACGAGACCTCCCACGGGTTCACCGTCGCTCCCGATTCGAACACGACGTTCTGACGTCGTGAGCGGAGTCGAGGCAGGTCCGGTGGAGCCGGCGCAGGTCGGGCAGGACGAGTCGGGTCCCACCGAATGGGGCGAGAACCCGAACGGCGTCGGACCGTGGTCCGACGAACACGACGCCCCTGTCCCCACCGACCCGCGGTACGACCCCGAACTGCTGGCCGGGGGTGATCGCCGCAACGTCGTCGACGCCTACCGGTACTGGACGCGGGAGGCGATCGTCGCGGACATCGACCGCCGCCGGCATCCGCTGCACGTGGCCATCGAGAACTTCGGTCACGACGCCAACATCGGCACCGTGGTGCGCACCGCCAACGCGTTTGCCGCCGCTTCCGTCCACATCGTGGGACGCCGCCGCTGGAACCGGCGCGGCGCCATGGTCACCGATCGGTACCAGCATGTTCTCCACCACCCGGACGTCGAGGGTCTCGTCGAATTCGCGCGCGAGCGGGGTCTCACCATCGTGGCCGTCGACAACACGCCCGGGTCGGTGCCGCTGGAGACGGCGCGGCTGCCGCGCGACTGTGTACTCCTGTTCGGGCAGGAGGGGCCGGGAGTCACCGATCACGCGAAAGAGGTTGCGGCCATGACGGTGTCGATCGCCCAGTTCGGTTCCACCCGCAGCATCAATGCGGGCGTCGCCGCGGGAATCGCCATGCATGCGTGGGTGCGTCAGCACGCCGACCTCGACCGCGCCTGGTAGCGGAACCCCCGGCGAATAGGCAAGATCAACTCTTATGCAGGACACGTGGTCGGCGCGCGCGGACGCCGCTGAAGAAGCGGTGGTGACCAGGCATCTTCGCCGGTTGTGGGCCCTCCCGGGCACGACCCTCGGCGTCGTCGCCTGGCCGCCGGTGCGGCGCGAGCGGCTGTTCTTCAGCTGGCACTACTGGTGGCAGGCGCACCTGCTCGACTGCGCCGTCGACGCGCTCGAACGGGACCCGACGCCGCGGCGTCGGCGTCGCATCGTGAAACTGGCGCGCAGCCACCGCGTGCGGAACCTGTCGGGCTGGACCAACAACTACTACGACGACATGGCCTGGCTGGGGATCGCGCTCGAGCGCGCCCAGCGGATGCACTTCATAGACAACAGAAATGCGGTGCAGGCGCTGGAATCGCAGCTGTTCGACGCCTGGGCGCCCGAGGCAGGCGGCGGTATCCCGTGGCGCAAGGGTTCGGACTTCTACAACGCCCCGGCCAACGGACCCGCGGGAATCATGCTGGCGCGCACCGGAAAGTTGTGGCGCGCCCAGGCCACGGCGGACTGGATCGACGACACACTGCGTGACGTGCGCACCAATCTGATCGTCGACGGCATCCACCCCGGCGGTGAAATCGAGACCAACATCTACTCGTACTGCCAGGGCGTCGTCCTCGGACTCGAGACCGAACTCGCCGTCCGCCTCGGTTCGCCGCGGCACCGCAACCGGACCCACCGGCTCGTCGACGCCATCGACGAGCACCTCGCACCCCACGGGATCATCGACGGCGGCGGTGGGGGAGACGGCGGACTGTTCAACGGGATCCTCGCGCGGTATCTGGCGCTGACCGCGGTGATGCTGCCGTGGGAATCGCCGTCCGACATCCGGGCGCGGGAGATCGCCGCCCAGCTCGTGCTGTCGTCAGCGGAGGCGGCGTGGGCGAACCGGCTGCAGATCGAGGGGCAGCCGCTGTTCGGACACGACTGGACCGAGCAGGCACAACTGCCCGGGCTGAACGGCGGCATCGCGACGTTCACCGGCGGCACCGTCCGGTCGTCGGGCATCCCGGAACGCGACCTGTCCGTCCAGCTCGGTGGCTGGATGCTGATGGAGGCCGCGCACATGGTGTCGGCTGCGGGGTATCCGCGCCGGTAGGCGACCGTTCGAATCACGCGAAACTTAACCGTATCCGCGCGGTGCCGCCGCTGTTAGACAGATCGTCATGTCAGATCAACAGCGGCAGCTGAGTCTCAATGCGTTCATCTACCCGGCCGGGCACCACGAATCGGCGTGGCGTCACCCGCTCACCACGCCCGAACGGCTGTATGACGTCACCTACTTCCAGGACATCGCGCGGACCGCGGAGGCCGCGAAGCTGGACGCGATCTTCTTCGCCGACGGACCGGCCCTGCGCAGCGACGTCGAACACGGTGCCGCCGGAGCGCTCGAGCCCATCACCCTGCTGACCGCCATCGCGACCGCCACCGAGCGGATCGGGCTGATCGCGACCGCGTCCACGACGTATTTCGAGCCCTACAACCTGGCGCGGCTCTTCGCCTCCCTCGACCACATCTCCCGCGGCCGGGCCGGCTGGAACATCGTGACCACCGGCACCGACCTGGCGGCGGCCAATTTCGGACTGCCCAGCCACCCCGATCACGCCGACCGCTACGCGCGGGCGCGGGAATTCGTCGACGCGACGGTCAAGCTGTGGGACAGCTGGGAAGACGACGCCGTCCTGATCGACAAGGCCGCAGGAATCTACGCGGATCCGTCCAAGATCCACGAGATCAACTACGTCGGCCGGCACCTGCGGGTGCGCGGACCGTTCAACGCACCCCGCTCACCGCAGGGACATCCGGTACTGGTGCAGGCGGGTGCGTCCAACGAGGGGCGCGCATTCGCGGGCCAGTACGCGGAGGCCATCTTCACCGCGCACCAGCGACTGTCGGACGGGCAGGCGTTCTACGCGGACGTCAAGGCACGCGCAACGCAGTACGGCCGCAACCCGGAGCACGTGAAGGTCCTGCCCGGCATCAGCCCGTTCCTCGGCGACACCGAGGCCGAGGCCCGCGAACTGGAGCGGGAGTTCAACGAACTCACGTCACCCGAGTACGGGCTCGCCCAACTCGAGAGCCTCACGGGTTCGAGCGTGCGGCACCTCGATCTCGACGTCCCCGTGCCTGCCGGACTGTTCGGGGACGCCGGTGACGTCACGGACAACCAGCAGAGCCGCCTGCAGGTGATCGCCGGGATCGTCGAGCGGGAGAACCCGACCCTGCGCGGACTGCTGCATCGTCTGGCCGGTGCGCGCGGGCACCGGGTGGTCGTCGGGACGCCGGTGCAGGTTGCCGACACCATCGAGGAGTGGTTCACCCAGGGCGCCGCCGACGGTTTCAACGTCATGCCGCCGTACTACCCGGGCGGGCTCGAGGTGTTCGCGGCGAAAGTGGTCCCGATTCTGCAGGAGCGCGGACTGTTCCGCACCGAGTACTCGGGCACCACCCTGCGCGATCATTTCGGACTGCCGCGTCCCGAGAGTCAGTACGCGGAGGTGCCGGGCGCCGTCGCGCAGTAGCGGTGTATTTTTCGCGCCCGATGTCGCATTCGTTCCGTTCGAGTAGACGGATGTGACATCGGGCGCCGGCGTGGGCGCACCCGGCGCATGCCGGGGGGAGTGCCCGGTGCTAGTCGAGGACTTCCTCGACGGCCACGTCTTCGGGTGGCCGCGCCATCTCCTGCCGGTAGTGCCACACCCCGAGGGCGGTGCCGATCACGAGCAGCGCGATCATCCCGGCGAGCAC
Source organism: Rhodococcus sp. NPDC056960 (assembly GCF_042674125.1). Classification (NCBI taxonomy): domain Bacteria; kingdom Bacillati; phylum Actinomycetota; class Actinomycetes; order Mycobacteriales; family Nocardiaceae; genus Rhodococcus; species Rhodococcus sp. NPDC056960. The sequence continues at coordinate 93,725 of NZ_JBHURF010000012.1, read as the reverse complement.
GGCCGGCATCAGCCACGACACCCGGTCGAGGAACGAGCCGAAGTAGAAGCCGATGAGCAGCAGGACGGGCGCCCAGAAGACGGCGCCGATGGTGCTGGCGATCGTGTACTTGGTGTGGTTCATCTTGGCCGCACCGGCGACCAGCGGGCACAGGGTGCGGATCCACGGAATCCAGCGGGCGACGAGCACCGCCCAGAATCCGTGCTTCTCCAGCAGGACGTTGACCTTGTGCAGGTTGGTGTAGTTGAGATACTTCCCGCCCTTGCGGGCGTGGATGCGGTTGCCGGTGCGGTGACCGATGACATACCCCACCTGGTTACCGCAGATGGCGGCGATCATCGCCCCGACCGACAGCGCCCACACGTGGCCGGCGCCGGTCGCGTGGTTGGCCAGCACGATTCCGGCGGTGATCAGCATGGAGTCGCCGGGCAGGAACAGCCCCAGGATCACGGCGCATTCGATGAACACGAACGCGAGGACGACGACCCAGACCAGCGCTGGACCGGCCGAGACGAGAGGCCCGAAGCTCCCTGATGCCGTGATAACCATCGTCGGTGCGTTACCCCGATCGGTTTCAGGAGGTGGGATCGGTGGGGGTGGTGACGGGCTGCGCGTTCTCCGCCGGGGCGTCGTCACCGCTCCGGCGGGCCTTCAGGATGCGCTTGCCCACCTCGATGACGATCGGGAGAACGGACACGAGGACGATCAGCAGGAAGATGACGTCGACGTGGTCGCGGATGAACTCGATCTGCCCGAGCAGGTAGCCCAGCATCGTCACGCCGGCTCCCCACAGGATGCCGCCGACGATGTTGTACGTGAGGAACAGCGAGTACTTCATCCGCGACGCACCCGCGACGACCGGCGCGAACGTGCGCACGATCGGAACGAACCGGGCCAGGATGATCGTGATCGGGCCGTGCTTCTCGAAGAAGGCGTGCGACTCGTCGATGTACTTCTTCTTGAAGAAGCGTGCGTCGTTGCTCTTGAACAGGGCGGTGCCGCCCTTGCTGCCGATGAAGAAGCCCACCTGGTCGCCGAGGATGGCGGCGATCGGGATCAGGACCAGCAGCACCCCGATGGGGGCGAACGGTTCGATCTCCGTCGACTTCGACGCCGCGATGAGACCGGCGGTGAAGAGGAGCGAGTCGCCGGGGAGCAGGGGGAACAACAATCCCGACTCGATGAAGACGACCGCGAGGAGTCCGACGAGCACCCAGGTGCCGAAGGAGTTGAGGAGGTTCACCGGGTCGAGGAATCCCGGCAACAACGCGAGGTTGGTCACGGAATCCGATGCTGCCTGCACAATCACGGCCCTCAGCGTACCGGCGTATTCCCCGTCTGTCGGAATACTGCAGGTCATGGAGTTTCCGTCGTGTCGCGGACGCGCCGAAACGAAGGTGCCGCGACAGCCACCGGGAGACGTACGCTACCGGTATTGCCATACTGCTAGGACCACATCGCGCGCTGCGCTGATCGCGCGCGCCGAAATCGACACTTTATGGAGGACTGCCGCCGTGCCTATCGCGACTCCCGAGGTCTACGCCGAGATGCTTGGTCGGGCCAAGGAGCACTCCTTTGCCTTCCCCGCCATCAACTGCACTTCTTCCGAAACCATCAACGCCGCCATCAAGGGCTTCGCGGATGCCGGCAGCGACGGCATCATCCAGTTCTCGACGGGTGGCGCCGAGTTCGGTTCGGGCCTGGGCGTCAAGGACATGGTGACCGGCGCGGTCGCACTCGCCGAGTTCGCTCACGTGATCGCCGCGAAGTACGACGTCACGATCGCCCTGCACACAGATCACTGCCCGAAGGACAAGCTCGACACGTTCGTCCGGCCGCTGCTGGAGATCTCCCGCCAGCGCGTCGAGGCCGGCCGCAACCCGCTGTTCCAGTCCCACATGTGGGACGGCTCGGCCGTGCCGATCGACGAGAACCTGAAGATCGCCCAGGAACTCCTCGCGAAGGCCAAGGCCGCGAACATCATCCTCGAGGTCGAGATCGGCGTCGTCGGTGGTGAAGAGGACGGTGTGGAAGCCGAGATCAACGACAAGCTGTACACCTCGCCCGAGGACTTCGAGAAGACCGTCGACGCGCTCGGCACCGGCGAGAACGGCAAGTACCTGCTGGCCGCCACGTTCGGCAACGTGCACGGCGTCTACAAGCCGGGCAACGTGAAGCTGCGCCCCGAGGTGCTCGAGACCGGCCAGAAGGTCGCCGCCGCCAAGCTGGGTCTGTCCGACACCTCGCAGCCGTTCGACTTCGTCTTCCACGGCGGCTCGGGTTCGCTGAAGTCGGAGATCGAGGCTGCGCTGAACTACGGCGTCGTCAAGATGAACGTCGACACCGACACCCAGTACGCGTTCACCCGTCCGATCGTCGGCCACATGTTCGGCAACTACGACGGTGTCCTGAAGGTCGACGGCGAGGTCGGCAACAAGAAGGTCTACGACCCCCGCAGCTACCTGAAGAAGGCCGAGGCCGGCATGACGGCCCGCGTCATCGAGGCCTGCAACGACCTCAAGTCCGCGGGACGCTCCGTCTCCGGATAGGCGCTTCGCGCTCGTGCGCCTTTCTGGTAGTTCCCGCTACCGGAAAGGCGCACAGGCGTTTCTATCGTGGGTCGCAGATCTTCCAGGTGCCGTCGACCTTTTCGAGGTTGAACGTGCGCCACGACTGCTCGCCGGGGTTGGCGGCCGTGTGGGCCTTCACCTGGGCGATGGCGGTGTCGCCGGTGATCTGCACGGCGTCGACGCCGCCGACCACCGGAATGTTCTGCTGCGTGACGGCAACCTGGTGGACCTCGGCGAAGTCCTGATCGGAAAGGCCCTGGTAGTACTCGGCGAGGCTGCCGCAGGTGCTGGTGCGCAGCGTCGCCAGATCGCCCTGGGTGAGTGCCGCGACGAACGTGTCGATCGTGCCCTGCACCTGGGCCTCGGGGGAGTTCTCGGCCCGGTTGTTGTTGTAGACCACCACACCGGCGACGGCGATGGCGGCGACGACGATCACGCCGGCGGCGATCGCGGCGAACAGCCACGCCTTCCCGTGCTTCTTTTGCGGCTTCTCGGCCGCGGCGACACGCTGCGGTGCGCTCTGCTGAGGTGGCAGCACCCGCTGCGGGGCGGCCTTCGGGGGCGCGGGTGGCGGCGGTACGGGCCGCGCGCTCTGCGGCTGCTGGGGCTGGGGCCGGCTCGCTTGGGCGGCGGCGGGCCGGGGCGGCGGAGGCGTCGCCGGGACCGCGGGCTTCGTCACGGGGATCGCGACCGTCTCCGCGTCGGACGCAGGCTTCGATTGCCTCTGCGCCTGCGGGTTCTGCGCGGTCGGCGCGCGGTGCATCTTCGTGGTCGCGGCGTCGGCCGACGCGGGCGAGCCCTTCTGCATGGGGATCGCCGTCGTGGCGGCCTCGGACGTCTTATCGTCAGGTTTCGCCGCCTGCGGGCGCGGTGACGGAGGCTTGGGCAGCGGCGGGAGCGGTTCCTCGGGTTTCGGCCCGACTGCCTTCTCGGGAACCTTCTTCTGCGGGGGCTTCGGCTCCGGCGACTTCGGCGTGGGTGCGGTGGGCTCGGTGCCCCCCGCCGACTTCGCGGGTGTCTCGGCCGCGGCGGACGGTGTGTCCGACGCCGGCTTCTGAGTCGATTCGTCTTTCTTCGGGTCCTGCACGCGCTGCCCCTCGGTCTGCAGAGAAATGAACGTTGGGGGCAGCCTATCGACTACCTGCGTCGCCGGAGACCGCGAGAGGCCGCGTCGCGGACGCGGGCCGACGCAGTGACGGCGCCGCGTCGGGGGCACAATGGGCGCATGACGTCTTTCGGTGACCTTCTCGGACCACAGCCCACGCTGCTTCCCGGGGACGACGAGGCCGAGTCGGCCCTGTTGAACCACGAGGATCCTGCTTCTGTGGCAGCCGCCCATCCCACTGCATCGATCGCGTGGGCGTACCTGGCCGAGGCGGCCTTCAACGCGGACGAGACCATCGCCGCCTACGCGTACGCACGCACCGGGTACCACCGTGGTCTCGACCAGCTGCGTCGCAACGGCTGGAAGGGTTTCGGCCCGGTGCCCTACGGCCACGAACCCAACCGGGGATTCCTCCGCTGCGTCGCCGTCCTGGCGAAGGCGGCGAAGGCGATCGGCGAGACGGACGAGTACGCGCGCTGCCTCGACCTCCTCGAGGACTGCGATCCCCGAGCTGCCGAAGCGCTTGGCGTCGGGTAACGCCCTCAGCTCGGCGAAACTCCGCAGCCGCGACGGACTGAGGACCTCGGCCCAGCGGCTGCGGGTGTCGGCGCTGCCCATCGTGCAGTGTGCGGTGGCGGCCGGCGCCGCGTGGTGGGTGGCGACGGTGGTGATCGGTCACCCGACGCCGTTCTTCGCGCCGATCGCGGCGGTGGTGTCGCTGGGTTTGTCCCTCGGTGCCCGCCTGCGGCGTTCCGTCGAGCTGGTGGCCGGGGTCACGATCGGGATCGGGGTCGGTGACCTCATCGTCTCCTTCATCGGGAGCGGCGCCTGGCAGATCACGCTCGTCGTGGTGCTGGCGATGTCGGCGGCGGTGTTGCTGAACAGCGGCCCGATCTTCTCGATGCAGGCGGGCAACTCCGCGGTGCTCGTGGCGACGCTCCTGCCGCCCGGGGGCGCCGCGGGCATCAACCGGATGGTGGACGCCCTGACCGGTGGTCTGGTGGGCATCGCCGTGGTCGCGCTGATTCCCACGCACCCCGTGGGCCGGGCCCGAAAGTATGCCGCCAACATCCTCGGAACCTCGTCCGAGGTGATGCAGTTGGTGGCCGACGGGTTGGTGGCCAACGACGACAAACCCATCGAGGAGGCGCTGAAGAAGGCGCGGGCCACGCAGGCGTCCATCGACACCCTGCGGACCCACCTTGCCGGCGGCCGGGAGATCAGCCGCATCTCGCCGTTGTACTGGAACACCCGCGGCCGACTCGAACGGTTGACCGCCGCCGCGGACCCACTCGACAACGCACTTCGCAACATCCGGGTGCTGGCGCGGCGTTCACTCTCGTTGGTGCGCGACGACGAGATCCTCAACCCGCGGCTCGTCGACCAGGTGGAGAAACTCGCCCACGCCCTGGAGACCCTGCGGCTGATGGCGCTCGCCGATCCGGGGCAGCAACCCGATCAGGCCGAGGCGGCGCGGGTGCTGCGTTCGGTCGCGTCCGGGTTGAAACCGGAACTGGTCGAGAATGCGGGGTTGTCGGCCACCGTCGTGTTCGCGCAGATCCGGTCGCTGACCGTCGACCTCCTGCAGGTGGCGGGCCTGAAGCGGATCTCGGCCATCGCCACCCTGCCGCCGACCGTGGAGAAGCCCGCGTACCGTCCCGAACTCTGACCCGCCGCGCGCTCTGTTGAGCATATGCGCATGTACGCATATGATCGGCACAACTCGGGAGGAGGCTCAGGCATGGGAGTCGGACACGGCCATTCACACGGCCACACGCAAGGCGGCGGTGAGGTAGGGCCGTCTCGCGCGCGGATCCGTCGCATGGCGGTGGCCCTCGTCATTCTCATCGCGTTCCTGTTCCTCGAGGCCGGTGTCGGTCTGGCCGTCAACTCGCTGTCGCTGCTCGCCGACGCCGGGCACATGCTCACCGACGTCGTCGGCATGTCGATGGGGCTCGTCGCACTCCTCCTGGCCCGCAAGGGCAGTGCCACCGCGGCCCGGACGTTCGGCTGGCACCGCGCCGAAGTGCTCACCGCCATGGCCAACGCCGCGATGCTGCTCGCCGTCGCGATCTGGGTGTTCTACGAGGCGATCTCGCGCATCGGCGACGCACCCGAACTTCCCGGATTGGCGCTCATCCTCACCGCCGCCGCCGGTCTCGCCGCGAATCTCGTGGTGATGCTGATGCTGCGCGCCGATTCCAAGGACAGCCTCGCAGTCCGCGGCGCGTACCTCGAGGTGCTCGCGGACGCGGTCGGCAGTGTCGGCGTGCTCATCGCCGGCGCCCTCGTGCTGTTGTTCAACTGGACCTACGCCGACATCATCGTCGGTGTCCTGATCTCGCTGTGGGTGGTACCGCGGGCGATGAAACTGGCCGCCGCATCACTGCGCATCCTCACCCAGGCCTCCCCGGCCGACGTCGACGTCGAGGGCGTGCAGGCCGACCTCGAAGCGCTGCCCGGCGTCACCGGCGTGCACGATCTCCACGTGTGGACGCTCACCACGGGAATGGACGTCGCCACCGTCCATCTCACGACCGATGCCGACTCGTCCGCGGTCCTCGAATCCGCGCGGACGATCCTGGAGAGTCATCAACTGTCGCACGCGACGGTCCAGGTCGAATCCACCGCCAACGGGCGACACTGCGCCGAGAACGTCACCTGGTAGGGTCCCTGTCCGTTTCGTCCGGAATCGCGACGGGCAATCGCCGTGGGACGACTTACGGAAGGGAACATCATGTCCACTCTCGCAGCGTTCACACGACCCGTCGCCGTTGCCGCCCTCTTCGCAGCACCGGCCGCCGCCTCGGCCGCGCCGTTCATGCCCGACGCCCAGGTGACGTACCTGAACATCGGCCAGGCGCCCGACGATCGGCACGTCCGGGCCGTTGGCGGACGGCAATGGCGTCGAGTAAGGAACTGCCCGGTTTGACCGCCCACCTCGTCCCCGGCGGAACCTACGATCCGGACGGTCCGGCGGGGCCTGCGGAAGCGTGCACCCTCGGCTTCGGATTCGCCGTCTTGCAGTGACCGTCATTTCGTGAAGCGGGTGACTCCGGCGCCCGGCCGCCACAGGTCGACGTACAGGTGGTCGCCGTCGACGGTGGTGAGCACTACCTCGTCGAGGCCGAGCTCGAAGACGTCCGCCTCGGGGATCTCGTCCGGGTAGTGGTCGACGATCTGCTGCTTGCGCTCCCCGAGGATCTCCGTTGCGCGGCCACTGATCTTGGCGTCGCCACCCTCCATCGTGTGGTGACCGGGGTTGGCGTGCAGAGAGAACCGCGGATCGCGTTGCAGGTCCCGCACTTTGCGTGCGCCGACCATCGAACCGAGCAGCAGCGCGCCTTCGTAGAACTCGACCTCCGTGCCGCTCACCCTCGGTGAGCCGTCCCTGCGGAGTGTCGCCAGCACGTGGTGCTTGTGGGCGTCGAAGCGTGCGGCGACGGCCTTGGCGAGGTCGGGTGCTTCGGTTTCGAACTGCGTCCAATTGGTCATGCCGACCAGTGTGCGCTCCTATCCCTGACATCTACTGTCAGGGATTATCTCTAGACTCGAGGTATGCGTTCGAGTCGGCTCGTCGAGGTGATGCTCCGCTTGGAGGGCAGTCGCGGCGCCACCGCCCAGCAATTGGCGGACGAACTCGGCGTCTCCGTCCGCACGGTGTATCGCGACGTCACGGCGTTGTCGGTGGCCGGGGTCCCGTTGTGGACGGAGAGCGGCCCCGGCGGCGGAATCCGGTTGCTCGACGGCTGGCAGTCGAAACTCGGCGGGATGACGGGGGAGGAGACGTCCGCGCTGATGCTGCTGGGTGTCCCGTCGATCGCCGACGACCTCGGCCTGCGCGACGTCACCGCGGCGGCGCAGTCGAAGCTGTTGGGGGCGTTGCCGGTTCCGCTGCGTGCCGGGGCCCGGCTGTGGCGGGATCGGCTGTACGTCGACGCTCCCGGCTGGTTCGACGCGCCGCGCGACCACGGTCACCTTCCGGTGGTCGCGTCCGCGGTGCTCGAGGGGCGACGTCTCGCCATTCGCTATCGCAAAGGAAGCCGTTCGGCGGCAAGGACACTCGACCCGCTGGGCCTAGTCGCGAAGGCCGGCGTCTGGTATCTCGTCGCGCAGCACCGCGGACGGACGCTGTCGTACCGGGTGTCGCGAATCGGTGCCGTCGCCGTGCTCGAGCAGTCGGCGACGCGGCCCGAACACTTCGACCTCGGCGCGTGGTGGACGGCCTCGACGGCCGAATTCGATCGCGCTCTCCTGAGATTCGGATGCCGAGTGCGGCTGTCACCCGCGTCGTGGCGCCGGCTGCACCGGGTCGTCGGAGTGGAGGCCGCGCGCGTCGAACCCGGTCCGCCGGACGACGACGGCTGGGTGACCGTCGACCTGGTGCTCGAGGCCGAGGACGTGGCACTCGACCAGCTGACCGCTCTCGGCGGGGGAGTCGAGGTGCTCCAACCGCACTCGCTGCGGACATCGCTCCGTGCGGTGGGAGAGGCGATCACAAGCCGAAACGGCTGAGCCGGCCGTCCGGGCTTCGTCAGAGGCGTTCGAGCACCGTGGCGTTGGCGAGTCCGCCGGCCTCGCACATGGTCTGCAGACCGAACCGGGCCCCGCGCTGTTCCATGACGTTCACCAGCGTGGTCATGAGCCGCGCGCCGCTGGCCCCGAGGGGATGTCCGAGCGCGAGGGCGCCGCCGTGCACGTTGACCCGATCCAGGTCTGCCCCCGTGTCGGCCGCCCAGGCCAGGACCACCGACGCGAAGGCCTCGTTGACCTCGAACAGGTCGATGTCCGAGATGTCGAGGCCGCTGCGCTGGAGCACCTTGCGCGTCGCGGGAACGACGGCGGTGAGCATCATCAGCGGGTCGTCACCGACGACGGCAAAGCTGTGGAGCCGGGCCAGGGGTCGCAGTCCCAGGCGTGCCGCGATCTCGCTCGTGGTGATCATGAGCGCCGCGCTGCCGTCCGACAGGGGACTGCTGTTGCCCGCGGTAATCGACCACTCGATCTGAGGGAACCTCGTGGAGTAGGTGTCGCTGCGGAACGCGGGTTGCAGGCCGGCGAGTGCATCCAGGGTCGTGTCCGGGCGGATGGCCTCGTCGACGCTCAACTCGGGAAGGACGGCGAGTTCCTTCGCGAAGTTTCCGGCGCTCGTTGCCGCCGCGGCCTTCTGGTGGCTGTGCGCGGCGAACTCGTCGAGCCGGGTGCGTGAGAGACCCCACCGGGCGGCGATGAGTTCGGCGCTGATGCCCTGCGGGACGAGCCCGTCGGGGTAGCGGCGTTCGAAACCTGCACCCATCGATTCGCGGCCGACGGCACTGGACCCCATCGGAACCCGGCCCATCGATTCGACGCCGGCGGCGACGACGATGTCGTAGGCGCCGGACATCACGCCCTGCGCGGCGAAGTGGACGGCCTGCTGGCTGCTGCCGCACTGACGGTCGACGGTCGTGCCGGGTACGGATTCGGGATACCCCGCGGCGAGAAGTGCACTGCGCGTGATGTTCTGGCTCTGGTCGCCGACCTGGGTGACGGTGCCACCGATGACGTCGTCGATCAGTGCGGGATCGATTCCCGTGCGCTCGACGAGGGCCGACAGGCTGTGGGCGAGGAGGTCGACGGGATGCGCTCCGTGCAGGGCGCCCGAGGGCTTGCCCTTGCCGATCGGCGTACGGACGGCCTCGACGATGACGGCGTCTCTCATGAGATTCCTTTCGGTGCTGTGAGTACTTGTCAACCGCCCGCGGTTGACAAGTACTCACGGGTGCTGGCTTTTGTTTGCCATAGTCAGAACTGTACACCTGGCTATGCGATTAGCAAGTCAGCTACGATGAGGGCATGGATGCGGCACGACTGGACGGCTTTCTCGCAGATCGCGACACCTGGCGGGCGACGCACTGCTCCATCGCCAAGGCGATGGACGTCGTCGGCACGCGTTCGGCCGTCCTGATCCTGCGGGAGGCGTATTACGGCACCACGCGATTCGACGACTTCGCGCAACGTGTCGGCATCACGGAGGCGGTGGCGGCGGCACGACTGCGCGAATTGACGACGGAGGGCCTGTTCGAGCGGAGTCCGTACAAGGAGCCCGGGCAGCGCACCCGGTACGAGTACGTGCTTACCGAGAAGGGACGCGACCTCCTGCCCGCCGTCCTCGCGCTGATGCAGTGGGGCGACAAGTACCTTCAGTCCGAGTACGGGCCGCCCCTCGGACTGAGTGACGACGCGACCGGTGACCCCGTGCGCGTCGAGGTCCGCAGTCCGGACCGGGAGGTGCCGTTGCGGGACCTGCGGCTGACGCCCAACTTCACCGAGGAGGAGGCGCGCCGGCCCCACCTGTGAGTACTTATTAACCGCGGGCGGTTAATAAGTACTCACGGGTCAGAGCCAGAAGCGCATCAGTCGGTTGCCGTACTGCGCGTAGATCTCCGGCACCCCGGACAGTTCGAACAGTCGGTAGATGACGTCGAAGAACACCACGTTGACCGACGGCACGAACAGCAGCGCCACGAGGATCAGCAGTCCGTACGGCTTGTACTGGTCGACGGACCTGCGGGTGCGGGGCGGAAGGAACGGCTCGAGTGCGGCGTAGCCGTCGAGTCCCGGGACCGGCAGGAGGTTGAGCACCGTGGCCATCACCTGCAGGAACGCGAGAAAGCTCAGTCCCGCCCAGAACACGGTGTGGTGGCCGTCCAGACCGAACGAGCGGATCACGGCGAGCAGGACGATCGCCGACACCAGGTTCACCGCGGGCCCGGCCAGCGACACCCGTGCCTGGACCTTCGGTGGAAACAACCCGGTACGCAGGTACACCGCACCGCCGGGCAACCCGATCCCGCCGAGTGCGATGAACAGCACCGGCAGGCCGATCGACAGCAGTGGGTGGCTGTATTTCACCGGGTTGAGGGTGAGGTAGCCGCGGACCTCGACGTCGGTGTCGCCGTGCCGCCACGCGGTGTACGCGTGCGCGAACTCGTGCAGGCAGAGGGTCACCACCCATCCCGCGACCACCAGCAGGAACACCCCGACGTGTCCGAGAACCGACTGCAGTCCGGCCCGCCAGGCGAGAACACCGCCGGCGACTGCGACAGCGACGACCAGGAGGAAGACCGGGCTGGGACGGACCGCGGTGGTCCGCGCCCTGGGCAGGTTCATCGCACCAGCAACCACTCTTGGTCGTGGCGGTAGAACGTCGACCGTTTGACGTCGCGGGGGTTGGGGACGCCGTCACGGGTGACTGCCGCGGCGGGTGAGCCGAGTTGCACCGCGCGACCTTCCACCCAGCGGCGCGGTAGCCAGCGCCGGCGTGGTTCGACCGACGCGCGCAGGCCGGGCATCCGAGGGGTCGGGGTGACGGTCATGCTCGTCGTCGTGCCGGAGAACAACCGGGTGTCGTCGACGTAGGACTCGCCGACGAGCGGTTCGGCGCCGGGGCCCGTGACGGTGGCGCGTCCGACGAGCGCGATCCCCGCGTCGTCGCGGACGAGTGGGACCGGCTTGGCCGTCCCCTTCAGCGCGGTGCGGGCTCCGCGGGCGCCGGCGGACAGGTGGTAGGCGTCGGTGGCGTCCGAACGATGCTCGGCGACGTAGGCCAGTTCGATGTGCAGGCGTTCGGTGCGCATCAATCGGGTCAGGGTGGCGGCGAGGGCGGCGTCGCTGCCCACCACGATCAGTCGCGGTTCCGTGACCACCTGCAGTTTGGAGAAGACCTCGTCGAAGTCGTCCTTGTCCGGAACGGTGGGTGCGCTCGAGGCCGAAATGGATCCCAGAGGCAGGGGAAGCGGCACGTCGCCGCAAATGAGCACTACGGGGGTCAACGCCACTCCTCGCCCGGATGTCCCGCCGCGATTTCCGCAGCTTCCCTTTCGGATCATCCTAGTGGCACGCCCCAGTTGGCCTCCGCTGCCGGACTGTGGGGTCTGTTCTCCGGGCCCTCGGCTAGACTGTTCCCCCGGCCACTGCCTACGAACGGCAGGACCACGCAGTCGGATACGACTGTACGTCGACCGTAGGAGACAACGTCATGCCGGCAATCGTCCTGATCGGCGCCCAGTGGGGCGACGAGGGCAAGGGCAAAGCTACCGATCTACTGGGCGGACGCCTGCAGTGGGTGGTGCGCTACCAGGGCGGTAACAACGCCGGACACACCGTGGTTCTTCCCAACGGCGACAAGTTCGCGCTGCATCTGATTCCGTCCGGAATCCTCACGCCGGGCGTCACGAACGTCATCGGCAACGGCGTCGTGGTGGACCCGGGAGTGCTGCTCACCGAACTCGCCGGACTCGACGAGCGGGGCGTGGATACCAGCCGCCTGCTGCTCTCGGCCGACGCGCACCTGATCATGCCGTACCACGTCGCCATCGACAAGGTCACCGAACGCTTCCTCGGGGCCAAGAAGATCGGCACCACCGGACGCGGTATCGGGCCCTGCTACCAGGACAAGATCGCCCGTGTCGGCGTTCGCGTGCAGGACGTCCTGGACGAGAAGATCCTCACCCAGAAGGTCGAGGCGGCGCTCGAGTTCAAGAACCAGGTGCTCGTCAAGATCTACAACCGCAAGGCCCTCGACCCGCAGCAGGTCGTCGACGAGGTGCTCGAGCAGGCCGAGGGTTTCAAGCACCGCATCGCCGACACGCGACTGCAGCTCAACCAGGCTCTCGAGCGCGGCGAGACGGTGTTGCTGGAGGGCTCACAGGGCACGCTCCTCGACGTCGATCACGGCACCTATCCCTACGTGACCTCGTCCAACCCGACGTCCGGTGGCGCAGCGGTCGGTTCGGGCATCGGACCGACCAGGATCACCACGGTGCTGGGCATCCTCAAGGCGTACACCACGCGGGTGGGGTCGGGCCCGTTCCCGACCGAACTGTTCGACCAGAACGGTGAATACCTGGCCAAGACCGGCGGCGAGGTGGGTGTCACCACCGGCCGTGCCCGTCGCACCGGCTGGTTCGACGCCGTGATCGCCCGTTACGCAACGCGTGTCAACGGCATCACCGACTACTTCCTCACCAAGCTCGACGTGCTGAGCAGCCTCGACACCATCCCGATCTGCGTCGGCTACGACGTCGACGGTGTCCGGTACGACGAGATGCCTATGTCGCAGTCCGACGTTCATCACGCGAAGCCGATCTACGAAGAAATGCCCGGCTGGTGGGAAGACATCTCCCACGCCCGGACCTTCGAGGAACTGCCGAAGAACGCACAGAACTACGTTCTGCGTCTGGAGGAGCTGTCGGGCGCGTACATCTCCTGCATCGGCGTCGGCCCCGGCCGCGACGAGACCATCGTCCGCCGCGACGTGGTGCGGTAGCCCGCTCGTCCTTCGCCGAATGTCGCATCGGTCCAGTTGAACTGCACCGATGCGACATTCGACGAGTCGAGATACATTCGAACCGATGATCAGGACTGTCGAAGCGACCACTCGTGCACCCGTCGGCGGGTGGTACGACAGCTTCCACGCCGCGGCCGCCGTGCTGGAGACATTCGGTTCTCGTCGCGACCCGTCGGACGCAGGCAGGTGTATGGCAGTGGTCTCGACGGATCTCGGTGTCTCGGTCTTCGAGGGTGACCGGAGGTCGACGGTCGACGCGTTCGTCCACGCCGTGGAACGGGCGATCGTCGCCGGTGGGCAGGCGTTCGTGCTCGGCTGTGCCCACGCCACCGGACTGGATCAGCCGGTGGTCCGGACGCTCCGGGTTCCCGACGGCGACCGGATGGCGGCGGCGAGCGCGATGGCGCGCGAACTCGCCGACCCGTCGACGGACGCTCACCGCCCGATGACACCGCGGTTCAGTCGAACTGAACCACGGTGACATTCGGCGACCCACCGAGGCCGAGCAGCGACACACCGAGGCCGAGCAGCGCCGTACCGCGGCCGGGCAGGGCTCTGCCGCATCCGGTCAGAACAGCACCGGGTCGTCGAAACCCGGGGTGTGCTCGAGCGCGAGCAGTTCGCGTTTGGTGAGTGTGCCCGCTCCCGCGGAGAAGCCGCCCACCTGTCCACCGGCGGCGAGGACGCGATGGCAGGGGATCACGATCGGCAACGGATTGCGGCCGAGGGCCTGGCCGACGGCCTGCGCGGCATGGGGCTTGCCGAGTTCGGCCGCGATGTCGCCGTAGGTGAGGGTGTTGCCCGGGTCGATGCCGCGGGTGATGTCGTATACGGCGCAGTCGAATTCGGGGACACCCTCGAAGTCGAGGTCGATCCACCGCAGATCGTCGAGAGCGCCGCCGAGGTGGTCGCGTATCCCGTCGAGGGCCTGCTGGACCGGGGCCGGCGGCTGGTGCTCGACCGCATCCGGGAAGCAGCGTTCGAGACGCTGCCAGGTGGCCTCGGGCGAGCCTTCCGGCAGTTGCACGCCCACGATCCCGGCGGCCCGCCAGGCGATGGCGCAGGTGCCGAGAGCAGTGTCGAACAGGGCGATTCCTGTGGTCACCAATCCAGTATGCCTGCCACATCCGACGTTCACCTTCCGTTGACCGCGGTTGGACATCCTCGAGGTTCGCCGACCGAGGAGATGTTCCGTGTATTTGTCCCGCCGTACCCTGCTCCGCTCCACCGCGCTCGGATTGCTCGCCGTTCCTGCGGCGGCGTGCTCCGGCGGTTCGGGCCCGGCGCTGGTCCGCGACCGGCCGAGCCTGACGCACGGTGTCGCGGCCGGGGACGTGCGAGCCGACGGCGCACTCGTCTGGGCGCGATCCGACCGTCCAGCGACGATGATCGTGGAGACCTCCGCCACCGAGTCGTTCACCGACCCGGTGCGTCACGAGGGCGGGCTGCTCACCCCGGACACGGACGGCACCGGCCGGCTGCGGCTGACCGGACTACCCGCCGGGCAGCAGGTGCACTACCGTGTGACCCTCGAAGGCGACGACGGCGCGACGTCGGAAGGGGTGACGGGCGTCTTCCGCACCGCTCCGAGCGCACCCGGCGACATTCGGTTGCAGTGGTCGGGAGACACGGCGGGTCAGGGATACGGGATCAACCCGGACGTCGGGGGAATGCGGATCTTCGACACGATGGCGTCGCGGGACCCGCACCTGTTCCTGCACTCAGGCGACGTCGTCTACGCGGACGGCCCGCTGAAGGAGTCGGTCACGTTGCCGGATGGACGCGTGTGGCGGAACACGGTCAGCGAGGCGAAGGCCGCGGTCGCGCAGACGCTGGACCAATACCGCGGCCAGTACGCGTACAACCTCACCGACGACAACTACCGCAGGTTCAATTCGTCTGTGGCGCAGATTGTTCAGTGGGACGACCACGAGACCGTGAACAACTGGTACCCCGGTGAGGTGCTCGACCTCGATGCGTACACGGAGAAGAACGTGGACGTGCTGGCGCAGAGGGCATTCCAGGCGTACCACGAGTGGCTGCCGATCGAGCCGGCCGAGGCGGTCGACGGTCGGGTGTACCGCAAGATGGGCTACGGGCCACTGCTCGACGTCTTCGTCCTCGACATGCGCACCTACAAGGACGCGAACGGGACCAACACGGGTGCGGTCGGTCAGATTCTCGGTGCGGCGCAAAAGGACTGGCTGATCCGTGAACTCGGTGTGTCGACGGCGACATGGAAGATCATCGCCAACGACCTTCCACTCGGCGTGGTGGTCCCGGACGGCGACACGGCGTTCGAGGGTGTCGCGAACCGGGAACCGGGTCGGCCCTCCGGGCGGGAATCGGAGATCGCCCAGGTCCTGTCGGCGATCAAGGCGGGCCGGATCACCGGGACCGTCTGGCTCACGGCGGACGTGCACTACACCGCCGCGCACCGCTACTCGCCCGAGCGTGCCGCGTACCAGGATTTCGACGAGTTCTGGGAGTTCGTGTCCGGGCCGCTCAACGCGGGCGGGTTCGGTCCCAACGATCTCGACGCCACGTTCGGCCCCGAGGCAGTGTTCGTGCACGCACCGCCGGCACCCAACTCGTCGCCGCTCGACGGATACCAGCACTTCGGCGAGGTGTTCATCGACGGGCAGACGTCGGAGTTGCGGGTGGACCTCCTCGACGCGGCCGGGGCGGTGCTGTTCACTCGGGTCCTGCCGCCGCCGCCCTGACCCCGACGTGAGTGCCGATGCCGCGCTGACCCCGACGTGAGTGCCGCGGCGTCCCCGGTCACACTTTCGCACTCACGTGCGGGAGGTCCAGTCCGCAGAATCTGGACTGCTCGGCTCGTCGGGGAAGATCCCGCCGAGCGGGGCGCCGACCCGGAACTGCTCCAGGCGAAAAGGCCCTTTACCTTCCTCTTTGGGGCCGTAATGCGCCACGGCCGCGGCCAGAAGGACCATGCACGCGAGGGTGATCACTGTCGTCATGGATCCGAGCTTCGTCGCAACTGGCTTGGAGATGAATAGCCAAGTGGTTGATACTGGACCGCATGATGACTCGTGTGCTCGGAGCCCGCTCACTGGCCAGGGACCTCGGTAACTGGCAGGACGACAGCGGTCGCCGCTCGGCGGCGCGGCCGGCCTACCGGGCACTCGCGGACGGGATCCGCCTGCTCGTGCACGACGGCCGCATCCCGCTGGGTGTCGCGTTGCCGAGCGAGCGCGAACTGGCGTCGGTGCTGGAATTGAGCCGGACCACGATCACGTCGTCGTACTCGGTGCTCCGGGACGAGGGCTATCTCCTCAGCCGTCAGGGGTCGCGCAGCACGGTGGCGCTGCCGCTGGGGGCGCGGCAGAACGGATTGATGTTCCGGGCGCACCAGCCGGGCTCGGACAGTGCGGTGGTCGACCTCAGCTACGCGGCGATGGCGGCGCCGGCCGAGGCAGTCGAGCATGCGTACGCGTATGCGTTGCAATCACTTCCACAGTTCCTCACGACTCACGGCATGGAGCCGGTCGGGATCGGCGCGCTGCGGGACGTGATCGCGGCCCGGTACCGGGCACGGGGTCTCGAGACCTCACCCGAGCAGATCATGGTCACGTCGGGTGCCCAGCACGCGCTGCGGCTGCTCCTCAACGTGCTCACGGCGCCCGGGGAACGGGTGCTGGTCGATCACCCCACGTACCCTAACGCGCTGGAGGCGATCCGCAGGGTCGGTGCGCGTCCGGTACCGGTTCCCGTCCGCCCCGAGGGGGGTGCGTCCGGGGCGTGGGATCTGGACGGCATCCGGAGCGCGGCCCGGCAGACGGCGGCCCGGATGGCGTACCTGATCCCGGATTTCCACAACCCCACGGGACTGTGCCTCGATGCGCCGGGGCGGGCCGAGCTGGCGCGGATCGCGCGCGATACCCGCATGACGCTGGTGGTGGACGAGACGATGGTCGACCTGTGGCTCGACGAACCGTCGCCGGGCCCGGTCGCGGCGCACGGCAGGGGAGCGGCGAAGTCGGAGGTCGTGACGATCGGGTCGGCTGCCAAATCGTTCTGGGGTGGGCTGCGCGTCGGGTGGATCCGGGCCGATCCGGCGCTGATCACCCGGCTCGCCGGGGCGCGGGCCGCGGTGGATCTGGGTACGCCGGTGATGGACCAGCTCGCGGCGGCGCATCTGCTCTCCGACGACGAACTCGTTCTCGCGCGTCGCCGGGCGGAGTTGCGCGAACAGCGGAGCGCGATGCTCGACGCACTCGCCGACCGTCTCCCGGACTGGATCCCGACCATCGGTTCGGGAGGGATGTCGCTGTGGCTGCGGATGCCCGCGCCGGTGTCGACGGCGCTGGCAGCGACGGCCCCCAACTTCGGGGTGCTGCTGGCGGCGGGACCGCGCTTCGGTGTGGAGGGTGCATTCGAGCGGTTCGTCCGGCTCCCCTACGCGCGGACGTCGGACGAGTTGCGCCGCGGCGTCGACGGTATCGCGGCGGCGTACGCGACGCTGGCCGTCGACCGGGAGCTCGCGGAACCGTCCCTCGTCGTCTGATCAGGTGCGTGGCGAAGCGTGCCGGGGCACACTTCGCCACTCACCTGTCAGGTCCAGACGGTGTCGATGTCGACGCCCTCACGGGCCGGCGGGGTGGGTGCGCCTGCGGGGGTGCGGGAGAACCGCGGCGCCGGGGCGTGCTGGGTGACGCCGTCGAGGTCGATCAGCGACCCGCGGGCGGCGATGTGCTCGTTGGACGGCGCCTCCGCGAACGTCAGCACGGGGGAGACGCAGGCGTCGGTGCCGAGGAAGACGGCAGCCCACTCGTCGCGGGTCTTCGACAGGAACTTCTCCGCGAAGACCTTCTTCATCTGCGGCCACGACGCCATGTCCATCTGCTGCGGCAGTTCGGCGGGGTCGAGTTCGAGGCCCTGGAGCAGCAGGGCGTAGAACTGCGGCTCGATCGCACCGACGGCCATGTACTTGCCGTCGGACGTCTCGTAGGTGTCGTAGAACGGCGCACCGGTGTCGAGCAGGTTGACGCCGCGCTCGTCGGACCAGACGCCGCGGCCGCGGAACGCCCACATCATGTGGGACAGGGCCAGCGCACCGTCGACCATCGCCGCGTCCACGACCTGGCCCTTGCCGGACGACTGGCGCTCGACCAGCGCCGACAGGATGCCGAAGATCAGGAACATCGAACCGCCGCCGAAGTCGCCGACCATGTTGAGCGGCGGCACGGGACGCTCACCCTTGCGCCCGACGGCGTGCAGGACACCGGTCAGCGAGATGTAGTTGATGTCGTGGCCGGCGGCGCTGGCCAGCGGACCCTCCTGGCCCCAGCCCGTCATCCGTCCGTACACGAGTCGCTCGTTGCGCTCCAGGCACACGTCGGGCCCCAGGCCCATGCGCTCGGTGACGCCGGGGCGGAATCCCTCGATCACGACGTCGGCCCGCTCGATCAGTCCGAGCACCTTCTCGACCTGCTCGGGGTCCTTCAGGTTGGCCTCGACGACGCGGCGGCCGCGCTGGATCTGGTCGTACGGACCCTCCGGCGGAATCACGCCCGGACGCTGGACGCAGACGACGTCGGCGCCGAGATCGGCCAGGAGGGCGGCGGCGTGCGGGCCCGGTCCGAGGCCTGCGAATTCGACGACGCGAATGCCCGCGAGGGGGCCCTTCTTCTCTGACATTGGAGCAGACACGCGAGTTCCTCATTCCGGTGCGAGACGACCTGTCGAATCGACGTTAACTTGCGCTCCTCCGTCCGTGTGCCCCGGGTCACGGGATACCGGTGTGGGTGACCCCGCGCTCTTGCCTGCGCGCAGGTGCGCGGGGCACAGTTGATCCATGAGTCTTCAGGGTGAGCTCGTGAGTTTTGTGGCCAGCACCGACCTGGACGTCTCGGAGATGTTCTATGTGGAGACCCTGGGGCTGACGCGCGTCTCGCGCGACGAGTTCGCGTTGGCGCTCGATTGCAACGGGGCACTGCTCCGGGTCACGCTCGTGCAGGCGAAGGCCGACACCGGGTACACGGTGCTGGGGTGGAAGGTCGCCGACCTGAACGGGGTCGTCGAGTCGCTGCGCACCAAGGGCATCGAGTTCACCGAGTATCCCGGGATGGATCAGGACGAGCACGCGGCCTGGCGGGCGCCGGACGGCATCCGCGTCGCGTGGTTCCGGGATCCGCACGGCAACGTGCTGTCGTTGTTCCAGGACCCGAACTGACGAGCGTCAGCCGCGATCGGCCAGCAGGGCCTCGGTCGCGTCCCACAACCGTGCGGCGAGTTTTTCGTCGCGGGCATCCCTGCTGGGCTGAACAACCTTGCAGCCCTTGACGTATCGGCCGGTGAATTTGCCGGACTCCGTGGCGGTGGCGGTCCAGACCGCCGTCTCGGCGCCCTTCGCGACCTCGGCGGTGAACGGAGTCAGGAGCGTCCCGACCACCTGGTGACCGAACGGCCGATCCCTCCCGAGGGTGGTGCCGCGCACCGATCCCGGGTCGGCGCAATTGACGACGAGCCGGGCGGGATCGGACCGGTGCGCCAACGAGCGGGTGAACAGCGTCAGGGCGAGTTTGGAATTGTTGTACGCCCGCTGGCCGTGGAACGTGTCCTTGGCGCCGTCCAGGTCGTCGAGGACGAGGTGCCCGCCGCGGTGCCCGGACGAGCTGATGTCGACGATGCGCGCCGGATGCCGGTACCCGGCCGCGTCGGCGGTCGACGCCTGCGCCATCGCCGGAGCCAGCGCCGTCGCCAGCACGAACGGCGCGAGGTAGTTGACCGCGAACGTCGTTTCGATGCCGTCGACCGTCAGCTGACGGTGCCCCCTGTCGACCCCGGCATTGTTGATCAACACGTCGATCCGCGGAAACCGATGCAGCAGTTCCCCGGACAGCTTGCGGACCCGGTCGAGTGAGGACAGGTCCGCGAGCGCCGAGCACAGCCTGTCGCGATCGGTGCTCTCGGACAGATCGGCGATCGCGGCGTCGATCCTGTCCTGGTCCCGGCCGACGAGGACGACGGTGGCCCCGCGGCGTGCGAGTTGGCGGCAGGTCTCCAGGCCGAGCCCCGCAGTGGCACCGGTGACCACCATGGTGCGGCCTGCGAGATCGTTCGGTTCGGTCATGCTCGCCTCCCGAAATGCAGGTCTTCCGAGAGTAGGGCAATCCGGAGGGCGGCACCGTGGAACGAACAGCGGGGGCGGGGGCCGAGGAACCGAAACCGGCAAGGCAGCACCGCGGACCCCGCCCGTCCGCCTCAGCGCCGGTGCTCGTAGCCCAGCCAGGCCCGGCGGCGCTCACCCCGTGGGTCGTTCTCGACCCGGCTCGTGTCGTCGATGATGAGCGTCTCCCGGCGCTCGGGCGAATAGCGAGGCCAACCCGGTGCGGGCGTCCCGTACCGGGCGAAATGCAACCAGTGCGTCTGAACGGTGTCGATGACCGCCCGCAACCCGCGGCGGCCACCGAGCGCGGTCAGTGCCCGCGCCCACGGTCCGGTCAACCCGAACACCGCGTACAGCTCCGTCGCGTGGGTGGCGCCCAGTCCGAGGACCCGCAGCAACCGGGGTGCGAAGTCGTACCGGTAGCTGTAGGTCGGTGCGACCGTCGTGTGGCCCTGCGCACAGAGAACGGACGGTTCCCAGAACGTCACGTCGCCGCCGAGGTCCGCGGCCGCCCGGCGACCGGGATAGCCGGGGTACGCGGCGATGGCCCGTTCCTTCACGGACGGATCCACGTGCGAGAACATCTTGTCGATACGCGGCGGATCCGTAGGCAGGATGTTCAGAAACCGGGGAAAGACCCGGCCCTCGTGGCTGTTCGTGCCGATGATCAGGGGAATCGGATGTCCGGAACCGGACTCGAAACAATCCAGCGGATGGGTGGGCAGGAAGAATCCGTCGACGACGGGCGCGAACGCGCGGGTTCCCGGTTCCTCGTCGGCGCCCCGGCGCGCCAGGGTGGCGCCCGCCTCGACGAACTCCGCGGGATCCGCGGACTCGAGCCAGGCCGCGGCCTCGGACACCGGCACCGCGGCGATCTCGAGGAACTCGCGCGACCAGCGCGCGGCCCGCTCCGGGTGATACGCGGACGCGACGGGTGGGCTCTCGGCGATGGCGCGCGCGAACAGGCCCTTCGCGGCGGGGGTGGTCATCAGGGTGGTGACGGCGTTGGCGCCCGCGGATTCGCCGAAGAGGGTGACGTTGTCGGGGTCGCCGCCGAATTCGGCGATGTTGCGTTGCACCCATCCGAGTGCCGCGACCTGATCGCGGAGACCGAGGTTGGAGTCGAAAGGCCGTTCGGGGGTGGAGAACTGGGTGAAGTCGAGGTAGCCCAGCGACCCGAGGCGGTAATTGATGGACACGTACACGATGTCGCCGCCGCGGACCAGGCTGTGGCCGCCGTACAGCGACGAGGACGCGCTGCCCCCGGAGTAGGCGCCGCCGTGGATGAACACCATCACCGGTCGCGGTGCTGCCGATTCCGACGCCGGAGCGAGCACGTTGAGGGTCAGACAATCCTCGTGGGAATCCCCACTCGGCTGCGGCGCGGGCGGTCCGAAATGGAACGTCCGCCGGACATCCGACCACGGCTCGACCGGTTGCGGGGCCCGCAACCGCAGAGGCCCGACGGGGGGAGCGGCGTAGGGGATGCCCCGCCACGCGATCAGGTCGTCGATCCGGCGCCCTCCGACGGCGCCGGCCTCGGTGTCGATCTCGAGACGGCTCACAGGCCCTGCCCGTAATAGCCTTCGTACCCCTCCCAGGCCAGCCTGCGCTCGCGGCGCGGGTCGTCCTGGACGGTGGTGACGGTGTCGAACACGAGTGTTGCCCTCCGGTCTGTGTCGTACAGGGGCCACGACGCCAACGGTGCTCCCTGCGAAGCGAAGTGCAGCCAGTGGCGCTGCACGGTATCCGTCACGTCCCTCAGTCCGCGTCGCCCACCCGGGAGGGTGAGGCCGCGGCCGATCAGGCTGTCCGCGATGTCGAACACGGCGAACAACTCGAAACCGTGCGTGGCGTCGAGGCCGAGCCACTTCATCGCGCGCGGCGCGAAGTCGAAACGGTAACTGTAGGTGGGGGCATACACGGAATGCGCCTGGGCCAGTTCGATCGACGGCTTCCAGAACGTCAGGTCGCCGCCCAGATCGACCGCCGCGTCCGGTGCCGGATAGCCCGGGTACGCCGCGGTGACGCGGGCCTCGGCGGCCGGGTCGGTGAGCGCGAACATCCGTCCGATCCGGTCGGGGTCGGTCGGCAGGGCGTCCAGCACCTTCGGGAACAGGGTGCCCTCCCGGGCGTTGGTGCCGATGATCAGCGGAACCCGGTGCGCCGAGCCGTCGGCGAACGCGTCGAGCGGCGGTTCGGGCAGGAAGTCGCCGTCGATGACGGGTCCGAACGGGTGCAGTCCCGGCGTCTCCGACAGCACCTTGGCGGCGAGGCGGTTACCGGCCCGGCCCAGCGCGCCGACGGGTGACGAACCGAGTGCGTCTGCGGCAGTGCCGGATTCGGCCCCGAGCAGCGTGATGTAGTCGGACGCCCAGCGGGCCGCCCGCTCCGCCGTGGTGACCAGTCCGGGGGCGGAACTCTCTGAGATGGCCCGCGCGAACAGGCCCTTCGCGGCGGGGGTGGTCATCAGGGTGGTGACGGCGTTGGCGCCCGCGGATTCGCCGAAGAGGGTGACGTTGTCGGGGTCGCCGCCGAATTCGGCGATGTTGCGTTGCACCCATCCGAGTGCCGCGACCTGATCGCGGAGACCGAGGTTGGAGTCGAAAGGCCGTTCGGGGGTGGAGAACTGGGTGAAGTCGAGGTAGCCCAGCGACCCGAGGCGGTAGTTGATCGACACGTACACCACGTCGCCGCGCCGCACGAGAGACTCGCCCCCGTACAGGGCGGTCGCCGACATCCCGAGCGTGTACGCGCCGCCGTGGATGAACACCATCACCGGCCGCGCCCCGGACGTGCCGGGGGTGGCCAGCACGTTGAGCGTCAGGCAGTTCTCGCTGCTCGGCTGATATTTGCCCGGCCGCAGCGCGGTGAACTTCTTGTGCTGGACTGCGGCGTCACCGAACTCGGTGGCGTCGAGCTCATCGGACCACGGCGCGACCGGCTGGGGTGCGCGCAACCGCAGCGGGCCGACCGGGGGAGCCGCGTACGGAATTCCCCGCCACGCGATCAGGTCGCCGATACGCCGGCCGCGGACCGCCCCGTCGGCCGTCCTCACCAGTGTGTCGGTCGTGAGAGTGT
Source organism: Rhodococcus sp. NPDC056960 (assembly GCF_042674125.1). Classification (NCBI taxonomy): domain Bacteria; kingdom Bacillati; phylum Actinomycetota; class Actinomycetes; order Mycobacteriales; family Nocardiaceae; genus Rhodococcus; species Rhodococcus sp. NPDC056960. Next base: position 70,506 of record NZ_JBHURF010000012.1, on the reverse strand, counting down.
CAGACGCCATGTCGGCGACTATACGGAGACCGGACGAGCGGGCGCCCCTTCCGCCCGGTCAGCGCCTCGCCTCGAGCAGTCGCAGCCACACCTCGCTCACCGTCGGGTACGACGGGACCGCGTGCCACAGTGCGTCGAGCGGCACCTTCCCGACCAGCGCGACGGTGGCCGCGTGGATGAGTTCGCCCACATCGGTGCCCGCGAACGTCGCCCCGACCAGGGTGTCGGTGGCCCGGTCGATCACCAGCTTGGCGTGTCCGCTGAAATCGTCGCGGGCCAGCGACGAACCGGCGACGGCGATGTCGACCTCCAGGGTCTCGACATCCACGCCCGCGTCGCGCGCCTCCTGCTCGGTGATCCCGACGGCCGAGACCTCCGGGTCGGCGAACACCACCTGCGGAACCTGTCCGTGGTCGGCCGTCGCGCGGAACCGGGACCCGTCGAGCGGTCTGCCCTCGGCGCGGGCGGCGATCACGTCGCCGCAGACGCGGCCCTGGTACTTGCCCATGTGGGTGAGCAGTGCGCGACCGTTGGCGTCTCCGACGGCGTACAACCACCCGTCCGCCGTCGTGAGATGGTCGTCGGTCTCGAGGTATCCGTGGGAGTTCAGCAGTCGCTCATCGAGCCCGAGTGCGGCGGTCGCGGGGGTGCGCCCGGTGGCCACGACGATCTCGTCGGCGACGAGGGGATCCCGGCCCGCCACGTCCAGGGTCACCGGTCCGCCGTGAATGCGGCCGATGCCGGTGTCCCGCGCATCGGGCCGTTCGACCCCGCGGAGATCCGCCCCGAACAGGATCCGCGCACCCTTCTTCTCCAGTGACCGGGCCACCAGTTCGCCGGCGAACGGTTCATTCTTCGGGAGCAGCGCGCGGCCGCGCACCACCATCGTCAGTTCCTCCACGCCGAGGTCCAGCAGCCACGTCGCGCTCTCGCACGCCACCACGCCGCCGCCGATCACCACGGCACGGCGCGGGATCTCCCTCAGATTGGTGGCGTCCCGCGAGATCCACGGCAACGCCGCGCGCAGGCCGGGGGTGCCGGGGACCGCCGCTGTCGTTCCGGTCGCGACGACGACCGCGTGCCGGGCATGCAGTTCCCGGGTTCCGCCGACCGTCACCGAGCGCTCGCCGGTGATGCGCGCGGAACCGCGGATGACGTCGATGCCCTGGGAGTCGGCCCACATCACCTGAGACGAGTCGTCGTGGTTGTTGGTGAACGAGTCGCGCCGTGCCAGCACGGCATCGACGTCGAGTGCGCCGGCGGACACCCCGGGCATGTTGCGCGCCGCACCGAGGACCTCGCCGGGTCGCAGCAGCGCCTTGCTGGGCATGCAGGCCCAGTAGGAGCATTCGCCGCCGACGAGTTCGTGTTCGATCAGCGCCACGGTCCGGTCGCTGCCGGCGATCGCGTAACTCGCCGCGTTCTCACCCGCAGGGCCGCCCCCGATCACGATGACATCGAACTCTTCCGCGCTGCTCCCCGAGTCAGTCATGCCTGTAACGGTAAGCCGGTCGGGTGCCGGATGTCAGAGCTTCCGGCGTGCCCCTCGCGTTGTTACCCGCGGGTAGATACTGTGGCGGAATGACACGTCGGAAGATCCTGATCACCGGCGCCAGCTCGGGGCTCGGTGAGGAGATGGCGCGTCGGTTCGCGGCCCAGGGACGGGACCTCGCGCTGTGTGCGCGGCGCCTCGACCGGCTCGAATCGCTGAGAGACGAATTGCAGGCGGCGCACCCTGGAATCGTCGTCGCCGTCCGCGAACTCGACGTCACCGACCACGACGCCGTCGTCCGGGTCTTCGGTGCACTGCGCGACGAACTGAACGGACTCGACCGCGTGATCGTCAACGCCGGACTCGGCAAGGGCGCCAAGATCGGTACGGGCCGGGCCGACGCCAATCTCGCCACCGCGCGCACCAACTTCGTCGGTGCGCTGTCCCAGTGCGAGGCCGCCCTCGCGATCTTCCGCGAACAGAACTCCGGCCACCTCGTGCTGGTGTCCTCGATCAGCGCCGATCGGGGACTGCCCGGACCGAAGGCGGCGTATTCCGCGAGCAAGGCGGGAGTGTCGGCCCTCGGCGAGGCGCTGACCGCGGAACTCGTGAAGAGTCCGGTCGCGGTGACCACCCTGCTGCCCGGGTACATCGCCACCGACATGTCGGGCCGGGCCGGCGACAGCGCCACGTTGACGGCAACCCTGGACGAGGGCGTCGACGCGATGGTCGCGGCCATCGAGAAGGAGACGAACCGCGCCGCGCTCCCAGGCATCCGGTGGCGAGGAATCGACCTCGCATTGCGGTTCCTTCCTCATGCATGGACCTCCCGCTTCGTGTAGGACTGACCTATGACGACCGCCCAGGAATCCTCGTCCCTCGGCCTGCAGCGTTCACGACCACGCGTCGTCATCATCGGCGGAGGATTCGGTGGTATCTACGCGGCCCGGCGGTTTCGCGACACGGACGTCGACGTCACCCTGCTCGATCGGGGTACCAGCCACGTCTTCCAGCCGCTGCTCTACCAATGCGCGACGGGTTTGCTGTCCGAGGGGGAGATCAGCAGTCCGCTGCGCCACCTGCTCCGCGGCAACCACAATGTCCACGTCGCCCTCGGCGAGGCGCGCGCGATCGACGCCCACCGTCGGGTCCTGACCGCCAGCCGATTCGACGGGTCCACGTTCGACCTCCCCTACGACTACCTGATCGTCGCGGCGGGCATGCGGCAGTCGTACCACGGGCACGACGAGTACATCCAGTGGGCGCCGGGAATGAAGACCCTCGACGACGCGCTCGCCATCCGGCGAAAACTGATCTCCGCCTTCGAGATGGCCGAATCGCTGCCCACCGCGGAGGAGCGCCGACCGTGGCTGACGTTCGCCGTTGCCGGCGGCGGGCCGACCGGAGTCGAATTGGCGGGCCAGATCCGGGAACTCGCGATGCACGCCCTCGCCAACGAATTCCAGTCCATCGACCCCTGCGAGGCGCGGGTGCTGCTGTTCCACGGCGGCGATCGCGTCCTTCCGTCGTTCAACCGGAAGCTGTCGGCGGCCGCGCAGCGCACCCTCGACAAGGTCGGCGTCGAAACGCACCTCGGTGTGCACGTCACCGACGTCTGCGAGACCAGCATCGAGACGACGGCCAAGAACGCGGCCCACACCAAGAAGCGGTACGGGGCCCGCACGATCCTGTGGACCGCGGGCGTCGAGGCCGTGCCGTTCGCCGCGGTTCTCGCGGATGCGTTGGGCGTGAAGCAGGTTCAGAGTGGGCGCATCGCCGTCGAAGCCGATCTGACCGTGCCCGGTCACCCCAATGTGTGGGTGGTCGGCGACCTGATGTCGCTGAACGAGCTCCCCGGCGTGGCCGAGGTCGCGATGCAGGGCGGCAGGCACGCCGCAGGGTGCATCGCCCGCATCGTCACCGGTGGGATGACCGACCGCAAACCCTTCAAATACCGCGACCTGGGGAGCGCGGCCTACATCGCCCGCAGGCATGCGCTGCTCCAGGCCGGTCCGATCCGGATGTCCGGGTTCCTGGGCTGGGTGTTCTGGGGTGCTATCCACATCGCGTTCCTCGCCGGGTACCGCAACCGGTTCGGCACCCTGCTCAACTGGGGCGTCACGCTGGCGTCGAAGACTCGCCGGGAGCGGGCCATCACCTACGGGGATCCGGAGTCGGCGCGGCAGCCGTACACCGATCTCACGTCAGGGTCGTAGCCCTCACCAGCCCCGCGCGGTGAGCCCGTACCCGGCGAGGACGTTCTCCGCCCGCTCGCGGAGCGCCGCGCGTCCCGGACTGTCCAGGGACTCCAGCGCGAGCGTGTAGCGGCCTCCGAAGACACTGAGGTAGGCGGACAGCCGGGTGCGGCTGGTCACGACACCCGGGTGCACGGCGCGGGTGACGATTCCGGTGGCCCGGTGACCGCCCACCGACGCGAGCGCTTCGGGGAGCGGCCCGACGTTGGAACACAACACGTCGCGCTCGCCGGGGTTGCCGGTCAGAGCGTGCGCCACCCGGTCGGGGACCAGTTGCAGCATTTCCTCCGGGAAGCCGGCGGGACTGGTCATCGTGGGTGCGGCGAACGCCGCCCGGCTCGCCGCCCGCACGTCGGCGACCGTGTCCCGCGGGGACACGTCCACCTCGACCATCGCGACGGAGTTGGCGGTGCCCGGCGCGTGGTCGCGGCCGCGGAGATCCATCGGCACGCTGATGGTGAGCGGCCGGGATTCGCCGTCTCGCCGCGCCACCTCGGCCACCACGGCCAGGAACAGGCTGTTGGGGGTGCCGCCTGCCCGATCGGCGGCGGCGTCCCACCGGTCTGCGTCCACGTCCAGCACCGCCGACACAGGTGAGTGGCAATGTGTGCCGGGGGACGCATTCCCACTCACGTGCAGGAAGCGGCGCAGTTCGGCGCGGCGGCTCCCGCTCACCGCGAGACCGGCGACCGCACGCGCCGTCCCCTCCGTCACGCGGCGGGCGAGCCGGGTCGCGTCCCACATGTCCGCGACGGTTCCGGCGCCACCTCCGGGATCCGGCGGTTGCCCGCCCTGCAGCGCAGCTTCGATGGCCGCCGCCAGACCCCGCGCGTCCGCGATCACATGCGAACACACCAGCGACAGCACCGTGCCGCCGTCCGCCGGTCGTGCGCAGGCCAGACGCCAGCCGGGACCACGCTCGGGGTCCACCCGCAGCGCACCCTGCTCGTCCGCCCATGCGAGAACCGCCCGGCCCTCGATCTCGGAATATTCGACGGGAAAGGCGTCGGAACTGGGCTCGAACCTGGGCCGCGCGCCGGGGATCCGCGGACGCACCACCCGCCGGCCCAGTGGCCCACGGGCGAGTTCCGCGGTCAGCTCGTCGAGGGCCGCGGCCGCCACCCGGCCGTCGGTGCGCCACAGTCCCTGCATCACGATCGGCGTTCCGAACCCCCGGTGGGTGCGCAGGAACATCTCGTCGACGACGCTCAATCGGGCGCTCACCAGCGAAGTGTACGACCGGGCGGGACCGTCGCGGCACGCCGGCCTCTGGACAACCAGCGCATACTGGAACTGCAGCGCTGTTCGGACCGCACACGGAGAACACCATGGTTAGCGTCGAGAAATGGAAGGTGTGGGGTTCCGTCGTGGAGGTCGACGTCACCGAGGGCGCCGCCCTTCCGGAGGCCGCGGCGTTGATCGCGGCCGTCATCGACGAGGCCGAATCGGTCTGCGACATCCACCGCGGCGACGCCGAGATCCATGCGGTCAACCTTTCGCAGGGCGCCCCGGTGAAGGTCAGCAGGCGAATGTCGGCACTGCTGCGTTCGGCACTGTGGGCCGCGCGGATGACGGACGGTGTGGTGAATCCGCTCGCCACCGAATCCGCCGACGAGGACCTGATCCCCACCGTGCATCCGGCGCCCAGTTTCCTCGACGTCCAGATCGACGACGACGTCGTGTTCGCGCCGTGGGGTGCGTCGTTCGACATCACCGACACCGCGAAGGCCGACACCGTGGATCGGGCGGCGGAACTGGTGGCCCGGCAACTCGAGTGCGGGGCCGCCGTGCGTATCGGCGACGTCGTCGCGACGGCAGGCCACTGCCCGGCGGGCGGTTGGCAGATCCCGGTGCCCGGCGACGGCGAGGTGGAGTTGGTGAACGGGACCGCGATGGCGACGGCGTTCGGGCCGCCGCTCACCGAACCGCCCACCGTCACCGAATGGGAGACGGTGACGGTGATCGCCGACGACGCGCTCTGGGCGTACGCGGCCAGCATCGCCGCCCTGTCCCGGGGGATCGGTGCGATCCGGTGGATCGAGCAGCACGAACTGCGTGCCCGGCTGGTGGATCGTTCGGGCCGGGTCTACACCACCGAGAGCTGGTGAATCAGGCCCGTCCGCGCTGACGGCGGTACCAGCGCACCAGACTGTCCGTCGACGAATCGCTCTGCGCGGCGGGTTCATCCGCTGCGGTCAGTACCGGCTGCAGCTCGACGGCCTGGGTCTTGCCGAGCTCCACGCCCCACTGGTCGAACGAGTCGATGCCCCACACCACGCCCTCGACGAACACCTGGTGCTCGTACAGGGCGATCAGCTGTCCGATCACCGACGGCGTGAGCTTGGGCGCGAGGATCGTGGTGGACGGCCGGTTGCCGGGCATCACCTTGTGCGGCACCAGATGCTCGGGTGTGCCCTCGGCGGCGATCTCCTCGGCCGTCTTCCCGAACGCCAGGACCTTCGTCTGGGCGAAGAAGTTGCTCATCAGCAGATCGTGCATGCTGCCCGTGCCGTCGGCGGTGGGCAGGTCGTCGGTGGGCTCGCCGAAACCGATGAAGTCGGAGGGGACGAGCCGGGTGCCCTGGTGCAGGAGTTGGTAGAAGGCGTGCTGGCCGTTGGTTCCCGGTTCGCCCCAGAAGATCTCACCCGTGGACGTGGGGACGGGGGAGCCGTCGGCGCGTACCGACTTTCCGTTCGACTCCATCGTCAGCTGCTGCAGGTATGCCGGGAATCGCACCAGGTCGTTGGAATACGGTAGTACCGCACGGGATTCGGCGCCGAAGAAGTTCGAGTACCACAGCCCGATCAGCCCGAGCAGGACCGGCGCGTTCTCCTCGAGCGGCGCGGTCCGGAAATGCTCGTCCACGGCATGGAACCCGGCGAGGAACTCCGCGAACCGCTCCCGGCCGATGGCCGCCATCACCGACAGTCCGATGGCGGAATCGACCGAGTACCGGCCGCCCACCCAATCCCAGAACCCGAACATGTTGGCGGTGTCGATGCCGAACTCCGCCACCCGATCCGCGTGCGTCGAGACGGCGACGAAATGCTTTGCGACGGCTTCGTTTCCGAGGCCGAGACCGGCGAGCAGCCACCGCCGCGCGGCGGTCGCGTTGGTGAGCGTCTCGAGCGTCGAGAACGTCTTGGACGCCACGATGAACAGGGTGGTGGCCGGGTCGAGGCCCTGCAAGCTGCGCACCAGGTCGGAGGGGTCGACGTTGGAGATGAACCGGACGCTGATACCGGCGTCGGCGTAGTGCCGCAGCGCGCGGTACACCATGACCGGTCCCAGGTCCGAGCCGCCGATGCCGATGTTGACGACGGTCTTGATTCGCTCGCCCGTGGCGCCGCGCCATTCGCCGGAACGCACGCGATCAGTGAAGTCGCCCATGCGATCGAGGACGTCGTGGACGTCCGCCACCACGCCCTGCCCGTCGACCACCAGGGACGCGTCGGCGGGCAGCCTCAGCGCGGTGTGGAGGACAGCGCGGTCTTCCGACGTGTTGATGTGCTCGCCCGCGAACATCGCGTCGCGGCGTGCCTCCACGTCCGCGGTGCGCGCCAGTTCGAGGAGCAATCCGAGGGCGTCGCGGTCGAGGCGGTGCTTGCTGTAGTCGATGTACAGATCGCCGGCGGAGACGGTGAGTTCCTGGCCGCGCGCCGGGTCCTTCTCGAAGAGTTCTCGAAGATGGACCGACTGAATTTGAGCGTGATGATCACGCAATTTCTGCCAGGCAGCGGTTCCGGTGATGTCTGAGCTCACGAGATTTGAGCTTAATGCCCGCGCGTCGAAACTTCCGTGTGAACTTCGGTGCGGCGCATGATGGACGTCATGGATGCTGTCGAACTCATACGAACCGTCCCCACCACCCTCTTCCTCGGCGGCGAGAAGTGCGAGGCCGAGAACGGCGCCACGTTCACCGTTTTCGACCCGGCCACCGGTGACGCCCTCACCGAGGTCTCCGACGCAAGCCCTGCCGACGCGATGAAAGCGCTCGACGCCGCGGTCGCGGCAGCGGGCGAGTGGGCGGCGACTCCGGCGCGGGAGCGGGGCGAACTGCTGCGCGCGGTGTTCGAGAAGCTCACCGCGCGGGCCGACGACTTCGCCCTGCTGATGACGCTGGAGATGGGCAAGGCGCTGCCGGAGAGCGCGGCGGAGGTGAAATACGGCGCCGAATTCTTCCGGTGGTTCAGCGAGGAAGCCGTGCGTATCGCCGGCCGCTACACACCGGCTCCCGCGGGCAACGGACGCATTCTCGTCACCAAGCAACCCGTCGGGCCATGTCTGGCGATCACGCCGTGGAACTTCCCGCTCGCGATGGGCACCCGCAAGATCGGGCCCGCTCTGGCTGCCGGCTGCACGATGATCGTCAAACCCGCCTCCGAGACCCCGCTGACGATGCTGCTGCTCGCCGACGTCATGGCGGACGCGGGACTGCCGAAGGGCGTGCTGTCGGTGCTGCCGACGTCGAAGTCGGGGGAGGTGACCGGTCCGCTCCTCGACGACCCGCGACTGCGGAAGCTCACGTTCACCGGCTCGACCGGCGTCGGACGGATGCTCGTCGAGAAGTCGGCGAAGGGGCTGCTGCGCACCTCCATGGAACTCGGCGGAAACGCGCCCTTCGTCGTGTTCGACGACGCGGACGTCGACAAGGCGGTGGCGGGCGCCGTCCTCGCGAAGATGCGCAACGGCGGCGAGGCCTGCACCGCGGCCAACCGTTTCCACGTCGCGAACAGCGTGCGCGAGGAATTCACCGCCAAGCTCGTCGACAAGCTGTCGTCGTACACACTCGGCCCCGGCACGGACCCCGACACGACGCTCGGCCCGCTGATCAACGCGGATCAACTCGAGAAGGTCGGGGAACTCGTGCAGGACGCCGTCGGCGCGGGCGCCCGGGTGCGGCTCGGCGGCGTCGCACCGGAAGGTCCGGGCTACTTCTACCCGGCGACGGTGCTGGACGAGATCCCCGCCCAGGCCCGGATCCTGAAAGAGGAAGTGTTCGGACCGGTGGTCGCGATCGCCGGCTTCGACACCGAGGAGGAGGGAATCGCCGCGGCCAACGACACCGAGTTCGGTCTGGCGTCGTACATCTTCACAAGAGATCTGGATCGTGCCCTCCGCGTCGCCGACGCCATCGAGTCGGGGATGGTCGGCGTCAACCGCGGGGTCATCTCTGACACCGCTGCCCCCTTCGGCGGCGTCAAAGCATCAGGCTTCGGGCGCGAAGGGGGCAGTGAAGGCATCGAGGAGTACCTGGACACCAAATACGTGGCACTCGAGCCGTAACGACCGCCGTCGGTGAACGGGCGGGCCAACTCGGTGACCCGAGGACGAACTCGGTGAACGAGGACGAACTCAGTGACCGAGGCGGCCGCGCCCGAGGCGCAGCAGCAGCATGGCGAGCGTGTGGCCTTCCTGGCCGAGCTCGTTGAACCGCTCGAGCACCTTCATCTCACGGCTGTGGACGAGGCGGGGACCGCCGGACGCCATCCGGGTGCGGCCGATGAGCTGTGAGACCTCCGCGCGGCGCTTGATGGCGGCGAGAATCTCGGCGTCGAGCTTGTCGATCTCCTGGCGGAGTACCTCGATCTCGGCCTCGCTGGTGGGAACAGCGGTGTCCTTGGCGGCTGATGCGACGGTCTGAGTGCTCATTGGTTCGTCTCCCTCTTGTCAGATACTTGGATCGTTGTTAAGGCTCGAGTCGTTACCGATCCAGGCTCGTTTGACGAAAAAAGCCCCGGATCCGGTGCGGACCTCGGGGCTCGTGAGCTGTTCAGATCACGGGCACCGGAGGCCGGTACCCGTAAAGAAATCGCCACAGGGGGCGCGACGACGGTCTGAACATGTGTACCAGTTTGCCATGGCGGTACCGCGCAGGCCAAGCGACTGTGACGCTGTCGGTACACGCCGGTAAGTTTGATAGGCGATGAACACTATCTCCGGCACGGCTTCTCCCACGAGCGTCGAGACCACTCCGCGCGCCGCCACTCCCGCCCGCGCAGGGTCCGACGACCTCCTCCAGGGCCTCAACCCACAGCAGCGGGAAGCGGTCGTGCACGCCGGTTCTCCGCTGCTGATCGTCGCGGGTGCAGGCTCGGGCAAGACGGCGGTGCTCACCCGGCGCATCGCCTATCTGCTGGCAGAGCGGGGGGTGATGCCCGGTCAGATCCTGGCCATCACGTTCACCAACAAGGCCGCGGCGGAGATGCGGGAGCGGGTCGCCCACCTCGTCGGGCCGCGCGCCAACAGCATGTGGGTGTCCACGTTCCACTCGAGCTGCGTGCGGATCCTGCGGGCGCAGGCGGCGCTGCTGCCCGGTCTCAACTCGAACTTCTCCATCTACGACGCGGACGATTCGCGGCGCCTGCTGACGATGATCGCCAAGGATCTGGACATCGACACCAAGCGCTACTCGGCGCGACTGCTCGCCACCCACATCTCCAATCTCAAGAACGAACTCGTCGATCCGGAGCAGGCGAGCGCCGACGCCGACAAGGATCCGGCGGAACTGCCGAGACTGATCGCCAAGGTGTACGGGCACTACCAGCAGCGGCTGCGTTCGGCGAACGCACTGGACTTCGACGACCTGATCGGCGAGACGGTCGCGATGCTGCAGGCGTTCCCGCAGGTGGCCGAGTACTACCGCCGCCGGTTCCGCCACGTGCTCGTCGACGAGTACCAGGACACGAACCACGCCCAGTACATGCTGGTACGTGAGCTGGTCGGCGGAACCGCGGACGGTGAGGACGCGGACCATCGGGTCGCCCCCGCCGAGCTGTGCGTGGTGGGCGACGCGGATCAGTCGATCTACGCGTTCCGCGGTGCCACGATCCGCAACATCGAGGAGTTCGAGCGCGACTACCCGGACGCCCGGACCATCCTGCTGGAGCAGAACTACCGCTCCACCCAGAACATCCTGTCGGCGGCCAACTCGGTGATCTCGAAGAACACCGGTCGTCGCGAGAAGCGGCTGTGGACCGACTCCGGCGAGGGCGAACTCATCACCGGCTACGTCGCGGACAACGAGCACGACGAGGCGTCGTTCGTGGCATCCGAGATCGACAAGCTCGTCGACTCCGGCGACACCAAGTTCGCCGACGTCGCAGTGTTCTACCGCACCAACAACTCGTCCCGCGCCCTGGAGGAGATCTTCATCCGGCTCGGCGTGCCGTACAAGGTCGTCGGCGGCGTGCGGTTCTACGAGCGCAAGGAGGTACGCGACGTCGTCGCGTACCTCCGGGTCCTCGCCAACGAGGACGACACCGTCAGCCTCCGCCGGATCCTCAACACCCCGCGCCGCGGCATCGGAGACCGCGCCGAGGCATGCGTGGCCGTGCACTCCGAACAGCGGGGCATCAGCTTCGCCGAGGCGCTGCGCGACGGTGGGGAGGGCCGGGTGCCGCTGCTGAACACCCGCTCCCAGAAGGCCATCGCGGCCTTCCTCGAGCTCATGGACGGACTGCGGGTCCTACTGCCACCCGAGACGACCGCCGACGACGTCGTGCCCGATCAGCTCGGCGACATCGGTGACGTCGTCGAGGCCGTCCTGGATCGGACGGGCTACCGCGCCGAGCTCGCGGCGAGCAGCGACCCGCAGGACGGGGCGCGACTCGACAACCTCAACGAACTCGTCAGCGTGGCCCGTGAGTTCAGCTCCGATGCGCGGAATGCGGCCGGACTCGTCGAACCGCCCGAGGACGGCGACGTCGACGCCCGCGACGGCGAGCCCGACCCCGGTTCCCTCGCCGCCTTCCTCGAACGGGTCTCCCTGGTCGCCGACTCCGATCAGCTGCCGGACAACGACGAGGGCGTCGTCACCCTGATGACCCTGCACACCGCAAAGGGGCTCGAGTTTCCCGTCGTCTTCGTCACCGGGTGGGAAGACGGCCAGTTCCCGCACATGCGGGCGCTCGGCGACCCCGCCGAGCTGTCGGAGGAGCGGCGGCTCGCGTACGTGGGCATCACTCGCGCCCGGCAGCGGCTGTACCTGACGCGCGCGGTCATGCGGTCGGCGTGGGGGCAGCCCATCCAGAACCCCGAGTCGCGTTTCCTGCAGGAGATTCCGTCGGACCTCCTGCACTGGCGTCGTGAGGACCCGGGACCGCGTATCGGTTCGGGCGGCGCGATCGGCGGCGGCCGGGCGCGGGGATCGGGGTACGGCGGTCAAGGCTTCGGCGGCGGCTCCGGGTACGGCGGCGGTTCGGCCGGCACCCCGAGTTTCGGTGCCGCGCGCTCCCGCAACAACAACCTGGTCCTCGCGGTCGGCGACCGGGTCAGCCACGACAAGTACGGCCTCGGCACGGTTCTCGAGACCAAGGGCGCAGGCCCGACGGCGACGGTCACGATCGACTTCGGCAGCGCGGGCAAGGTCCGGCTGATGCTGATCGGTGGCGTCCCGATGGTCAAGCTGTAGAGACACGAAAACGACTGCGGCGCATGCAATGGCATGCGCCGCAGTCGTATTTGTCCGGGTGATGCCGGGAGAGTTCCGGTCAGTCCATCTCGGGGCCGAGGCTGATGCCGCGGGAGGCCAGCCAGGGCAGGGGATCGATCTTGTTCTCGCCTGCGAGGTGAACCTCGAAATGCAGATGCGGTCCGGTGGAGAAGCCGCGGTTGCCGACGGTCGCGATCTGGTCGCCCGCCATGACCTTCTGGCCGACGGTGACGGTGGAGGTGTTGATGTGGCCGTAGACGGTGATGGTGCCGTCGGCGTGCTTGAGGCGGACCCACATGCCGAATCCGGACGCCGGACCCGAGTCGATGACCTCGCCGTCGGCGACGGCCACGATGGGGGTACCGATGGGGGCGGCGATGTCGACGCCCGCGTGCAGGGTGCCCCAGCGGGTTCCGAAGTTGGAGGTGAACGTTCCGACCGCGGGAAGGACGAACAGCGGACGACGGGCAGCGGCTTCGCGGGCGGCGCGCTCTTCGCTGAAACGCTGTCCCTTGGCGAGGAGGTTGCTGAACTGCGACAGGTCGGTCGGGTTCGCGATGTTGAGGACCTGCGGCGCGCTGGAGTCGGCCGCGGCGGTGTCGGCGACCGTGGAGAACTGCGCGGCCTGCGGCTCGGCGGTGGTTCCGATGGCGCTCGACTCGTCACTGGCGAGGGCGACCTCGGAGTGATCGGAGGAGCCGGAGGATCCGTTGGTGAATGCGGCCTGGCCGGCGGCGACTACGGCGCCCGCGGCGACAGCGAGGACTGCGGCACGGCCTTTGAGAGCGGAGGGGGGAGTCGGGATGCGGTGGGCTCCGCGGCGGGAGTGGGAGGGTGCGCCCTCGAAGGACTCGGAACCGCTGCGGGGGGTGAAGCCGGGGATCTCGGACTCGGTGTCGACGGTCTCGAAGCCGTTGGGGGCGTCGACGCTGTCGGGGGTGGAGCGGGGGGACTGCGAATTGCGGAAGAACATGCTCGAGATCTCAGAACTGTCGGTCTCGGGAGAACGCTCGACCGACCTTGGGGGATACGTGGGCGTGACTTCGTCCTTGTGACCCCGCAACTCGTCATCGTGGTGACTCACAAAACGGCTGGCCGTGAACTGGCTGCGATGGTGCATACGCCCGTCCGTCCTCCTGCTCGTGACCTGCCTGTGACTAAGACCTTGGCGACGGTAACGAAACGGTTGCGATGCGCGCAACCTGTAACGCGGAGGAACGGCTACATGTGACGGGCATCACAAACTGAGCTGGGGAAACGTCGGACCCGCCTTTCGTCTCGGTTCAATCTCGCACGCCGCGAGCGCGTGTCACATCGCGGGGGAGGTGGTGGAAAAGCGCTAGCGTCGCTCTGTGGCGTCATCTACTCGATCCCCGGACGGGCGTAGAGCCGAGCCCGAACGCATTCCCTCGTCCGGCGGCACCGGCTCGGCGGTTCTGGAGGAACCCGATCCCGCACGCGCTCGGCGGGGATGCGTCGTCGCGGTCGTCCTGGGTCTCGTCGGGGGTCTGGAAGTGGCGTCGGCGCCCGTTCTGCAGGCCGTCCGATCCGTGGACGGAACGGCCGCCCCGTCCGGGATCGCCTCGGCCGCACTGTGCGCCGCCGTCTTCGCCGTCGCCGCGCCCGTCGTCGCCGTCCTGGCCGTAATCGCCCGGCGCACCGCGGCGGCGGGCGCGGTGCTGGCCGGTGCCGGTGCGGTCTCCGTCGGCGCCGCCGTGCTCGACACACAGCTGTGGACCGACGCCATCGACGCCAATCGGCTCGAGCTCTTCCGGCCGTCGACGGCGGCCGAACTCGCCGCCGGGTCGGGTGCGTACGCGGCACTCGCCGGGCACGTCCTGATCGTCGTCGCCGGTCTGCTCGGCATGGTCACGGTGCACCGGATGTCCCTGACGGACGGGTACGGCGACGCCCGCAGTTCCGAACAGGTGGGGCGGGCCACGGGCGCCCGCGTGGGTTTCCTGCCGTCCGCAGTCGCGGTGGCCGCGGCCGTCGTGCTCGTCGGTGCGCTGTTCGCTCCCGCCTTCGTGTCCGAGGATCCCGTCATCCTCGTCCCGACGGTCGTCGAATCGGACCTCGCCGCGTCCGCCGGCGCCGGAATCCTGGCGGCGGCCGTCCTGATCGTCGTCGCCTCCGCGTTGGCGTCCATCTCGCCGCCCGTCGCGTCCGGCGCCCTCGTCGGGGCAGGACTGTGCGCGCTCGGTGTGGTCGGCACCCGCCTGGTCGCCGGTCTGGCCGGCGGTGAGCGGATCCAACCCGGGCCCGGCGCGGTGTGGGGGACCGCCGCCGCCGCCGTCCTCGTACTGGTCGGATTGTGCCTCCCGATGATCGACCGGGCTCGCGACGGCAGGATCGCGAAGACGCTCGCCGCCACGTCACCCTCCGCTCCGGCACAGGGCGCGCCGGGGAAGGCCGGCGCCGTCACGCCGTCCGCAAAGGGCGTCGTCAAGGCGGCGCTGCGGGCCGAAGCCGCCGCGGCGCGCGCCCGCATCGCCCGATGGCACGTCGCCGCAGGCATCGCAGGAATCGTCACCGCCGCGCTCGCCGCTGCCGGCGCGCTGCTGCCCGTCCTCGACACCCCCGCGGGCATCGCCCGCCCCGACGTCTACGCCACCCGGGTCGTGCTCGTCGCCGCGCTCGTCCTCGTGGTCGGCTGCGTGTGGCTGCTGCTGTCGGAATTCGCCTCCGCCGTCCGACCCGCGGTCGGGGTGCTGTGGGTGACGATCCCGTTCTCCGTCGCCGCGGTGTCGCAGTCCGTGGTGCTCGCCACCGACGTGCCGGGAATCGGTGCCGGAGTGGGCGCCGTCCTGCTGTGGTGCGCGGCGGTCACGGCCGGGATCACCGGGGTGCTGACGTGGTTCGCCGGTTCGGCGGAACGCGAGGAGATCGACACCTCCGAAGAACCGTCCACGTCGATCGCGGTCCTCGCCGTCGGCGGTCTCGGCGCGGTCGCCGCAGTCGTCGGACTGGGACTGCCGCTCTTCCACGGGACCGACGCGCGCGGCGACGAGTACGCCCCCGCGTCGTTCGCGGAGTTCCCCTGGAACCTCGACGTGTGGGGGCGCGTCCTGCTGGGCATCGCGGTGGTCGCCGCCGTGATCGTCGCCTCACGGTCGCGGCCCGCCCGGGCGGTCGCCCTGCTGCTCGGTTCGGCCGTCGCCTTGGCGGTATACCTGCTGTCGTGGCCGCTCACCGCCGCGAGGGTGACCAATCCCGCAATGGGGGCCGGTGTCGTCCCGGCAACGGTGGGCATAGTGTTGATTGCGGCTGCCGCGGCCCTCACGACACGCCGCAGAAATCGGTGAGGTCCGCCCCGTGTGCAGCGGTGAGGCCCGCCTCAGTGCGTGATATCGCGTGATGTGGACCACATAGCAGACACGCGGGCGCAGACCGGGCCCGGCAACTGGTTAAAGTCCAAAACAGACCCGCTCCTACCCCTCGAGCGGGTGTCAACGCAGACGAGACGGTGAGCAGATGGATCTCTTCGAATACCAGGCGAAGGAACTCTTCGCCAAGCACGAGGTGCCGACTTCGGCTGGACGTGTTACCGACACGGTCGCCGGTGCACGCGAGATTGCCGAAGAAATCGGCAAGCCCGTGATGGTCAAGGCGCAGGTCAAGGTCGGCGGCCGCGGCAAGGCCGGTGGCGTCAAGTACTCCGCCGACGTCGATGCAGCGCAGGCCAACGCCGAGGCGATCCTGGGCCTCGACATCAAGGGTCACGTCGTCAAGAAGCTGCTGGTCGCAGAGGCGAGTGACATCGCCGAGGAGTACTACATCTCCTTCCTGCTCGACCGCACCAACCGTACCTACCTGGCCATGTGCTCGGTCGAGGGTGGCGTCGAGATCGAGGTCACCGCCGAGGAGAACCCCGACGCACTCGCGAAGATCCCCGTGGACGCCGTCAAGGGCGTCGACCTCGCGTTCGCGCGCAGCATCGCCGAGGCAGGAAAGCTGCCCGCCGAGGTGCTCGACGCAGCGGCCGTGACGATCCAGAAGCTGTGGGAGGTCTTCATCAACGAAGACGCTCTCCTCGTCGAGGTCAACCCGCTCGTCCGCACGCCCGGTGACGAGATCCTCGCGCTCGACGGCAAGGTCACGCTGGACGAGAACGCCGCGTTCCGTCAGCCCGGCCACGAGGCGTTCGAGGACAGGGACGCCACCGACCCGCTCGAGCTCAAGGCCAAGGAAAACGACCTCAACTACGTCAAGCTCGACGGTGAGGTCGGCATCATCGGTAACGGCGCCGGCCTGGTCATGTCCACCCTGGACGTCGTCGCCTACGCAGGTGAGAAGCACGGTGGCGTGAAGCCGGCCAACTTCCTCGACATCGGTGGCGGCGCCTCCGCAGAGGTCATGGCGAACGGCCTGGACGTCATCCTGAACGACGCGCAGGTCAAGAGCGTGTTCGTGAACGTTTTCGGTGGCATCACCGCGTGTGACGCGGTCGCCAACGGCATCGTCGGCGCCCTGAAGACGCTGGGTGACGAGGCCAACAAGCCGCTGGTCGTCCGCCTGGACGGCAACAACGTCGAAGAGGGTCGTCGTATCCTCGCCGAGGCCGCCCACCCGCTGGTCACGGTCGTCGGAACCATGGACGAGGCTGCCGACAAGGCTGCCGAGCTGGCCTTCGCCGCAAAGTAAAGGGACTCAAAAAACATGGCTATCTTCCTGACCAAGGACTCCAAGGTCATCGTCCAGGGCATCACCGGCGGCGAGGGCACGAAGCACACCGCGCTGATGCTCAAGGCCGGCACCCAGGTCGTCGGCGGTGTCAACGCCCGTAAGGCCGGCACCACCGTGACCCACGACGGCGGCGTCGAGCTGCCCGTCTTCGGCACCGTCGCCGAGGCCATCGAGAAGACCGGCGCGGACGTCTCCATCGCGTTCGTTCCCCCGGCCTTCGCGAAGGACGCCATCGTCGAGGCCATCGACGCGGAGATCCCGCTGCTCGTGGTCATCACCGAGGGCATCCCGGTGCAGGACTCGGCGTACGCCTGGGCGTACAACGTCTCCAAGGGCAACAAGACCCGCATCATCGGACCCAACTGCCCCGGCATCATCACCCCGGGCGAGTCGCTGGTCGGCATCACCCCGGCCAACATCGCCGGCACCGGCCCGATCGGTCTCGTCTCCAAGTCGGGCACGCTGACCTACCAGATGATGTTCGAGCTGCGTGACTTCGGCTTCTCCACCGCCATCGGCATCGGCGGCGACCCGGTTATCGGCACCACCCACATCGACGCCATCGAGGCGTTCGAGAAGGACCCCGAGACCAAGGTCATCGTGATGATCGGCGAGATCGGCGGCGACGCCGAAGAGCGTGCCGCCGACTACATCAAGGCCAACGTCACGAAGCCGGTTGTCGGCTACGTCGCGGGCTTCACCGCCCCCGAGGGCAAGACCATGGGCCACGCAGGCGCCATCGTCTCCGGCTCCTCGGGCACCGCGCAGGCCAAGAAGGACGCCCTCGAGGCTGCCGGCGTGAAGGTCGGCAAGACGCCGTCCGAGACCGCTGCGCTCGCTCGCGAGATCCTGCAGAGCCTGTCCGTCCAGGCTTAGGCCCTTCGGGCCCGTGCGCCTTTCTGGTAGCTCCCGCTACCAGAAAGGCGCACGGGTCGTTCAGGCGTCGACCCACATCTCCCCGGCCGGATCGAGTGTCCCCGTCCCCGACGTGACGGCAGCGACCAGATCGGCCAGTTCCGCCGAGTCCCGCGCGGCGAGCGTGAGGACCGCGGATTCCCCGTACGCCGTGTCCACCACGACGACGCCCCGCCCACGCAGTTCCGCCTCGACGCGCCCCGCGTCCGCGTGCCCCACCGCGAGGGTGTGCAGGTGGCGACGCTCTCTACGCACGAGCGGAGCCGCATCCAGGGCTGCGGCCACCGCGCCCGAGTAGGCGCGCACCAAACCGCCCGCCCCCAGTTTGATTCCCCCGAAATACCGCGTCACGACCACCGCGACGTCGACGAGGTCCCGGGCCTTGAGCACCTGCAGCATCGGAATGCCCGCGGTACCACCGGGTTCGCCGTCATCGCTCGCGCGCTCGACCCGATCGCTGGGTCCGTTGCCGACGATGTACGCCGAACAGTGATGTCGCGCATCGGGATACGCGCGCCGCTGATCGTCGACGAACGCCTGCGCCGCGTCCGTGTTCTCGACCCGACGCAGGGCGGCGATGAACCGTGAGTGCTTCACCTCCGTCTCGAGGGTGAGATCGGCGGTGCGGGGAGCGAGGGTGAACGGCACCGGACCATTCTCTCCTGCGCTGTTCACGGCGCCGCGGGCCGCGGCGCAGGGCAGTGACCGACGGGTATCCGTAGGCTAGCGTCGAAAGCGCGCACGCAGACGACCACTTGTCGACTAGGAGAAGTCATGACGTTCACGCCCGGAGGGCCGAATTACGGGCCGCCCGCGCAACCGACTGCAGGGGGAGATTCGAAAGGCCTGGGCTTCTTCCTTCTGATCGGTGTCGCCGCCCTCGGTGTCCTCAACCTGCTGCTCGGGTTCGCGCCGTACGCCACCTTGGCGCGCGAGTCCGTGAACTCGTTCGAAGCCAACACGGACGGTCTCGGACTGCTGTTCCTCGGCGGTCTGCTCGCCGCGGTGTCCCTCCTTCCGAAGCAGTCCTACGCGGGCGCGGCAGCCGCGGCGTCCGTCGCGGGGTGGGTGCTCGCGTTGTTCGTCTACCTCAACGTCGACGCGGATTCCGGTTGGGGCGCAATCGCGATCCTCGTTCTCGGGTTCATCCAGTCGGCGGTGGCGGTCGCGGCCGTGCTGTTCGACCTCGGCGTGCTCAAGCAGCCTGCGCCCCGGCCCGCCGCGACCGCGGGCTTCGGTCAGCCGGGACAGGCTCCGCAGGGGTACGGGCAGAGTGCCTCGCAGGGTTACGGTCAGGCTCCGCCGCAGTCGTACGGGCAGCAGCCGCAGGGCGGCTACGGTCAGGCTCCGCAGGGATACGGTCAGCAGCAGGGTCAGGCGCAGCCCGGCTACGGTCAGCCGAATCAGCCGTACGGCCAGCAGGGTTACGGCCAGGCTCCGCAGGGGCAGCCGTCGCAGGGCCAGCAGGGTTACGGTCAGGGTTACGGCCAGCCGTCGCAGCCCCAGCAGGGTTACGGGGCCGGCGCGAGCGCCGGGTCCACGTCGTACGACGCCCCGACCACCGCATACCAGCAGCCGCAGTACCCGGGGTACTCGCAGCAGTCGACCCCCTCGCAGCCGTCGACACCGTCGCAGACCACGGGAACCCCCGGCTCGCAGTATCCGGCCGGGACGAGCTACGGCTCCGCGCAGCATGCGGCGCCGGCGTACGGCTCGCAGCCGGAGTCCTCGCCGGTGGAGCGCACGCTGGAATACGGCGAGCAGCCGTCCACCGAGGCGCAGCCGGCGGAATCGGCGGAGAAGTCCGAATCGGAGGGGCACAGCGCGCCGACCCAGGCATTCGACACGCGTGCCGACAGGGACGACAAGTAGCGGCCCAACCAGCGGGTGGCCTCCGACCGAGCGTGGTCGGAGGCCACTTCTGTGCGGCGCGCCTGACCGCTGTCGCGGCGTCGGAGTGCCACTCTCGAGGGGATGAGTTCTTTGGTTGATCGTGTGCAGCGCGTCGCACAGGGTGGTGCGCGCCGCCGGGCGGGCGGTGTCGACGAGCGGCGCGGCGACGGTGTCCACGGGCGCCGGGCGGGCCGTGGCGACGAGCGGCGCGCTCCACGTCAGCGACCCGTGCCCGACGCCGACGAGGCGCGTGCGCTCCTCGCGGTGGCGTTCCGGCCGGCGGGGGTCACCGTCGTCCTGCTGTCCGCTCTGATCGTCGTCACCCTGGTGGTGGCGAACAGCGACCTCACCGGAACGTTCGGTGCCATCGCCGCGTCGTGGCTGGCGATCCACCAGGTGCCGGTGACCATCGACGGCACGACTCTCGGTGTCCTTCCGCTGATCCCGACCGCGGGCATGATGTGGGCGGTGGCCCGCGGATGCGCTGCGGTGGTGGATCCGGCGTCGTCGCGGCGGCACGCCCTCCGGGTGATCGGTGCCGCGGTGGCGGGTCCGCTGGTCGTGACGGCCATTGCCCTCGCCGTGATCGCGGATGCGTCGGCGGTGATCCCGTTGTCGTCGCCGAACACCCTCGCCGCGTTCGGCTGGGTGCTGTTCGTGCATCTCCTCGCAGCGGCGATAGGCGTGACGGTCGCGATGTGGCCGACGCTCGGTGCGGCGGTTCCGTCGTGGGTCAGGGATGCGGTGCGGCCGGGACTGCGGGCGATGGCGGCGATTCTCGGGGCCGGCGCGCTCATGGTCACGATCTCGCTGGTGATGGAGTGGTCGACGGTCGGTCTGCTGCTCGAACGCGGCGACGGCGTCGTCGGAACGCTCGGACTGACGATCCTGTCGGTGCTGTACCTGCCGAATGTCGTGGTGGGTGCCGCGGCCGCGGTGATGGGAGGGACCGCGCAGATCGGGGACGTCTCGGTCAGTGTCTTCGGGAACGTCGGTGGTTCGCTGCCGCCGTTGCCGCTGCTCGGCGCCGTCCCGGATGGGGTGGCGGGTGGCGCGTGGCCTGCCCTGCTGGTGATTCCGCTGCTGATCGGGGTGATGCTCGGACGCGACTGCGGGCGCCGGGTTGCCGGGCAGGAAGCCCTGTTCACCGTGCTGACCGCCGCGGCGGGTGCCGGAGTCGTGACGGCGGTGCTCGGTTTCGTGTCCGGCGGCCGGCTCGGCGCCTTCGGGGCGGTCGAGCTGAACTGGTGGGCGTTCGGGCTGGTCACGTTCGCGTGGCTCGGGCTCGCCGGCGCGGTGACGGCCGTGATCGTGGCCTGGATCCGGAGCAGGGGCGCCGAGGACGAGGTCGAGGACGACGCGGAAGACGAGGAGCCGCATCTCCCCGGCGCGGAGGAGGTCCCGGCGATCGCCGCCCCGGCCGCCGAGGAGCCGGAGGCGCCCGCCGGTGCCTCACCGAGTCGGGTGATCGAGGCCGAGCTCGTCGACGACACCGCAGCGCCGGCAACGCCCGTCGCACCGCAGGACGCCGGCGTCGAAGCGGAGGTCGTGGTGGACGCGGAGGTCGAGGAAGACGCGCCGACGGAGGAGCCGGACAGTCCCGCCGACGCCGGCGAGTCGCCCGAATCAGACCTGCCCCGAAGGCCCGCAACCCCCAGCGACTAGGCTCTTGGTCGGTCCACGATGCGACCGCCCCCGTTTTCGCCCGTCTTTCGATCCAACCCGGCCTTTCGATTGTTCAGGAGTAGAGCGCTGACTTCCCCGCGTGACCACCTGAGGCCCACGACCGGTTCGCCGGTGACGTCCGAGCCCGCGCGGATCGTCGTACTCGCATCCGGCGCGGGAACTCTCCTGAGATCGCTGATCGAGGCAAGTCACGCCGACGGGTATCCCGCCGAGATCGTCGCCGTGGGCGTCGACCGCGACTGTGACGCCATCCGGCACGCCGAATCCGCAGGCATCACCCATTTCCGGATCGGGCTCCGCGACTACGCCGACCGCGCCGCCTGGGATGTCGCCCTGACCGAGGCCGTGGCGGCGCACCAGCCGTCGCTCGTCGTGTCCGCTGGGTTCATGAAGATCCTCGGGCCCGCCTTCCTGGACCGCTTCGGCGGTCGCATCATCAACACGCATCCGGCGTTGCTGCCCGCCTTTCCCGGCGCGCACGCGGTCCCCGACGCGCTGGCGTACGGCGTGAAGGTGTCGGGTTCGACCGTCCACCTCGTGGACGCGGGTGTGGACACCGGCCCGATCCTGGCGCAGGAACCCGTACCGGTGCTCGACGGCGACGACGAGTCGACCCTGCACGAGCGCATCAAGACTGTGGAGCGACGGTTGTTGGCGGATGTCATCGCCGCTGTCGCCACCCGTGGAGTTGTTTCCGATGGACGAAAGGCCGTGATCCCCAGTGAGTGAACGCAAGGCAGTACGCCGAGCGCTCGTCAGCGTCTACGACAAGACCGGTCTGGTCGAACTGGCTACGGGCCTGCACAAGGCAGGCGTCGAGCTCGTGTCGACAGGATCGACGGCAGCGAAGATCGCCGACGCCGGCATCCCGGTCACCCCCGTCGAGGCGCTGACCGGCTTCCCCGAATGCCTCGAGGGCCGGGTCAAGACCCTGCATCCGCGGGTGCACGCCGGCGTCCTCGCGGACACCCGGAAGCCGGAGCACCTCGCGCAGCTCGAGGAACTCGGCATCGAGGCGTTCCAGCTCGTGGTCGTGAACCTGTACCCATTCACGCAGACGGTTGCCTCGGGTGCGACCCCCGACGAGTGTGTCGAGCAGATCGACATCGGCGGTCCGTCCATGGTGCGCGCCGCCGCGAAGAACCACCCGTCGGTGGCCGTGGTGGTGGATCCCGCCCGCTACGACGACGTGCTCACCGCGGTCACCGGCGGCGGTTTCACGCTGCCCGAGCGCACCGCCCTCGCCGCGCAGGCGTTCCAGCACACCGCGTCGTACGACGTCGCGGTCGCCAGCTGGATGACGTCCACTCTCGTCGAACCCGGTGACTCGCAGTTCCCCGAGTGGGCAGGCGCCACCTGGGATCGGTCGGCCGTCCTGCGGTACGGCGAGAACCCGCACCAGGCCGCCGCGCTGTACGTGAACCCCGCCGCCCCGGCGGGTCTGGCCCAGGCGCAGCAGCTGCACGGCAAGGAAATGTCGTACAACAACTACACCGACGGCGACGCGGCCTGGCGTGCGGCGTTCGACTTCAGCGAGCCGGCCGTCGCGATCATCAAGCACGCGAACCCGTGCGGCATCGCGGTCGGATCCGACATCGCGGAGGCGCACCGCAAGGCCCACGCCTGCGACCCGGTCAGCGCGTACGGCGGAGTGATCGCCGCGAACCGCGAGATCACCGTGGAGATGGCGGAGCAGGTCGCCGAAATCTTCACCGAGGTGATCATCGCCCCGTCCTACGCAGACGGTGCGCTCGGTGTGCTGCAGCGCAAGAAGAACGTTCGCGTCCTCCTCGCCGAGGCTCCCACCGCGACGGGGATCGAACTGCGTCCCGTGTCCGGTGGGGCGCTTCTCCAGGAACGGGACGTGCTCGACGCCGAGGGCGACGACCCGGCCAACTGGACCCTGGCCGTCGGCGACGCCGCCGACGAGCAGACCCTGAAGGATCTCGAGTTCGCGTGGCGGGCGTGCCGTTCCGTCAAATCCAACGCCATCCTGCTCGCTGCCGACGGTGCGTCGGTGGGCGTCGGCATGGGCCAGGTCAACCGCGTCGACTCCGCGCACCTCGCGGTGCAGCGTGCCGGTGACCGGGTGGTCGGGTCGGTGGGCGCGTCGGACGCGTTCTTCCCGTTCCCCGACGGACTGCAGGTGCTCGCCAACGCCGGCGTCAAGGCCGTCGTGCAGCCGGGTGGTTCCGTCCGCGACAACGAGGTGATCGATGCGGCCAAGGAGGCCGGGATCACCATGTACCTGACGGGCGCGCGGCACTTCGCGCACTAGAACTCGGTACCGCACGAACGGGTCTCGGCAGCTGCCGGGGCCCGTTCTGCGTGGTCAGGCTGCTGCGGCCCCGTGGGTGCGGCCGGTGCCTTCGAGCTCGCGGGGCGAACCCGTGATGACCACGCGGGCGGCGCCGCGGCTCCGGACCTCACTGATCAGCGCGCCGAGGGACGCCTCGTGGGCGGCATCGCAGTGCGAGAGGTCGAGGGTGACCGCGTACCCGGTGAGGTCGTCCGGCAGATCGATATACGGGGGAGACGTGGACAGTTGGTTGATGCGAAGTTTCATGTGGTGCTCCTGGAAGTGAAAGGTAAAAGAAAAGGCACCCGAGGGGTTTGCCCTGGGTGCCCGAGAACGACTTGGTTGAGTCTCAACATTCTCGGGGTGGGCCGAACTTGGTGATGTGCTTGCCGGCGGAGCAGCGACGCCATGCGGGTACGGACGCGAAGAGCGCGTGAAGCTGCATCATGGCCGTACCTTTCTGCGTGTCGTTGCTGGTTGGTAGATGACCGTACAGCACCGGTTGAGGGTTTGCACCTCCATTATCCGGCCGCGGCCCGGGAATGCCGGGTTGAGCAGCGACTCTTGGCTCAGAGTTGCCGCCCCGTTCACGTCCGCGTAGGGATTCGTCGGATGCACGGGAATTGCGCCGGGAATCTCACCAATCGGTCCGCGTCTGTCGAATCCCACACTTTGGTCACAGGTTGCTCTCGATCTGGCCTCGAGCAGCACGCACGTGCGGTGCAGCTGATTCACTCGGGGCTGATGTGACTCGAGTGGCACCTGTGGAAGGAGAGTGGCGCCCGGACTGCGACGGTGCGCCCATCCCCGTTATGAACCGATTTGCGATCACGGCCGGCCTCGGCGCCTGCGTTCTCGGTGCGTCCGTCCTCCTCCCTGCCCAGGTTGCGGCGGAGCCCGCGGCAACGGCCACCGGCAACGAGCTGTCCGGGATGACGGTGTTCCTCGACCCCGGCCACCAGGGTTCGAGCGAGGGCCACGACCTCGCACAGCAGGTGAACGACGGCCGCGGCAACACCAAGGACTGCCAGACCAGCGGCATGACGTCGCTGGGCGGGGTGCCCGAGCACACCATCAACTGGAACGTCTCCCAGCTGGTGAAGAGCAGCCTCGAGAGTCTGGGCGCGAAGGTCGTCCAGAGCCGTCAGGACGACACCGGCTGGGGCGGGTGCATCGACGAGAGAGCCCGTGCGGCAAGTGAATCGAACGCAGATCTGGCGGTGAGCATCCACGCGGACTCGACCGCGCAAGGCGAGGACGCGAGCAAGCACGGTTTCCACATGATCATCCCGTCGCTGCCCATCCCGGACGCGAAGGCGGACGCGGCGCAGTCCGGCGGCGGCCTCGAGGCGTCGAAGATGATGCGCGACGCCTACAAGTCCGACGGCTTCGTTCCCGCCAACTACGCCGGCGTCAACGACGGCCTGCAGACCCGCGCCGACGTGGCCGGGCCGGCGCTCACGCAGGTTCCGCTGGTGTTCGTCGAGATGGGGAACGGTTCCAACAAGGAGGACGCCGCCCAGCTGGAGAGCTCCGACGGCCAGCTAAAGCACGCGATCACCATCACCACGGGCATCGTCACCTACCTGCTGACCGGGTCGGGATCGACGCCGTCGGAGGACTTGGCCGCGGCCCCCGCCGACACCGCGACCACCGAGGTGAGCGAGGACAGCGCGTCGTCGGCGACGACCACGACGCCGAAGGCGACAACCCCGAAGGCGAGCCCGAAGTCGACCGACCCGAAATCCACGACGCCGGACTCGGCTCAGTTCACCGAGCTGATGAAGATGCTCGAGCCGCTGCTCGAGGTGAACGGTCTCGACGGACTGCAGGACCTCGTCAACGACAAGAACCTCGGGTTGGTGTCGGATCTGGCGAGCACGCTGATGGCCGTACTCACCGGGGCCGGCGGCGGGAACTGATCAGAGCCCGGCGACCCATCGGCTGAACGGTTCGGTGAACTCTGCCGAAAAGGGCAGCGGTTCCACATAATCCGGACCGGTGGAGGGGCGATCGCCGACGTCCTTCAGGACGTGATTGGCATTCGTCATCCGCACCGACGTCAGTGCGGTGTGCGCGAGGGCGTCGTTCAGGCCGTCCACGTCCGCGAGTTGCACCTGGATGTCCTTGGCGGAGCCGCTGGTGAGGACGGGGAAACCCGCGGGCAGCCGGCCGGCCAGCGCGCGGGGGTCGAGGGCGTCCTCCTCGGCGAGCGCTTTGGCGTTGGCGTGGACGAGCCCCGCGTTCTGCAGGGGCTCCGGAAGGTCGTCGGGAATCGTGCCCGACGTGCGGAGCGATTCGACGGTGTCCGCCAGCGCGAGCCGCAGTTCGTCGGCCAGCTCCACCGGCAGCTGTCCGGCGCCGACGACGGCGTCGAGCTGGCCGTGGATCTGCGTGGTGAGCAGGTCGAGGAGCCGGACGCTGAGCGGTTCGAGCAGTCCGACGGCGCGCACGCGAGACTCGTTCTCCGCGGTGGCGAGCGCGAGGGCGACGAGACCGCCGTCGCTGTGCCCGATGACAATCAGCTGGGACGGGTCGACTCCGGGTTGGGCGGCCAGGTAATCGAGGCCCGCGGACGCGGCGTCGACGAAGGTGGTGAAGCCGAGACCCCCGACCTCCTCCACCTCGTACGGGCCGAGGGCGGTCTCGCCGCTACCGATCTTGTCGTAGCGCAGGCTCGCGATGCCGTGCTGTTCGAGCACGTCGGCGAGGTGGCGGAGGGTTCCGATGTCACCGGGGAGCAGCGCACTGTCGCCGTTGCGATCGGTGGGACCGCTGCCGGCGAGCAGGAGCGCGGCGGGCGCCGCACTGTTCGCGTGGTCGGGAGTGCGGAGGCTGCCGTAGTAGGTGACGGCACCGCTGTCGAACGTGATCTCGGTGTCAGGCATGGAGCCTGTCTACCAGTTCACGACGTGCGAAGTCGCCGCGCCCGTGGTCGGGTCGTCGCGGCCGAGATCTCAGAGAAGCAACACAGAACTCACACAATCGGTGATTAGCGTCTGCATCACCAGTTGTTCCAACGGATTACGTCCGAGACGAACCCCCGACTCCAGGAAGGTGCCGCATCATGAACGTCGTACAATTGACCACCGGTGACTTCGTCGCCGCCATGTTCTCCCTCGACTTCGTCGACGGCGGATTCCGCCGGGAGGCCGTCGAGCGGATTCACCGGGGAGTGATCGACGAGTGGGTGTCGGCGCTCACCGGGTCGGGTCTGTTCGCCAACCGTGCGGTCGCGGACGTGGTCCGGGCGTGGCGTGCCGAGCCGCGGCTCCTTCTCGATTCCCTTCTGGTGGAAGCTGACCCGGCGACCCTCGAGCGCTACCACGCCGCCTGGTGCGAGCTGGACGCGCCGGTCTCCTGCGGTGTCGCCGCCTGAGTCGGACCTCAGGGAATGCCGAAGATGTCGGCGAACGTGGCGAGTAATTCCGGGTCGCCGGTGACCGCCACACTGCCGGCGGCGACGGCGTCGTCCGGGGTGATCTCGCGCGCCATCAGCGCCTTGATCGCCGGCCCGGTCTCGATCACGAGATCGGGCCGCTCGGCTGCGCCCTCGACGACCTCGAGTTCGCCGCGCTCTATGTGGGCGGACAGCACGATCGGCCCGAGGCGCAATTCGTAGGTGACGGTGACGTCCCGTGCGGCGTCGGGGTGGAACGTCGACCGCAGGGCCATCACCATCGAGTCGACGGTCACGACGTCGTCGGGGCCGGGTTCGCCGAGAGTGCGCGCACCCCACCGCCCCAGCGACGTCACGGCGTCCTCCAGGGCGTTGCCGTAGTCGGTGAGTTCGTAGACGACGGCGTTCGACGGCCGGGGCAGGGCTCGGCGCGCGATCACGTCGGCTTCCTCGAGTTCCTTCAGGCGGGCCGACAGGATGTTGGACGGTATGCCGGGCAAACCGTGTTTGAGATCGGTGTACCGCCTGGGCCCGACCAGCAGATCCCGGACGATGAGCATCGCCCAGCGTTGTCCCACGATGTCCAGGGCGTGCGCGAGTCCGCAATATTGCCCGTAAGCCTGCCGTGCCATGGTTTCAACTATAGACCGGAGTTGCCTATTGACAGCAATAGGTTTCTTTTTGCAACATTAGTACGTGATCTGATCCACAAGGTCGCACGGCTCCTCACCCGAATCGGCTCCACATCACCGACGGAAAGAGAATTCGATGCCCACCATGATCTTCGTGAACCTCCCCGTGAAGGACCTCGGCAAGTCGACGGCCTTCTACGAGGCGCTCGGTTACCAGCGGAACCCGCAGTTCTCGGACGAGAACGCGTCGTCGATCGTCATCAGCGAGCAGATTCACGTCATGCTGCTGACGGAGAAGTTCTTCTCCACCTTCACCAAGAAGGCCATCGCGGACGCCACCACGACCACCGAAGCCATCGTCGCGCTCTCCGCGGAGAGCCGCGAAGCCGTCGACGCGCTCGCCGACAAGGCCCTCGCGTCGGGCGGATCGTTCTCCAACGAACCGATGGACGAAGGATTCATGTACGGCCGCAGCTTCCAGGACCCCGACGGTCACCTGTGGGAGGTCGTGTGGATGGATCCCGCAGCGGCGCAGGGACACCAGTCGTGAGCGCCACGGTCACTCCCGTCGCGGCGGAGTCGGGAACCGCACGCAAGGTGGGCTGGGTCCTCAGCGGCCTCGTCGGCGCGTTCCTCCTGTTCGACGCGGTCGGCAAACTCCTGAAGCTCGGACCTGTAGAGGATTCGGCGGCCGAACTGGGCCTGCCGCTGCACATCATCGTGCCGATCGGAGTAGTGCTGCTCCTCTGCACCGTTCTCTACCTGGTGCCGCGAACGGCCCCGCTGGGCGCGGTGCTGCTGACCGGTTACCTCGGTGGGGCCGTCCTCACCAACTGGCGCGTCGAGAAGCCGTTGTTCAGCACCGTGTTGTTCGCGGTGTACGTCGGAATCGCGGTCTGGGCGGGCCTGTACCTGCGCGACCGGAGGGTACGCGAACTGCTCCCGCTGCGCCGTGAGGACTGACCCGGTCGGATCGGCGCGCGATTAACCGCGTGCCGATTCGCTCGAACCCTCGTAGCGTGGAGTGGTGACGTCATCGGAACACAGACCTTCCACCGTCGGCGAGCTCCGCGAGTCGGGCCACGTTCAACGCACCGTCAAGGAAGAGATCCGCGAGAACCTGCTCGCGGCCCTACGCGACGGTCGTGATCCGTGGCCCGGCATCGTCGGTTTCGAGGAGACGGTGTCACCACAGCTCGAACGGGCACTCATCGCGGGGCACGACGTGGTGTTGCTCGGCGAACGTGGTCAAGGTAAAACGCGCCTGCTCCGCACCCTCAATCTGCTCCTCGACGAATGGACCCCGGTGATCGCCGGTTCCGAACTCGGGGAGCATCCCTATGAGCCCATCACGCCGGCGTCGATCCGCCGATCGCAGGAACTGGGCGACAGCCTGCCCGTCGCGTGGCGGCACCGCAGCGAGCGGTACTCGGAGAAGCTCGCGACCCCGGACACCTCGGTGGCGGATCTCGTCGGCGACGTGGATCCCGTCAAGGTCGCCGAGGGCCGCAGTCTCGGCGACCCCGAAACCATCCACTTCGGGCTCGTTCCCCGCGCCCACCGGGGCATCGTCGCCATCAACGAGCTGCCCGACCTCGCCGAGCGCATCCAGGTGTCGCTGCTCAACGTGATGGAGGAACGCGACATCCAGGTCCGCGGGTACACCCTCCGGCTCCCGCTGGACGTCCTGATGGTGGCCAGCGCGAACCCGGAGGACTACACCAACCGCGGTCGCATCATCACCCCGCTCAAGGACCGGTTCGGCGCCGAGATCCGGACGCACTACCCGACCCGGCTCGACGACGAGGTCGCCGTCATCCTGCAGGAGGCGCACCTCACCGCCGAGGTGCCGGACTACCTCCTCGAGATCCTGGCCCGGTTCACCCGCCTGCTCCGCGAATCGACATCGGTCGATCAGCGGTCGGGGGTGTCCGCCCGCTTCGCGGTGGCCGGCGCCGAAACCGTCAGTGCCGCGGCGGTGCATCGCGGCGCGGTCCTCGGCGAGGCCGACCCGGTCGCGCGGCCGGTGGACCTCGAGACCGTCGTCGACGTCCTGCGGGGCAAGGTGGAATTCGAATCCGGTGAGGAGGGCCGCGAGATCGAGGTTCTCGAGCACCTGCTGCGCCGGGCCACGGCCGACACGGTCCGCACCCGGCTCGGCGGCATCGACCTGGCGGAACTCGTGGAGGCCGTCGAACAGGGCGACCCGGTGGTGACCGGTGAACGGATCACGGCGAAGGCGCTGCTCAACGAGTTGCCCGAACTCGAGGTCCTCGACGTGCTCGCCGAGCGGCTCGGTGCCGAATCCGACGGCGAGCGGGCCGCGGCCGCCGAGTTCGCCCTCGAAGGGCTGTACCTGGCCCGGCGGATCTCGAAGAACCCGGACATCAACGGGCAGACGGTGTATTCGTAATGTCCCGCAAGGCGGAGCGCGGATCGCACAACGCGCGGTACGGGCCATACGAGGGCGGTGATCCGCTGGCGCCGCCGGTGGACCTGCGCGAAGCCCTGGCCGCCATCGGCGACGACGTGTTCGCGGGAAGCTCGCCGCGGCAGGCGCTGCGCGAGATGCTCCGGCGCGGCAACCGGGACATGCGCGGCCTCGACGAGCTTGCAGCCGAAGCCAATCGGCGTCGACGTGAGCTGCTGAAGCGGAACAACCTGAACGGCACGCTCGAAGAGGTCCGGGAACTCCTCGACCGCGCGGTCCTCGAGGAACGGAAGACGCTGGCTCGCGCGCTCGACGACGACGCCCGCTTCTCTGAGATGCGCCTCGAGGAACTGTCCCCGTCCACCGCGCAGGCCGTCCAGGAACTCGCCGACTACGACTGGCGCAGTTCCGAAGCGCGCGAGGACTACGAGAAGATCCGGGACCTGCTGGGCCGCGAAATGCTGGACCAGCGGTTCGCCGGGATGAAGCAGGCCCTCGAGGGTGCGACCGAGGCGGACCGTCAGGCCATCCGCGAGATGCTGGAGGACCTCAACGACCTGCTGGACAAACACTCCCGCGGCGAGGACACCCAGGAGCAGTTCGACGAGTTCATGGACAAACACGGGGAGTACTTTCCCGAGAACCCCCGCAACGTCGAGGAACTCCTCGACTCGCTGGCACAACGGGCGGCGGCGGCGCAGCGCCTGCGGAACTCGCTGTCGCAGGAGCAGCGCGACGAACTCGATGCGCTGGCACAGCAGGCGTTCGGCGATCCGTCCCTGATCGGACAGCTCGACCGTCTGGACCAGCATCTGCAGTCTGCGCGTCCGGGCGAGGACTGGCAGGGCGCGCAGCGGTTCCGCGGCGATGACGGCATGGGGCTGGGGGAAGGCACCGGCGCGTTGCAGGACATCGCGGAACTCGAGTCGCTCGCCGAGCAACTGTCGCAGCAGTATGCGGGTGCGCAACTCGACGACATCGACGCCGAGGCCCTGGCCCGGCAGCTCGGCAACGAGGCCGCCGCGGATGCGCGGACGCTCGCCGAACTCGAAAAGGCCCTGCGGGACCAGGGATTCTTCGACCGCGGGGCGGACGGTCAGTGGCGCCTGTCGCCCAAGGCGATGCGTCAACTCGGCCAGACGGCCCTGCGGGACGTGGCGCAGCAACTGTCTTCGCGTGGCGGGCAACGGGAGACGCGCCGCGCCGGGGCGATGGGGGAGCCGACCGGGGCGTCCCGCGAGTGGGCGTTCGGCGACACCGAGCCGTGGGACGTCACGCGCACCATCACCAACGCCGTGCTGCGGGCGGCGTCCGACCCGGCCGAACGCGGTCGCGTCCCGGTCCGGTTGTCCGTGGCGGACGTGGAGGTGATGGAAACCGAGCAGCGGTCGCAGGCGGCGGTCGCGCTGCTGGTCGACACGTCGTTCTCGATGGTGATGGAGGGTCGGTGGGTGCCGATGAAACGCACCGCCCTCGCGCTGAACCACTTGGTGAGCACCCGATTCCGCAGTGACGAACTGCAGCTCATCTCGTTCGGCAGGCACGCTCAGGTGCTGACACCGTCGGAGCTCGCCGGACTGGACGGCGCCTGGGATCAGGGCACCAACCTGCACCACGCGCTGCTGCTGGCGGCCCGGCACCTGCGCCGCCACCCCAACGCACAACCGGTAGTCCTGATCGTGACCGACGGCGAGCCGACCGCGCACCTGGAGCCGGACGGCTTCGCGTATTTCGACTACCCGCCGAGCGCCCGGACCCTGGGACTGACGGTCCGGGAACTCGACACCCTCGCCCGGCTCGGCGCCCACGTCACGTTCTTCCGACTCGGTGACGACCCCGGTCTCGCGCGGGTGGTGGACCGGATGGCCGAACGGGTCGGCGGACGCGTCGTCGCGCCCGGGCTGGACGGTCTCGGTGCCGCGGTCGTGAGCGACTACATGCGGCGCAGGCGCTAAGCCCGTGAGTACTTGTTAACCGCCCGCGGTTAACAAGTACTCACGGGTGCGAAGCACACGACGGCTGGTGCTGGGTGATGCAGTGGATGCCGCCGCCGCGGGCGAAGAGCGGACGGGCGTCGACCGGCACGACCGTGCGTCCGGGGTAGGCCGCCGACAGGATCGCGACGGCCTCCTCGTCCGCGGGATCGTCGAAGCTGCACGCGATGACGCCGCCGTTGACGACGAAATGGTTGATGTAGCTGTAGTCGACGAAGCCCTCGTCGTCGCGCAGGACCTGCGGTGCGGGGACGGTGACGATCTCCCACGACTCGCCGCGGGCGTCCGTGGTCTGCTTCAGCAGGTCGATGACGGCCTTGCTGACCTCGAAGTCGGGGTGCTCGGGGTTGCGCTGGTCGTGCACCAGGACCACACCCGGCGACGGGATGGCCGCCACGATGTCGACGTGTCCGCGGGTGCCGTACGTGTCCTGGTCCCGGGTCAGTCCGCGCGGCAGCCAGATGACCTTCGTGGCGCCGATCGTCCGGGCGAGTTCCGCCTCCACGTCGGCCTTCGACAGTCCCGGGTTGCGGCCGGGGTCGAGTTGCACGGTCTCGGTCACCAGGACGGTGCCGAGTCCGTCGACCTGAATTCCGCCGCCTTCGTTGACGATCGGCGAATCGACGAGTTCGGCTCCCGACCGCTCGACCACGAGTGCACCGATCTTCGAGTCCTTGTCCCACTGCGCCCAGTCCTGGCCGCCCCAGCCGTTGAAGATCCAGTCGACGCCGCCGAGCCGTCCGTCCTCGGACAGCACGAACGTGGGTCCGATGTCGCGCATCCAGGCGTCGTTCAGCGGCGCCTCGACGATGTCGATGTCGGCGGAGAGGTACTCCCGAGCCGCCGGCACCTGGCCGGGGTCGACGACGACGGTGACGGGTTCGAATCGGGCGACCGCGTGTGCCACCGCGGCCCAGGTGGTGCGGGCCTCGTGGTGCTCCTCGGGGGTGTCGCCCAGGGAGTAGCCCTGACTGGGGTAGGCCATCCAGGTGCGTTCGTGCGGTTCGCCTTCCGCGGGCATGCGCCAGGTCATCAGTTCCTCCCGAACGGGGCGGCGTGATCGACAGGCTCGGTGAGGACGCCGTAGGTGTCGGGGCGGCGGGTGGCCAGGAACGGGAACAACGCCAGCCAGTCCTCGCGCTGCTGGAGGTCGAGATCCGCGACGAGCACGGCGGACTCGTCGCGCGGGGCCTGGGCGAGGATGCGGCCGTAGGGGTCGGAGATGAACGACGAGCCGTAGAACGTGATGAGGCCCTCGCCGCCGTGGCGGTTGGGCACCACCATGAACGTGCCGTTCGCGATGCCGTTGCCGACGATCACCTGCTGCCACAGCGGCTGGGTGTCGAACTGCGGGTGGTCGGGCTCCGAACCGATCGCGGTGGGGTACACCAGGATGTCGGCGCCGCCGAGCGAGTAGGCGCGGGCGACCTCGGGGAACCATTCGTCCCAGCACGTCGGCAGCCCGAGCTTGACGCCGCCGAGCGCTTCGGGGGCGTGGACGGGGTACGGGTCGGCCGCGGGACCGCCCCGGAAATAGGTGTCCTCGTAGTAGCCGGCGGTGACCGGGATGTGCAGCTTGCGGGTGCGTGCCAGCAGTTCGCCGGACGGCGCGACGAGGATGGCGGTGTTGAACCCGAGCCCGTCCTCGTAGTGTTCGCCGTTCTCGGAGTCGTTCCGCTCGTACAGCGAGGCGTGGACGAGGACGCCGTGTTCCGCGGCGGCCTTCGCGGCGAATGTGAACGTCGGCCCCGTGAGCAGGTCTTCGGCCTGCCGGCCGGGGTTGTCACCGCCCTCGACGAAGGCGGGGTACCGGCTCAGCGTGAGCTCGGGAAGGAACACCACGCGCGCGCCGAGACCGGCGGCCTCTGCGATGCCCTCGTCGAGTTCGGCCCGCAGGTCCTGCTCGTTCTCGTGCCAGCGATGCTGGACGAGTCCGACGCGGAGCGGGGTGCGTCCCGTCTCGCGGGTCCGCGCCAGGGACTCGGGAGGGGTGAGTGCGGTAATCGTCAACATTGTGGTTCCTCGGATGTTCGGTTCGGCGAGCGCCTAAAACGAATTGGATTCGTTAAGTATGGTGGGTGAATGCTCGGCGATCAAGGGGTGCGAGGGGAAAGATTTCGATTCCTTCGGTATCCGCCCTGGTCGCCGAGGACGGACACCGACCAGGAGGGCACCCATGCCACGGCCATCGCAGCGACTGCTGTCGCCGGAGATCAT
Source organism: Rhodococcus sp. NPDC056960 (assembly GCF_042674125.1). Classification (NCBI taxonomy): domain Bacteria; kingdom Bacillati; phylum Actinomycetota; class Actinomycetes; order Mycobacteriales; family Nocardiaceae; genus Rhodococcus; species Rhodococcus sp. NPDC056960. Next base: position 36,172 of record NZ_JBHURF010000012.1, on the reverse strand, counting down.
CACCGAAGCCGCCGTTCGCATGGTGGACCTCACCGGTGATTTCACGATGCCAGGTCTCGCCGAACGGCTGAAGGTACGGCCCTCCTCGCTGTACAACCATGTGTCCGGGAGGGCGGAGATCATCGAATTGATGCGTGCCCGCGTGATGGCGGGCATCGTGGTGGCGGACCCCGACGGCAAGTGGAGCGAGACGGTGGCCGGCCTGGCGCGCGAGTATCGGCGCAACTACGCCGAGCATCCCCGGCTGATTCCTCTGTTCACCGCGCACACAGTGCAGTCCGGTGTGGCTTTCGCGCTGTACAACGCTCTGGCGCAGGCATTCTCGGACGGTGGCTTCACGCCCGAGGAGATTCTCCACGCGATCACGACGGTCGACAGCTTCGTGCTGGGATCGGCGCTGGACCTCGCCGCCCCCGAGGTGGTCTGGGCGACCGCGCCGGAGGCGAACGAGTCCATGCGGGCCGCCCTGGCCACGTCCGGGCCGAATCCCGGACGGGCGGATGCAGCATTCGAGTTCGGGCTGCGGACCCTTATCGCGGGCTTGGTGGCGCAGGCTCCGATCGAGCCGTGAGATCGCCCTCGTCCCGCAGCGCGGACGTGTCGCGGTTGAGGGTCTCGCCGCGGAAGAAGGCAGGACTGCGGAAGCGCATGATCATCATCAGCACGGCGCCGAGCAGGAGGATGCCGAAGCCGAGGAAGAAGACGAGCCCGATGCCGCCGATCGACGCGCCGCTCGCGTTCTCCGGATCCATGCTCTCGTCGATCGAGATCACGAACACGGCGAGCAGCATGAGCCCGCCGAGCAGCGGGAACGCGAACCGGAAGACGATGTTGCGGAAGCTCGTGAACAGGCTGTCCCGGAAGTACCACACACACGCGAACGCCGTGATGCCGTAGTACCAGCAGATCATGATTCCCAGAGCGGCGATCGTGTCGAGCAGCGTGCGCTCGGACAGGAACGTGACCACCGTGTAGAACACCGCGGTGATGACACCGGCGACGACCGTGGCATACGACGGGACCAGGAACCGGGGGCTCACGTCAGCGAGTTTCTTGGGGAAGGCTCCGTACGCGCCCATGGCGAGCATGGTCCGGGCGGCCGGCAGGAACGTGGTCTGCAGGCTCGCGACCGAGGAGACGAACACCGCGAGGAACAGCAGCATGCCTCCCCACTTGCCGAGCACCGGATCGGCGAGGGCGCCGAAGACGTTCTCCGAGTTGTCCGGGTTGCCCAGTCCGAGACCGTCCTCGCCGACGCCGGCGTACATCATCGCGGCGACCGACACGAGCAGGTAGGTCAGCAGAATCGTGATCACGCACAGCAGTCCGGCGCGACCTGGGGTCTTCTTCGGGTTCTTCGACTCCTCGCCCAGGGTCAGGCACGTGTCCCAGCCCCAGAACGCGAAGATCGAACCGGTCAGGCCGATCACGAACGCGCCGATGGCCAGTCCCGTGAACGGGTTGAACCAGCTCAGATCGAACGACAGCCCGGCGGGGGCGTCCCCGTTTCCGACGTGGACCAGTGCCACCACCGCGAAGGCGATGAGCAGGACCATCTGGAAGCCGACGAGCGCGAACTGCAGCTTCTCGCTGGTGGTGATGCCGCGACTGGCGATCCACGTGGCGAGCGCGATGAAGAGCAGGGTGGTGCCCACATTCACGAATTTGTTGCCGGGGAGGTCGGCGATGCTCGGGGCGTCGAACAGTTTCGCGATGAACAGATAGAAGAACTGGACCGCGATCGCCGCGAGGTTCGAGAGCACGATGATCGTGGCGATCACCATGCCCCAGCCGCACATCCAGCCGACGTGCGGTCCGAACGCCTTCGTCGACCATGTGAAGGACGCACCGCAGTCGGGGGATTCGGAGTTGAGCTCACGGTAGGCGTACGCCGTGAGGAACATGGGGATGAAGCCGGCGATGAAGATGGCGGGCATCTTCAACCCGACGGCCGCGACGATCAGTCCGATGCTGGCCGTCAGCGTGTAACCCGGTGCCACGGAGGAGATCCCGAGGATCGCCCCGGCGAAGGTGCCGACCGCACCGGTGGCCAGCCCCTTGGAGCTCACGGCAACGTCGGCCGACGCCGGCGCGCCTTCGCTGTTCGTCATGTCTGAACCTCCGGTCGGGGACAATCGTGGATCCGGGGCGGGTGTCGCGGACGGTTTACTCACTGTTCTGGAACTCCTGCTTGGGGACGACGACCATGGGCACCGGCAGGACGCGGAGCATCTTGGCCGCGGTGGATCCCAGGAACAGTCGACGGGGTTGGGCGAGTCGGCTGGAGCCGACCATGATGAGGTCGCCGTCCTGCCACTCGAGCTTGCGGACGGCCGATTCCACGGACGATCCGTCGGCGATCATGACGGACACGGGAAAGTCTTCGGGAAGGGCGGATTTCGCCTCGTCGAGGGTGGACTGTGCATGCGCGACCGCGCTCTCGCGCACGCTCTCGGAGGTGTCCCGATGGTCGCGGAGGTGGTGGTGAGGGTCCAGTTCGACGAGGGACACGAGGCGGAGCGGGGTCTGCATCCGCTCGCACGTGCGCACGGCGGTCCGCAGCAGCACGTCCGCTCCCGTCCGGGTGCCGAGCGCGCAAGTCACCTCGCGGATCTTCTTCGCGGTCGAGTGCCGCGCCCCGCGAGGCGCGAGGGCCAGCGGGACGTGCGCGGAGTGCAGCAGTTCCGTCGACACCGACCCGACGGAGTGCCGCCCCAGCAGGCCGTCGCCGGCGGCGCCGACGACGATCGCCTGCGCCCCCAGCCGGGACACCTCGTCGAGGAGGCCCTGCGCGAACGATTCGTGGAAACTCAGGTGCACCTCGACGTCGATGTCGCTGGGCACCGAGGACTTCGCGTCGTCCAGCCAGCGCCGGGCGCGGGAGGCGAGGATGTCGTCGTAGCCGGTCTCTGCCGGAACTCGCGCCGGGACCGTCCGGTCCGGCGGGAGAACCATGCAGATGTCGAGCTGTGCGCCGAGACTGCGGGCGAGCTGCGCCCCGAGGGCCAGACCGTCCTCCCCACTGGGGGTGGCGAGATATCCAACGACCAAACGCATGGTGACGGTTCCGTTCTGTCTCGGGGCGGGCGGTTTACGCGAAGCCGACGTACTTGGTCTCGAGGTACTCCTCGATGCCTTCGGTGCCGCCCTCGCTGCCGAGGCCGGACTGCTTGACTCCGCCGAACGGGGCGGCGACGTCGGAGATCACACCGCGGTTGACGCCGACCATGCCGCTCTCGAGCCTGTCGGCGACGCGGAACGCGCGATCCACGTTCTGCGTGTAGATGTACGCGGCGAGACCGTATTCGGTGTCGTTGGCGGCGGCGACGCCCTCGGCCTCGGTGTCGAATCCGGTGATCGCGGCGACGGGTCCGAAGATTTCCTCGCGGACGATGCGCGCGTTCGCGGGCACCTCGTCGAGGACGGTGGGCTGGAAGAAGTAGCCGGGACCGTCGACGGACTTGCCGCCGGTGCGGACCCGGGCGCCCGCGGCGACGGCGTCGTCGACGAGGGACGCCACGTTGCGGCGCTGCTTCTCGTTGACGAGGGGACCGACGTTGGTGCCGTCCTCGCTGCCGGGTCCGACCCGGAGCGCGGCGATCCGCTCGGTGAGCTTGGTGGTGAACTCCTCGCGCACCGAGTTGGCGACGATCAGGCGGTTGGCGGCGGTGCAGGCCTCGCCGCCGTTGCGCATCTTCGCGGCCATCGCGCCCTCGACCGCGGCGTCGATGTCGGCGTCGTCGAACACCACGAACGGCGCGTTGCCGCCGAGTTCCATCGACGTGCGCAGAACCTGCTGGGCGGACTGCTCGATGAGGATCTTGCCGACGCGGGTGGATCCGGTGAACGTCACCTTCCGCAGTCGCGGATCGGCGAGCAGCGGTTCGGTGACGGCGGCGGCGTTCGACGCGGGCAGCACCGACAGCACACCGGCGGGCAGGCCGGCCTCGGCGAAGATTTCGGCGAGCAGCAGCATGGTGAGCGGGGTGTCCTCGGCGGGCTTGACGATGATCGTGCAGCCGGCGGCGAGCGCGGGTCCGATCTTGCGGGTGCCCATCGCGAGCGGGAAGTTCCACGGCGTGACGGCCAGGGTGGGTCCGACGGGGACCTTGGTCACCACGATCCGGCCGTTGCCCGACGGTGACGTGGTGTAGCGGCCCTGGATGCGGACGGCTTCCTCGCTGAACCAGCGCAGGAACTCGGCGCCGTAGTTCACCTCGCCGCGGCTCTCCGGCAGTGCCTTGCCCATCTCCATCGTCATCAGCAGTGCGAGGTCGTCGGTGCGCTCGATGACCTTCTCCCACGCCGACCGCAGGATGATCGACCGCTGCCGCGGGGCGGTGGCCGCCCATTCGTCCTGGACGGCGGCGGCGGAGTCGAGTGCGCGCATCGCGTCCTTGCCGCCCGCGTCCGCGACGTTTGCGAGGAGGGTTCCCGTGGCGGGGTCGTAGACCGGGAAGGTGCCGCCGTCGATCGGGTCGGTCTGGGCGCCGTCGATCCACAGACCGGTGGGCAGGGTGGCGCGGAGCCGTTCGAAATCAGTCATGGGAGTCCTCGTGGTGGGAATGGTGGTGATCGCACGCCTCCGGGGTGGGGGCGACGTCGAGGGCGGGGTTGCGGTCGAAGAATCCGGCGGGTTTCAGCCAGAACGACACGGTGTCGGCGGGCATGATCGGCCAGTCCTCCGGCCGGGGAATGTGGTGGATTCCGAATGTGTACCAGAGCACCACGTCGGTGTTCTCGATCGGCCGGTCGGCCGCGGTCCACTCGGGCAGTCCGTGATCGACCTTGCTCTGGTTCACGAATTCCCCGGCGGGCCAGCGTTCGTCGGGGGAGTTCGGGGTCACCCAGACGGTGTGCCCGATGGCGCCGGTGCGCTGGAAGATCGGCGACCCCGGGTCGAACATCGACGGGATCGCGCCGCCGGGAACGAGTTTGTAGGCGGGGGCGGTGCCGAGTCCGGTGGTCGTGTTGTCGTTGACCACCTTCCATGCGCGCTGGCTCTGCCAGTCGAAGTCCTGCCGGCCCTCCAGTTCGGTGCGCAGCGGAGTGTTCTTCTGCCGCAGCGCAAGCCCGTACGGGTTGTCCGGACCGGTCGGCACGATCTCCGTCTCGGTCGCGTAGACCGTGTTGTCGGTGCCGTCGACGTCGAGATCGAGGCGGGCCACGAGGAAGTGCTGGTGGAACGGCGCGTACGTCCGGTTGTCGATCAGCGTCCCACTCGGGTGCTCACCGCCCTCGGGGAAGTGGCTGACCACCATGATCCCGGTGGCGCGGACCTCGCACTCGATGTTGCCGTCCTGGTAGAACCGCCAGTAGACGAGATACTCGTAATTCGCGACCGTCACGTGCGTCGACACCGTCAGCCGCCGCATGCGCCGCACCTCGGCGCCGGCGTCGTGGTCGACGTGCTTCCAGAGGACGGCGTTGTCCTCCTCGTGGATGCAGATCGCGTTCTCGATCGTGAACGGCTCGCCCTTGCTGTCGTGGAGGACCGCGTCGAGATACCGGATCTCGCCGAGGCAATCGCATCCCAGGGTCAGCGACGTGGTCATGAACCCGATGCCCCACTCACCGATGTCGAAGGCGGTGCGGCGGTAGTGGTCCGGACTGGTGTCGCGGTACGGCACCGCCATCTCCGCGAACGACATCCGGTGCGCGATCGACCGTACCCGGCCGTGGTCGTTGTAGGTCACGGCGTGCAGGGTCATGCCCTCGCGGTAGTTGAACCCCACCCGCAGCGACCAGTTCTGCCATTCGAGCTTGTTGCCGTCGAGAGTGAACGACGGCCCCTCCGACTGGACGATGTCCAGGGGCTTCAGCGGGGGCCGGGTGCTGGAGGCCCGGATCCGTTCCGGGATGTGCCGGGGCACGTACTCGCCCATGACCTCGGGACGTTCGACGCTGAACGTGTCCTCGATCTCGAGCAGTTCCATGCTGTTCACGTCGATGACGCAGTGGAAACCGTTGACCGGTCCCGCGTACGGGTTCGCGCCCGCGGTCGCGCGGACCCAGGTGTCCGACCAGCCGAGCCGGCGTCCCTTGTACTTGTCCGGGGTGACCGCGTCGCCGTACGTCCACACGTCCATGAAGACCAAGCTCATGTCGGTGATGCCGCGCTTCGCGAGCGCCGCGATCACGTCCGGGTGCCCTCGGAGGAAGGCGTCCGCCTCCTCCCATTCGTCCACCGTGAAGTTCGCCTGGACGTCCGGGATGTGCTGCCAGGAGACCACGTTGTCTCCGGTGAGCGAGACGAGCGCCTTGTAGGTTTCGTTCTTGCGGCGGTCGAAGCACACGACGATCGCCCGGCGGTCCGGGACGGTGCCGGACGTGTCGAAGGCGGCCACGTCGGCCTTGGCCGGCTCGGCGAGTTCGATCGACGCGAACCGCCAGCCGTCGCCGACACCGTGTTCACGGGCGAGGACGGCCGCGGCCTGCGTGAATTCGTCCGCCCCCAACGGGTCCAGAGGATGGAACGTGCCGGTGGTGGTCCGGGTCATGGTGTCTCTCCTCTGGTCGATGGGCGGGCACTTCGTGCTCGTGCGCCTTTTCGGTAGTGGTAGCTACCGAAAAGGCGCACGGGTCAGACGAGCGAGCGCACGATCTGCTCGATGACGGTCAGGGCGTCGTCCAGCAGGTCGTCGCCGATGACCAGCGGCGGAAGCAGCCGGATGACGTTTCCGTACGTACCGCACGTCAGCAGAATGACACCTTGTTCGAGCGCGCGGGCCGCAATGGCCTTCGTCAGTTCGGCGTCCGGCTCGTTCGTGCCGGGCTTGACGAACTCCATCGCGAGCATCGCGCCGCGTCCGCGGACGTCACCGATGACGCCGACGTCCGCGGCCAGGGCCTCGAGCCGCGGCAGGACGAGCTCGCCGATGCGCTGTGCGCGGGCGGGCAGGTCGAACTTGCGCATGCTGTCGATCGCGGCGAGTGCAGCGGCGCACGCGACGGGATTGCCGCCGTACGTGCCGCCCAGTCCGCCGGGGTGCACCTTGTCGAGGAGTTCCGCGCGGCCCGTGATCGCGGACAGCGGCATGCCGCCCGCCATGCCCTTGGCCATCGTGATGATGTCCGGGACGATCTCCTCGTGCTCGCACGCGAACCAGGCGCCGGTGCGGGAGAACCCGGTCTGCACCTCGTCGGCGATGAAGACGACACCGTTGGCGCGGGCCCACTTCACCAGTGTGGGCAGGAATCCCTCGGCGGGAACGATGAATCCACCCTCGCCCTGGATCGGCTCGATGATGATCGCCGCGAGCGAGTCGGCGCCGATCTGCTTCTCCATCTGGGTGATGGCGCGCTGCGCGGCCTGCTCGCCGGTCAGTCCGTCCTGGTCCCGGTACGGGTAGGACATCGGGAGCCGGTACACCTCGGGCGCGAACGGGCCGAAGTGGGCCTTGTAGGGCATCGACTTGGCGGTGAGGGCCATCGTCAGGTTGGTGCGACCGTGGTAGGCGTGGTCGAACGCGACGACGGCGTCGCGGCCGGTGGCGAGGCGGGCCACCTTGATCGCGTTCTCGACGGCCTCGGCGCCCGAGTTGAACAGCACGGTGCGCTTCTCGTGGTCGCCGGGGGTGAGCGCGGCCAGTTCTTCGGCGACGCGGACGTAGCCCTCGTACGGGGTGACCATGAAACAGGTGTGGGTGAAGTGCCCGACCTGCTCCCGGACCGCCTCGGCGACAGCCGGATCGGACGCGCCGACGCTGGTGACGGCGATGCCTGCGCCGAGGTCGATCAGGGAGTTGCCGTCGACGTCGACGACCACACCACCGTCGGCATCCGCCGCGTACACGGGGACGCTGGAGCCGACGCCCGCGGCCACGGTGGCGCGGCGGCGAGCGGTGAGGGCCGCCGACTTCGGGCCGGGGAGCTCGGTGACCAGGGCGCGCTTCTGCGGCAGCCGGTACTGGATGTCGTTCATGTTGGTGCAGTCCTCAGGGTCGTGACGTGGATGGATATGGGGTGGTGCGACGTCAGTCGTTGGAGCTCATGACGTGCTTGATGCGGGTGTAGTCCTCGACGCCGTAGCCGGAGAGGTCCTTGCCGTAGCCGGAGTACTTGAATCCGCCGTGCGGCATCTCGGCGACCAGCGGGATGTGGCAGTTGATCCAGACGGCACCGAAATCGAGTGCGGCCGACAGTCGTTGCGTGACCCCGTGATCGTTGGTCCACACGCTCGACGCGAGACCGTACCGGACGTCGTTGGCCAGCGTCACGGCCTCCTTCTCGTCGGAGAAGCTCTGCACGGTGAGGATGGGACCGAACGTCTCCTCCTGCACGATGTCGTCGCGCTGGTCGACCCCGGTGATCACGGTGGGTTCGAAGAAGAATCCCTGCTCACCGGAACGCTTTCCGCCGGTGACGATCTTCGCCGAGGCGGGGAGCGCGGCGATCTTGGAGCTGACCGCGTTGAAGTGGTTGATGTTGTTGAGCGGACCGTAGAACGTGTCCGGGTCGTCCGGCAGACCGGGCTTGAGGGTCTCGGCCTTGCGGACGAGCGCGTCGACGAGCTGGTCGTGGACGGACTCGTGGACGAGGACGCGGGTGGCGGCTGTGCAGTCCTGGCCGCCGTTGAAGAAGGCGGCCTCGGCGATGCCGCTCGCGGTCTTCTCGATGTCGACGTCGTCGAACACGATCGCCGGAGCCTTGCCGCCCAGTTCGAGGTGGGCGCGCTTGAGCTGGCGGGCGGCGGAGACGGCCACGGCGATGCCGGCCCGCACCGAGCCGGTGATCGACACGAGTCCGAGCGCCGGGTTCTCGACGAGGGTGGCACCGGTCTCGCCGTTGCCGAGGACGACGTTGAAGACGCCGTCCGGCAGGATGCCCTTGGTCAGCCGGGCCAGCACGAGGGTGCTGTTCGGGGTGGTGTCGCTGGGCTTGAGGACGATCGTGTTGCCGGCGGCGAGCGCGGGGCCGATCTTCCACAGCGCCATCATGAACGGGTAGTTCCACGGGGTGACCTGGCCGACGACGCCGATCGGCTCGCGGCGCACGTAGGACGTGAAGCCGTCCATGTACTCACCGGCGGCCTTGCCTTCGAGCATGCGGGCCGCGCCGGCGAAGAACCGGAGCTGATCGGCGCCCACCTTGATCTCTTCGTCGGCGATGACCTGCTTCGGCTGCCCGGTGTTGCGGCACTCGGCCTCGACCAGTTCGTCGCTGTGCGCCTCGATCGCGTCGGCGAGCTTGAGCAACGCGGTCTGACGCACGCTCGGAGTGGTCTTGCCCCACGAGACGAAGGCCCGCTCGGCTGCCTCGACGGCGGCGTCCACGTCGGCCTTCGTGGAGACGGGTGCCCGTCCGACGACGCTCTCGTCCACGGGGTTGATCAAGTCCAGCGTCTCCGTCGCGGATGAGGCGACGAACTCACCGTTGATGTAGTTCTCGAGTACGTCGATCGACATCGGTACCGGTTCCTCTCGTGGGGGTAAAACATCTGAAAACAAGTGTGCGCTGTCTCACAAGCTGGAGGCAGCTGACAAAATGGTGAAAGACGCGGCCCCTGCCACGCCGAGTTGTCCACTCCGGAGTCACCCGTGGGAGCAGGTGTGTCCAGCCGCGCCGGAACCGGCGAACGGCACGTCCGCGCCGACGGTTCCGTGCCCGGAGTCGGCGTCGTGCACGACGACCCCGCCGACGAGGGTGAGATCGGCCCGTTCGCCGAGGAGCTGGGTGGGTTCGATCGCGTAGAGGTTCGACGACCAGACGACCAGATCGGCCCGGGCGCCCGGGCGGATCACGCCGAGCTCGTCCTCGGCGTGCCACGCCCACGCGCCACCGCGGGTGTACGCGCGCAGCGCCGAATCGAGGTCCATCCGCTCGTGCGGAGTCCAGTCGGTCCCGCCGTCCAGACCCGAGCGGGTGAGAGCCGAGTACAGGCCGACGAGCGGGTCCATCTCCCCGACCTGCCAGTCGCTGGAGAACGCCAGCGCCGCACCCGACTCGGCGAGCGAACGGAAACGCCACGCCCGGTCCCAGCGGTCCTCCCCGACGTTCTCCATCCACGTTCCGGCGACGAGGTCGGGGGAGCAGTGCCGCGGCTGCATCGCCGCGACGACGCCGAGGTCCCGGAACCGGGGAAGGTCGTCCGGGTGGAGGCATTCGACGTGGACGACGCCGTGCCTGCGGTCGACCGTCCCGTTGACCCGGGCGGCGTGCTCGATGGAGTCGAGGGCCAGGCGGATACCCCAGTCGCCGGTCGCATGGGTGTGCGTCTGGAATCCGAGTCGATCGAGTTCGGTGAGCATCGCCGTGAACTCCTGCGGGGGCAGGCTCGGGGTGCCGCGGTGGCCCGGCCGGTTCGCGTACTCGGACAGCATGGCGGCGGTGTGCGGTTCGATGACGTCGTCGGCGTACAACTTGACCGGCCCGAGCCGGAGCATGTCGTCGGTGGGCGCGCCGTCGACGGCCTCGCGGAGGTCCCTGCGGAACGCTGCGTCGGCGCCGACGGGATGGAACAGGGCGGTGATCACCCGCGACTGCATTCGCCCCTCGGCGCGTGCCCGGTACATCAGGTCGAGCTCGGCCAACGGGACCTGCGGTTCGACGACGGTGGTGATACCGCACGCCGTCGCCATCTCGAGACTGGACGTGATGCGCCGATAGCGGCGGTCGGGGGAGTACATCGGGATGTCTTTTTGCAGCCCGGCCAGACCGGCGCGCGTCATCGCGCTGGTGTAGAAGTCGGTGACCCAGCCGGTGGGTGCGCAGTGGGCGTCGAATTCCGGACGTCCCCAGGGAATCCGGGTGCCGCGGTCGATGCCGAGGACCCGGAGGGCGGCGTCGTTGAGCCACACCGAGTGCTGGTCGTAGGTGGTGATGAACACCGGACGGTCGGTGAGTCCGCGGAGGTCGTCGGCGTTCGGGCGGCGCCCGGTCACCACGGAGTAGACGGCGTTCTCGGCGCAGATCCAGTCCAGGTCGGGGCGGGCCGCCGCGTGCGCGCCGATCCGCTGCCGGACCTCCGTGAGGTCCTGTGCCCCTTCGAGGCTCACCGCGTCGGGGTCGAAACCGAGGAGCAGATGGTTGTGGCTGTCGATGATGCCGGGGGTGACCAGCCGGCCGCGCAGGTCGATGGTCCGCCGGGCGGCGGGAGCGTCCTCGGCGGACCCGACGTATCGGATCCGGCCGTCCGCGACGCCGACCGCCTCGGCCCGGCCGGGGACGTCGAACGTGCGCACGACCCCGTTGGTCAGCAGCAGGTCGAGCATCAGCAGGTCTCCTCTTCCGCGGCGTTCAGCAGCAGCAGGTGGGTGTCCTTGCGCGGGCGCAGGTACCGGGCGTAGTAGACGAAACCGGCGGCGACGAGTCCGACGGAGATGCCGAGGCTCAGCCACTGCTCCGGATCGAGCAGGGTGACGACGAAGACCAGGCCGAGCGCCGCGATGCAGATGCCGGGCGCGAGGGGCCACAGCGGCATGCGGTAACCCGTGCGCACGGTCGCACCGCGGCGGTGGTTGATCGCGGCCAGCGCGATGAACAGATAGGTGAAGGTGAGTGTCGACCCGGTGGCGGTGAGCAGGACGTCCAGCGGGACGAAGCACGCGGCGAACGCGATGGCACCCATCACGACGGTCGCGAGCACGGGGACGCGGCCCTTGAGGCTGACGGTCTGCAGCGGCGCCGCGACGGTCTCGGGGAGGGCACGGTCGCGGGCGGCGGCGTAGAGCAGCCGTCCCGCTTGCAGCGTGATGGCGATGATCGCGTTGATCACGGCGAGCGCGATCGAGAGCAGGACCACCATCGCGACGGCGTGGCCGGCGCGTTCGGTGAGGAACGCCTCCACGGGAAGGCTGGAACCGAACAGCTCGGTCTGCGAGCGGGCGCCCACCAGGATCGCGATCAGCGGGACGAGTTCGGTGGCGACGGTGATGACGGCGCTCCAGATGACGGCCTTCGCGATCGAGCGAGCCGCATTCTTGGTTTCTTCGGCGAAGTAGACGGCGCCGCCGTACCCGTTGAACGCGAAGATGCCCTGGGTGATGGCCAGCATCAGTCCGGAGATCGCCAGCGGTGCGAGTTGGCCGGTGCCGGCGTCGAGCACCTCGGGGCTGAGGAGGCTGGTCAGCGGACGTTCCATGTGGACGAAACCGAGGACGGTGAGCAGGGCCAGCGCTGCCATCTCGACGCCGAGGAAGACCCCGGTGAGCCAGGCGTTCGTCCGGATGTCGAAACACGCGGTCACGGTGGTGATCACGACCACGACGAGTGCGGTCTGCTGCGGGGACAGGCCGTGGATCGCGACGCCCAGGTAGTCGGCGACCCCGAGGGCGAAAACCGCGATGATCAGCGGCAGCGAGATGAGGCTGATGAAAAATGTCGCGACGCCGAAGGCCGGACCGAGAGCCCGCGACACGAGCGAGTAGTCGCCGCCGGCAACGGGATACGCGGAGGCGAGTTCGGCGTAGCAGAAGGCGATGAGGATGCTGACGACGCCGGCGACGAGGAACGCCCAGAACACTCCGGTGCCGAACAGGGCGAGCGCCGAGCCGCCGAGGATGAAGACACTCGACGCCGGCGAGATCGACGACAGGGTGATGAGGATGTTGCCGCCGACGCCGATGCTGCGGGAGAGCGAGGCCTCGTAGGTGCCGGGCGGGGTGGTGGGAGCGACGGTGGGAGGCCGGGCGGTCTGGTCCATGGGGTGTCCGTTCGGGGAGGGGACGAGGAGCGAAGAGTTTTTTGACGTGTCCGTCAAACAACTGGGCCGAGTGTCACAGATCACGTCGGCTAGTGTCAACGGCATGGCGCGACCGAACACTCAGAAGCAGCGGCGTTCCGAACTCATCGAGGCCACGCTGCAGGCGGGATCCGCGCACGGGCTCAGGTCGCTGTCGCTGACCGACGTCGCGAAACGGGCGGGTCTGACGCGGGGCGCGCTGCTCTACTATTTCGACGATCTGGATTCGCTTCTCGTCGAGGCGCACCGGGCGGGCACCGAGCGCTACTGCGATCTGCGGGACGAGGCGGTGGCGGCACAGTCGTCGTACGCCGCCAAGCTGCGCACGGCGATCGATGCCGGGCTGCCGAGCGGCCCCGACGACACCCTGATGCGGCTGCTCTACGAATTCGACTTCATGACAGGCACTTCGGCGCTGCATGACGAACTGGTCCAGAAGATGTATCTGCGACAGCTCGCGACGTACCGCGCCATCCTCGGCGACGGTCACGGTTCGGGGGAGTTCGCCGTGCGCGGCGACATCGACCAGGCGGCGATGAACCTGGTGGCCCTGGAGGATGCCTACGGGCTGCACATCGTCGGAGGCAACAGCCTCATCACCGTCGATGTCGCGCGCGCGGCCATGCTGGGATTCTGCGAGCAGATCGGCTGCGGTGTCGCGAAAGACGCCGCAGCCGAACGGAACTGACCGATTCGGTTACGCGGGGTAGCTGCCCGCCACTTCCGCCTGGTGCCGCACCGAGCCGGCCACCACGGTCAGCTGGACCCGCGCGGTGAGCAGCGAATCGGCGCCCGCCGTGAACGGATCGCCGTCGAGGACCACGAAGTCGGCGGCCTTGCCCGCGACGAGTTGTCCTGTGAGGTCGTCCCAGTGGCACGAGTAGGCGGCGTCGCGGGTGGCGTGCGCGAGCGCGTCGGCCATCGGCAGCGCGTACTCGGGCAGGTTGGGCGCGAGCGCCGGATCGATCGCGGACTTACGCGTCGTCGCGATGTACATGTTGGGCAGTGGGGGATGCGGCGCGGTCGGGGCGTCGGACCCCAGTGCGAGGACGGCGCCCGCCGCCGTCATCTCGGGCCACGGGAAGGCCCGCTCGACCCGATGGTCGCCCAGCATGGCACGCCAGTTGTCCTGGATCGCGGGGTCGGCGTGGACCGGCTGCATCGACGCGACGACACCGAGGCGCGCGAGGCGCTGCACGTTGTCCGTCGTGATCGTCTCCAGGTGCTCCATCCGGTGCCGGCGCGGGCGAATCCCGTTGGCGTCGATGGCCTGTTCGAGCGCGGTGAGCGCGATCTCCGACGCCTCGTCACCGATGGCGTGCATGGCCACCTGCAGGCCGGCGGCATCCGCCGCGGCGACCACCGGTGCGAGCGACGCGAGATCCCAGATCGGTTCGGCGTTGGTGCCGTCCGCGTACGGCTCCTTCATCGCGGCGGTACAGCTGTCGATGACCCCGTCGATGATGATCTTGATCCCGGCCATCCGCAGCCACGGGCCCTGCAGACGCCGCTGGTGCTCCACCGCCTCGTGCACCTGACGGACGTTCTCCTCCTCGGAGTCGGTTCGTTCGATCAGCCAGTGCCCGGCCACCCGGAGCGGCAGCGTGCCCTCGCCGGCGGCCAGTGCGCGTTCGAGCGCCTCTACCTCGTCGGCGCCGAGCGCCATGTCGACCGCGCCGGTGACGCCGTCGGCGAGATACTGCTCGAACGCCGCCGCGAGGGCGACGTCCCGTTCGGAGTCGCTGATCAGCTTCGCGAGCGTGGGCCATAGGATCTGGGTCACCGCCGTCTCGAACAGCATTCCGGTGGCCTCGCCGGTGACGGGATCACGCTCGATCCGGCCCCCGATCGGATCGGGCGTGTTCGCGTCGATGCCGAGTTCGCGCAGCGCGGCGGTATTCACCCACGCCGAGTGCACGTCGTTGGAATCGAGGTACACCGGGCGCTCTGATTCCGCCGCGTCGATCATCTGCCGCGTCGGCGCATGGCCGCCCAGTGCGGGAAACAGCCAGCTGCGTCCCAGGATTCGCGGCGCGTCCGGATTGCCGGCGGCGAACCGCCGGATGCGATCCTGGATGTCGCCGAGGTCGGCGGCACTCTGCAGGTCCACCTTCTGGAGGGCCTGCCCCATCATCAGCAGGTGTGTGTGCGCGTCGATGAAACCGGGCAGGACGAAGGCCCCGCGGAGGTCGACGACGCGGGCGTCGCCCGCGAGCGAATCGGCCGTCGCGGTGTCGCCGACGAACGTCAGGCGCTCGTCCCGGACGATCATCGACTCGGCCCAGGCGGGTTCGGCCGCGGTGAAGATCCGGCCGCCCCGGTAGTGGGTCGTCTCGGTGTTCATGCTGTTCTCTCTTTCCTCAGGCGACGGTCGAGGTGGTGTACCGGGCAGCGGGATCCTGCCCGGGCGATGCGGAGGCCTGCTCGGTACGCGTCGACAGCCGGGCGATCGCGACGATCGGCACGAGCAGGACGAGACTGATGCCGGCCAGGACGAAGCCGAACGCGACGTAGCCGACCGCGCCGGTCACGAGGGTTCCGAACAGCGGGGCGAACGCCGATCCGACCAGATACGTGCCGAGCAGCGGGGCCGACCAGCGGCCGGACGAATCGAGTGCGGCCGCGATGGCCACGACGTAGATGAAGGCCGCGGCGTACACCGTGTTCCACGCGATGATGAGCACCAGGTACGCCGTCGGGTCGGTGGCCAGGCACGAGCCCAGCTTGAGGGCGGCTCCGAGGGCGAGGAGGACGGCGGTGGGGGCGGTGCGCCCGAGCCGCGAACCGAGTGCGGTGAGGACGAGGGCGGCGCCGATGCCGCCTGCCGTGGACAGGCTGAGGGCGAGCCCCATCTGCTGTTCGGTCAGCGAGGCGTGCTCGGCGCCCATGATGCCCGACACGGCCCACAGCGAGTCCTCGCCGATCGCCCAGATCGCGAAGAGCACGAGGAGCGAGGCGCCGGCGACGGCCACCTTCTTCTCGGTGACGCCCTCGGGCAACGGGTTTCGGGTGTGCGCCGTGCTCGGCCGGTGGTCGTGGACGGCCGGAGCGACCGGCAACCAGGGAATGGTGAACGCCGTGGCCAGCGCGAGCACCGCGACGATTCCGAAGGCGTTGGTCATGTGCGTGCCGAGGATCGGAATCAGGGCGAGGACGCCGGTGACGGCGGTGCGGTTGACGAGTCCGTTGATCCCGGACACCCGGTTCGGGTTGGTCAGCGCGGCCAGTGCCGCGCCGCCGACCGCCACCGCGCCGCCGGCGCCGATCCCGCCGACGATGATGGCGACACACGCGACCGGCGCCGAGTGGATCGTGCCGGCGACGGCGAACCCGGCCGCCATCACGACGAGGCTGATCCGGCCGAGCAGGTGGCGGGAGCGTCCGGCTGCCCACCGGGTGGTCGCCAGGCAGACGAGTGCGGTGGCCAGCAGGGAACCGGTGAGGACGGCGCCTGCGACGGTCTGGGTGACGCCGAGATCGTCGACCATCGCGATGATCATGAGCGGGATGAGGTTGGCCGTGATGTAGCCGACGACGAAGATGCTGAACGTCGCGATTCCGCGGCGGAGCGTCAGGGGGACGCGGACGGCGGCGGTCACGTGGGGTTCCTGCGGTGGCACGAGGACAACTCCGTGTCTCGGGTGGCGGCCCGCGTGAGACGTGGGTCACTTAGCGAATAGGATTCGTTAAGTATGCGGAGGGGTCCTCCCGTACGCAAGGGGGCAAACGAACTCAATTCGTTAATGTTGGATTTCGGCGTTGCTGGAGGTTGCCGTCTGACACAATGGAGTAGTCGTTCGTGTTCAGCTGGCCAACTTGTCCAGCGCCATTCCGATTTCGACCGGTCAGGGTGACACGAACCCGACCGCAACTGCGCAGGAGCCGACATGACCGTCCCCGTTCGCTGGATGTTGTCCCAGCCGGACCTGGCTCTCGAACTGAAGGGCGGCGCCGCCGGTCTCGGCAACGAGATCACGTTCGCCCACACCACCGAACTCCCGGAGCCGTTCCGCTGGCTCTCCGGCGGAGAACTGCTCCTCACCACCGGTATCCGGCTTCCTCTGACGGCCGCCGACCGGGGCCGGTACCTGCGCGGACTCGGCGAGGCCGGTGTGGCCGCGGTCGGGTTCGGCACCGGGCTCTCCCATCCCGAGGTACCCGCCGACCTGGTGGCCGTCGCCGACGAGATCGGGCTGCCGCTCCTCGAGGTGCCGCTGCCGACCCCTTTCGCCGCCGTGGTCAAGAGGGTCATGAACCGACTCGCGGAGCAGGAGTACGAGGCGGTGCTGCGGGCATCGCGGGCGCAACCGCGCATGACGCGCGCCGTCGTCCAGGGCGGCACCGGCGCCACCGTGCGCGAACTGGCCGTCGCCACGTCGGCCACCGTTTTGCTGCTCGACCTGTCGGGGCGGGTGCTGGAGTCGCATCCGGCGCAGCCCGCCGACGACGTGCTCGGGGAACTGCGCGAGGTACTCGCGGCAGGCACCGGCGGAGCGTCGAGCAGCGTGTCGCTCGCACGGTCGGGCGCGTCGATCACGGTGCAGCAGATCAGCGTCGGAAGCACGCCGCACGGCCACCTCGCCGTGATCAGTCCCAGCGCGCTCAGTCACGTCGACCAGATCCTTCTCGGTCACGCGAACTCGTTGCTCGCGTTGGATTTCGAGAAGCCGGTTCGCCTCAGGACCGCGCAGAACCGGCTCAATTCGCATGCGCTCGGACTGTTGCTCACGGAGGATCGCGACCTCGCGCCCGCCTGGTCGCAGATCCGGCACGCCGCGGACACGGACGGGATGGTGCGCGGACTCACGGTGGTGGCCGAGACGCCGGCGCTCGCGGAGCGGGTGGAGACCGCGGTCGCGGTGGCCATGAACAAGGCAGGGCGGCAATTGTTCGCCCGGCGTCAGGATGCGCGGGTCACCGTCCTGCTGCGGGGAACCGACGACGTCGACTTCGCGCGGGCGATGCTGCGCGGACTGCCAGCGCCGGCGCGGAAGGGGATTCGTGCCGGGCTGAGCGGGCGGCGGGAGGTGGCCGGACTCGTCGCGGCCATCGAGCAGTCCCAGCTCGCCGCGTCGGCCGCCGAGTCGGGGGCCGATCCGCTCGAGTTCGCGGCGCTCACCGGAAGCGCGCTGCTCGCGTTCAGCTCCACGCGAGAGGTGCTGAACTCGTTGGCGGACACGATGATCGCGCCGATCGACGACTACGACCGGACCAACGGGACGGAACTGCTGGGGTCGTTGCGGGCGTTCCTGGAGGCGAACGGCCACTGGGAGTCGGCCGCCGCGGCGATGGGCGTGCACCGGCACACCCTGCGCAGCCGCATGGCGCGGATCGAATCGCTGATCGACTGCCGGCTGGACGTGGCGCGGGTGCGCGCGGAACTGCTGCTCGCCATCATCGCCCGGCAGTCGTGACTGCCGGGCGATGATGGGACGGAACTACTTTCCGAGGCGGGCGGCGATGTCGGCTGCGGTGCGCTGACCCATCCGCACGGCACCGTCCACGTGCTGGTAACCCTCGGCCGCGATGTCCGAGCAGGAGAAGTGGAACGGTCCGACCGGCGTGCGGGTGTCCGCGCCGTAGCGGTGCAGACCACCGAGGTCGAAGCTCGCGGCGTACGCGCCCCGGGTCCATTCCTCGGAGCCCCAGTCGGACTCGTAGTACACCACCGGTTCGGCGGCCTCCGGTCCGAGGTAGCGGGCGAGCGAGCCGAGAATGGTGGCGCGACGCTCCTCCTCGCTCAGCGCGAACATCGCGTCGGCCTTCTCGTCCGAGACGAACGCGACGAGGGTGCCGCGGGTGTCCTCGTGATTGGTGTTGTCGTACACCTCCTGGACGACCTCGGAGGCACCGAATCCGGTGCCGGACAGTCCGTCTTCACGCCAGAACGGGGTCTCGTACACGGCGTGCACCTTGATCACGAGTCCCAGCGACTGGTGCTGGTGCATCTGGTGCTGTCGGCGCGGCAGCGGCGGGTCGTAGGAGATGCGGGAGTACAGGTTCGGCGGGACGGCCAGCACGACGCGAGACGCCTCCACGCGGATGTCGCCGTCCGCGAACACGACTGCGCCCTCCTCGCTCCACCGGACGGTGCGGACGGGGGCGTTCAGGAACACGTCGTCGCCGAGGGCTGCCGCCATCCGGATCGACACCTGCTGCATGCCGCCGATGACGCGCTTGTCGAGGATGAAGTCCTCGTCCACCAGGTGCGAGAACGATCCGGCGGACGCGGCCATGAGGACGGCCTGCAGTGCCGAGAACGAGTGCGCCGGCTTGGTCAGCATGCCGCCGGCGATGAACAGGCCGATGTTGTCGCGGGCCTCGGCGTCGTCGGACTGCTCGATCAGCCAGTGCTTGAACGAGATGGTGTCCAGTTCGCGAGCCAGGGGATGCGCCCACGGCTCCTCCGCCCCGACCTGCGCGGCCAGGTCGTCGAGGATCTGGACCAGCCGGTCCATCTCCTTGCGGGTCGTCTCGTCGACGGGGAAGGACTCGCCCGTGTAGCGGGTGCGCTCACCGGCGGCGGAGATGTAGACGGATTCGCCGTCACGGTACCGGTCGAACGTCTCGAGTCCCAGTTCGTCGAGCAGCGAGATCAGCGCCGTCTGATCGGGGGAGACCCACTGGCCGCCGATCTCCAGGACCGCGCCGTCGACGGTGTCGGTCCAGGTGCGTCCCCCGACGCGGTCGCGTGCCTCCAGGACCGCGACGGACAGCCCCGCCTTGCGCAGCGCGGTGGCCGCGGCCAGACCGGACGGTCCGGCACCGACGATGGCGACATCACGTTGGAGAGTAGGCACTTTCGAGCTCCTTTGGTTGAAGTGCTTGAGATGAATGAACGGTGGATCTGGTTCAGTGGCGGGTGAGTGCGAGAGACAGCTCGGCGTCGATCACGCAGATACTCGAATTGTCCACGCGGTCGTGGCTGCGCAGTTCGCCCAGCATCCGGGCCAAGCGGTCGGCGGCGGTGCCGTGATCGGTCAGCCAGCCGGCGACGGCGTCGGCCGCGGAGGTCGTGGGCGACGCGTCGCGCAGCACCAGTCCGATCAGGCCGTGCCAGTGCTCCTGCAGGTTGTCGACGAGGACCGCGCCGGCCATCGCCTCCCAGTAGGCGGTCCCGGTCTCGCCGACCGAGAACCGTTCCGACAGCCAGTCGAGCCCGACGACGCGGCCGAATTCGCGGTACGTCTCGGCCACCTGCGTGATCGGCAGGCCGAGCGACTGCGCGGTGGTCTCCAGGGCGAAGGCCTGCGCGAGGATCCGCAGTGTCCCGAGGTCCTGGGCCGGCGCACCGGTGAGGTGGGGCAGGGCGGCGGCCAGTTCCTGGACCGGCTTCGCGAAACGCTCGATGAGCGCCTGCGCATCGGTGCCGGCGGCGCGGTGCCGCAGCAGCCACGACGTGGTGCGCTCGATCAGATCCTGGATGCCGAAGTGCAGGTTCAGCCGGGTCCGGTGGGACGCCCCGGGCAGGGTGAGGACCTCGTTCCACAGGCGGTCGATGTCGAACACCTGCCGCACCACCGCGTACGCGACGGTGATCTCGGGGGTGCCGACGCCGAGGCGCTCCTCGAGCCGGTGGATCAGGCCCGGTCCGACCCGGTCGATCATGTCGCCGGCGACGATCACGGCGACGATCTCCCGGGCGAGCCGGTGGCCACTGATCTGCTGGGGGATGCGATTGCGAATGGACGCCGGGAAGTAGTCGGCGAGCACCCCGTCGAACACGGCGAAGTCGAGCACCGGGGAGGCGAGCAGTTCGGTGACGACGAGGTTCTTCGACTGCGCCAGCAGAACCGCGATCTCCGGCCGGACGAGTCCCTGGCCGGCGCGGTGCCGCGCCGACAGTTCCGCGGCCGAGGGCAGGACCTCCGCGGCCCGGCTGATGCCGGCGTCGCGCTCGAGGTTCTCGATCAGTCGCTGGTGGCGGCCGAGGAGGAACGGTGCATGGACCTCGGCGAGGCTGATGGCGAGAGTCTGGGAGGCGGCGTCGGCGAGTACCGATTCGCCGATCTCGTCCTGGACCCGGGCGAGCAGCGTGTTCCGTTCCGCGGCCGGGAGTTCACCCGACGCGACGGCCGCGTCCAGCGCGACCTTCAGGTTCACCTCGCGGTCCGACGTGGCGACGCCGGTGGCATTGTCGATGAAGTCGGCGTTGATCCGGCCGCCGTGCAGCGCGTACTCGATGCGGGCGCGTTGCGTGAGCCCGAGGTTGCCGCCCTCGCCGATCACGGCGGCGCGCACGTCGGCCGCCTCGACCCGGACGGCGTCGTTGGCTGGGTCGGCGGCGTCGGCGTGCACCTCCGTCGACGCCTTGACGTACGTGCCGATTCCCCCGTTCCACAGCAGGTCGACGTCCGCGGTCAGCAGCGCCTTCACCACCTCGTGCGGGGGCAGTTCGGCGGCGGTGACGCCGAGCCGTTCCCGCACCTGCGGGGACAGCGGGATCTTCTTCGCCGTCCGCGGCCACACGCCGCCGCCGACCGAGACGAGGTCCCGGTCGTAATCGTCCCAACTGCTGCCCGGGACGGTCGCGAGGCGCTCGCGCTCGCGGTAGGAGGCCTCGGAATCCGGTTCGGGATCGAGGAAGATGTGCCGGTGGTCGAACGCGCCGACCAGCCGGATCGCCCGGCTGAGCAGCATGCCGTTGCCGAACACGTCTCCCGACATGTCGCCGATGCCGACCACCGTGAACGCGTCCGTGTCGACGTTCTTGCCCATCTCGGCGAAATGCCTGCGGACGGAGACCCATCCGCCGCGCGCCGTGATGCCCATCGCCTTGTGGTCGTAGCCGGCGGAACCGCCGGACGCGAACGCGTCGCCGAGCCAGAACCCGCGTCGCGTCGCGATGCTGTTGGCCAGATCCGAGAAGCGGGCGGTGCCCTTGTCCGCGGCCACCACCAGGTACGGGTCGGCGTCGTCGTGGATCACCGTGTCGCGGGGGTGGACCACCTCGCCGTCGACGATGTCGTCGGTGACGTCGAGCAGTCCGTCGATGAAACTCGTGTACGCCGCCCGGGCCGCGTCCGGCGTCGTCTCGGTCCGCACCACGAACGCGCCCTTCGCGCCCATCGGGACGATCAGCGAATTCTTCACGTGCTGCGTCTTCATCAGACCCAGAACCTCGGTGCGGAAATCGTCCTTGCGGTCCGACCAGCGCAGGCCGCCGCGCGACACCGGGCCGCTACGGACGTGGCTGCCCTCGACGATCGGCGAGTGCACGAAGATCTCCCGGTAGGGGGTCACGGCCGCGGACAGCGACAACAGCGACGGGTCGATCTTGAACGCCGCCGGGGCGGGGCTGATCGTGCGGTCGTGGCGAAACCAGTTGGTGCGCAGCACAGCCGATGTGAACGACAGCAGGCCGCGGAGCAGACGGTCCTCGTCCATGGTCGCGGTGCGGTCGATCGCCGCGAGCAGCACGCGTTCGGCGTCGGCGACGGCGACCTCGCGGTCGGATCCGACGGCAGGATCGAAGCGGGCGGTGAACAGGTCGCGGAACCCGCGCACGAAGTCGCTGTGCTGCAGCAGGATCGCCACGATGTTGGGTTCCGACAGTCCCAGCCCCACCTGCCGGAGGTAGCGGCACGCGGCCCGCACCAGGACGGTGTCCGTCCACGGCAGGTTCGCCGCGGCCACGAGGCGGGTGAACCCGTCGACCTCCAGATGTCCGGCGGCCGCGGCCTCGAACGCGTCGGACAGCAGACCCGGAGTCTCGGCGTCCCAGGCGAAGTCGCCGGTGCTGAAGTCGAACCGGTGGACGGTCGGGGTGCCGGGATCCCCGGCGGGCAGCTGCTCGTGGGACGCCACCCGCAACCCCAGGTCGGCGAACAGCGCGACCAATTCGGCGAGCAGCGGGGTGTCCTCCGGCCACACCATGACCGCGGCCGGCTCGGGCAGTGCATCCGCGGAGTCGACGAAGCGCAACCGCGGGGTGGTACCTCCGGACGCCAGGACCGCGCTCGACACGGCGTCCTCGTCCGGGCGTGGACGGGGCGTGTCGGTCGTGCTCGGAATGACACCGGTAAAGCTCATCGTGTGGCTCCTGACCCCTGATCTGACGAACTGTGACTGGAGACCAGTGTGTCGAGGAGAGACGCACGCCACATCCGACGAAGTGGAGCGTCGTCCGGCGGCGGACGCGACGTTTCGGAGCTGTGAGTACTTGTTAACCGCGGGCGGTTAACAAGTACTCACAGCTCGCCACGTCGACACCGCTGCGGTGCCCAGCAGTCCGCCGGTGATCACGAAGATCGACGACGTGCCCGCGACCCCCGCCGCGGCGCCCGCGGCCAGCGGAATCAGGACCTGCCCGAGCCGGTTGCCGGTCAACCGCAGCGACAGTGCCGCGGCCCGGTTCGCGGCGGTGACGAGCCCGGCCACCCACGTCATGGTCAGTGGTTGGCCGATGCCCCAGAAGAATCCGGCCACGACGAGGAGCAGTGCCATCACGACCGGGTTCGGTACGAACGGCAGCAGGGCGGTGGGCAGCGCCGAGCACAGCGTGGCGGAGATCAGCAGTCGGTTCCGTGGCACCAGGGTGAGCAGCCACGGCAGGAACGCGCGCGACACGATCGACGCCGCGGTGCGCGCGGTCAGCAGCAACGTCACCAGGAGGACGCTGAAACCGAACTCGTGCCCGAGTACCGGGAGATACGCGACGACGACGTCGATCGAGGCGAGCACGATCAGGCTGCTGAACACCGCGGGCCGCATCCCGGTCGTCGAGATCATGCTGAACACGGACTGCCGGTCGCCGGGCGGCGGCGACTCCGCGGTCTGCGGGCGTTCGCGAATCGGCCAGGCGAACGGGATCGCGGCCAGCGACACCACACCCATCACGGTGAGAGCGAGGGTGGTCCGGACGACGCCGCCGTCCGAGTTGCCCGCCGCGATCACCCCGACCAGCGGGACGCCGACAGCCTGGCCGATCGAGACGCCGAGCGTCAATCCGGCGAACCCGCGGTCCAGTTCACCCGGCGGCGAGAGGAGTGTGATGAATCCCTGCCCGGCGACGGTCACGAGGATCTGCCCGAATCCGAGGACGACGTTCCCGAGCGCGAGGACGATCAGGTCGCCGCTCGCCGCGATCACCAGGACACCCACCGCGGTCAGCAGCACACCGGCCCGCAGAACCGCGGCGGCGTGCCGCCGGTCGACGGCACGCCCGATCCGGACGGCGACGAGGAGCGGCGCCAGCGAGAACAAGGCGGTGACGATGCCGATCGTGACCGCGTCGCCGCCGAGCGCGAGGACGCGGTAGGAAACGAGAACGCGGACAGCGTGATAGACGGCCTGGAGGAGAGCGGTGGCGATGCAGAGGTTGAGGAACCAGCGCTTCACCAGGTCATCCGTTGATCACCTGGCGATTGCCGAGCGGCGCCTGCAGCGGGACGTCGAGGGTGCCGAACACGGCGACGAGGATGCACATCTTGTCGGCCGCCTCCGGCAGGCTGCCGGTGCGCAGCGAGATCGTCACGGTGGTGTCCGTCTCGGCGACCGTGGCGTCGGCGCCGTAACACTCCGGGGTTCCGGTGACGAAGTGGATCGCCACCGTGTTGCCGTCCGCGCGCGACCACGATTCGAACGGCGTCGGATTGGCCCGGACGATGTCGGGCCGCGATTCGAAGACGGTGCCGAACTCGTCGCCGGGCACCTCGGATGGAATAGGCATCCCCGACGACGGATTGGTGGGGCTGGGATCCACTGCGGACGCGATCTCGGGGGGAATCGTCGGTTCGTCGGTGCTCGAACCGGACCCGCATCCGGCGAGGGCGAGGCAGGCCAGCACAGCGAGGGCGAGTACGCGCATAAGCCACGGTAACCTCATCCGGCGAGCAGGCCGGAGACCAGCGCAATCCCCGGAATCGCCGCCAACGTCGTGACGAAAGCCGTGTCGCGGGCCAGCACCGCCCCCGCCCCGTACCGGCTGGCGTAGACGAAGACGTTCTGTGCCGTCGGCAGCGTCGCCACCACCACGATGGCGAACAGCTCGTGTCCGTCCAGGCCGAGCAGGTACCGCGCCATCAGGTAGGCCAGCACCGGCTGCACGACGATCTTGAGCACCGACGCCAGCGCGACGTCCCGCCGCGGACTGGTCCCCTTCTCCAGCACCCGGACCCCGTACAGGGAGATGCCGAACGCCAGCAGCGCACCCGGCACCGACGCGCCGCCCATGAGCCGGAACGGCTGCATCAGCGCCTCGGGCGGCGTCCAGCCGACGAGCGCGATCAGCAGTCCCGCGGCGCCCGCCACCACGATCGGGTTCTTGAACGGCGCGGTCACCGTCTCGAGCCGCGAGGCGCCGCGCCGGAGCGTCGTGACGTCGAGGATGGTGAGGGCGATGGGGGAGTAGGCGATGATCTGGAACAGCAGCAGCGGTGCGACGAACGACGCGTCGCCGAGCACGAAGACGGCGATGGGAATACCGAGGTTCGCGGAGTTCACGTACGACGACGACAGCGCGCCGATCGTGAGCTCCGGAAGAGACCTGCGTAACCACACCTTCGCGATCACCATATACAGTGCGCCGACCGTCAAAGCTGTGGCCGAGGCGACGGCCAGAGTGGGCGAGAAGATCACGGAGAGGTCGGACGATGCGAGCGACTCGAACAGCAGCGCCGGTGTGGCGACGAAGAACACCAGCCTGCCCAGAACGGATTCGCCCTCCGCGCCCAGCGTCCCGCGCCGGCCGAGAATGTAGCCGATCGCGATGATCACGAAAATGACGGTGAAACCCGCAACCACTCCCGACACGCTGCGGGGCACCTCCTCGACAGGGATGCCTCGTGTCGGCAAACCCTCCGAAGTCTAGTGCTCGGCGTCCTGGTGGGTCACAATTGCCTCCGGTCGGGGAGATCGTCTGTACGCGCGTTCCGTCGCGCTCGAGGAGTCGTAATGCCGCGTCGAACGACCGTTCTCTGCGCGCTGGTCTGCGCCTGGACCCTCGCCTGGGGAGCCGCGCCCGTCGCGTCGGCGCTGGCGCCGCCGTCGAGTGGAGACCCGGCGCTGATCGCCCTCGCGGGGCAGGTCCTCGGCCGTAGTTACCGCGAGCACGCGAGCGTCGCGTACATCGACGCATCCGGCACCCGGTTCGCGAACTTCGGCGCCACCGAGGACACCGACTTCGAGATCGGTTCCGTCACCAAGACGTTCACCGCCGAACTCTTCGCCGACGCCGTCGCGCGGGGCGAGGTGCGGGAAGACACGAAGGTCGGGGACCTGCTGCCGTTGCAGGGCGCACCGGTCGGCGACGTGACGCTGCTCGAACTGGCATCCCACACGTCCGGGCTGGCGCAGTTCCCGATGAGCGCCGACACCGTGGTGGCCGTGGGGAACTGGGTGGTCGCGTCCAACCCGTTCACCTACGACAAGGACACCCTGCTGCAGCAACTGCAGTCGGCGCCGCTCACCACCCGAGGCACGTACTCGTACTCGACCGTCGGCTTCGCGTTGCTCGGCCAGGCGCTGGCCGCGGCCGCGCACACCGACTATCCGACGCTGCTCCGCGAGCGCATGCTCGTCCCGCTCGGACTGTCGCAGTCGTGGATGCCGCTCACCGCTGCCGACCTGCCCGCGAACGTGACCCGCGGATTCGACGTCCTGCACCGGTCGCAGGACCCGTGGCCGCTGGACGCCTACGCCCCGGCCGGCGGGTTGCGGTCCACGGCGAACGACATGTCGACGTACGTCCGCGATCTCCTCGACGGCACGGTCCCCGGCAGCACGGCCATGGACCCGCGGTGGATCGGCGACAACTACCGGGCCCTCACGTGGTCGATCGTCCCGTTCGAAGGTCGGGACTACACGCTGCACGGTGGCGCGACGGGCGGTTTCCAGTGCACCGTCGTCCTCGACCGCGCCAACGACCGCGGGCTCGTCATCCTCACCGACACCATCGGCGGACTCGAGCAGCAGGGTCTGGAGATCCTCGCCCACACCCCCATGTGAGTGCGAAAGCGTGCCCCGGGACACTTTGCCACTCACCTGCCCGGCGTCCTCCAGGTGAGTGACAAAGTGTCCTCGGGCACGCATTTCCACTCACCTGTGGTACCCCCACTGGGTATGTCCGGCTACAGTGGTCGCGTGGAGACGGCAGGGCGGAGGCACGCACCGGTCGCGCGCGCAGCGCTGCTGATCGCCCTCGCCGCCGGTGTGCTCCTCATGCACAGCCTGATCGCGCCGACCGCGAGCGCCGCGACGCACGAGCAGTCGTCGAGCACCGCCTCCCACGCCGAACACCGGCACGGTTGCGGCGGGGACGACTGCGAACAACCACACCTCACCGGACACCAATGCGCCGGCGTGATCGTGGTGATCGCCGCCCTGACCGCGGTGATGGCGCTGTGGTGGCATTCCATGGATCCCCCGGCTCGACGGTCACGCGTGAGCGCCCACCGCGTGCAGTCGGGGCGCGGACCACCGTCGTGGACGGTGCTGACGCTGGCGGAACTCTCGATTCTGCGGGTGTGACAGGGAGCCCGGGGCCGCGTGCCCCGGCGGATCCGACTGTCACTTTCCGAATGTCGATTTCGAGGAGTTCCTCATGCGCATCACCACGACCGCCCTGATCGCCGCCGCGACAGGCGCGGCGCTCGTCCTGACCGGCTGCGGCACCGACTCGGCGGACACCTCGTCGCCGTCCGGCGTCTCCACGTCCGCGGCCGCATCCCAGGTGCAGTTCAACGACGCCGACATCGCGTTCCTGGACGGCATGTATCCCCATCACGCCCAGGCCGTCGAGATGGCCGGCATGGTCGCAGGCCGCACCGGCAACGCCGACGTCGTCGCTCTCGCCGCCGCGATCGAGGCGGCGCAGCAACCGGAGATGGACCGGATGACCGCCTGGCTCCAGCAGTTGGGGCAACCGGTTCCGGTGTCCGACATGTCCGGCATGCATCACGGCGGCGACGGGATGATGTCGGCCGACCAGATGGACACCTTGACGGCGCTGTCGGGCACGGAGTTCGACCGGCATTGGCTGACCATGATGATCGAGCACCACGGGGGCGCGATCGACATGGCGAACACCGAACTGGCCGACGGTGAGAATCCGGAGGCCAGGCAGATGGCCTCCGACATCGTGACGGCCCAGCAGAAGGAGATCACCGAGATGCAGGCCCTGCTCGGCTGACCGATACGGCAAAGGCCGCGTAATCCGAGGATTACGCGGCCTTTTCGGTGCCTACGTGAGTTACCGGCTCGTGAAGGGCAGCAGAGCCATCTCGCGAGCGTTCTTGACGGCGACCGCAACCTGACGCTGCTGCTGCGGGGTCAGGCCCGTGACGCGGCGGCTACGGATCTTGCCGCGGTCCGAGATGAACGTGCGGAGCAGGTTGATGTCCTTGTAATCGACGTACTCGATCTTGGCCGCGAACAACGGGTTCTTCTTGGGCTTGCGGCCCTCGACGGGACGCGGCTTCTTCGACGGTGCTCTCTTGACTGCCATCTTCTTCCTTTACCAGCTCGACTTGTGGACGCCTGGCAGCTCCCCGCGGTGCGCCATCTCGCGAACACGCACGCGAGAGAGCCCGAACTTCCTCAGGTGGCCGCGCGGACGTCCATCCGCAGCGTCTCGATTGCGCAATCGTACCGGACTCGCGTCGCGGGGCAGACGCTGCAGTGCCGCCCGGGCCTCCGCGCGCGCCTCTTCGCTGCTCGACGGGCGGCGGAGGGTCTCCTTCAGCTCTGCGCGACGCTCGGCCCAGCGGGCCACGACGATCTTGCGCTGCTCGTTCTTCGCGATCTTCGACTTCTTTGCCATGTGCGGTGTCTTCTACTTCTCTTCTCGGAAATCGACGTGCTTCCGCACGACCGGGTCGTACTTCCTCGTCACCAGACGGTCGGGGTCGTTGCGGCGGTTCTTGCGGGTCACGTACGTGTACCCGGTGCCCGCGGTCGACTTCAGTTTCACGATCGGGCGGATCTCGTTGCGGGCGGCCATCAGATCTTCTCTCCGCGGGCGCGGATCCGGGCGACCACGGCCTCGATGCCGTCCCGGTCGACGGTCTTGATGCCCTTGGCGGAGAGCGTCAGGGTGATTCGCCTGCCCTCGCTCGGCAGGAGGTAGGTCTTCTTCTGGATGTTCGGGTCCCAGCGCCGGGTGGTGCGTGTGTGGGAGTGCGACACGGACTTGCCGAATCCTGGCTGGCGTCCGGTCACCTGGCAGTGCGCCGACATGGGTGTTCCTCTCCGTCCCTCTCGCAGAACCACCACAAGAGGAGATGATAATCATTTTCGACAACGGTGCGATTTCACTGTAGCGTTCTTCAAACTTAATGACAATCATTATCGAAAGGGTGCTCGTGAGTGAGATAGCCGACGGCCGGACGCCGCTGATCCTGGTCTCCGGGTGGAACGGCCGCACCGAGGACGCGGCGCGGTCGCTGCTCCGCGACGGCACCGTCGTCGTGCATCACGACCTCGACCTCGTCCACGAAGGCGTCGTGCGCCGCACCGTCACCACGCTGGAGTCCGGGGCGCCGCGCGAGCAGCTCGGGATCCGCGAACTGGCGCACGGCTGCATCTCGTGCACGCTGCGCGAGGACCTCCTTCCGCTGCTGCGTCGCCTGCACGCCCGCAGTTCGGTGCAGCGCATCGTGCTGCACCTCGACCGCAGGCTCGAACCGGAGGCCGTCTGCTGGGCCGTCGAACACGTGTCGGTGTCCGGCGTCGTGGGGCAGCTCGACGGTCCGGCGTCGCGGGACGTCCGTATCGACGGCGTCGTCACCTGCCTCGACGCGCAGTCGTGGCTGGCCGACGCCACCGGAGACGACGCGCTCGACGACGACCGCACCGTCGCTCAGGTCGCGGTCGGGCAGGTCTGCTTCGCCGACGCACTGGTGGTGTCGGGTAGCGCCGGCGACGGCTGGCAGCAGGCCCGCCTCCACGCCGTCCTGGCCCGGCTCGCGCCCGGCGCGCCGATCGTCTGGGACGCCGACCGGATCGACATCGAGCGGCTGCTGCTGCGCATTCCCGTCGACGCGCGGCGCGGCGAACCGGTGCACACCCACTCGCCACTGCTGCGCGGGCAGCCGCCTCTGTCCCCCGACTGCGGGGTGATGCTGGTCGAGTTCACCGCCACCCGGCCGTTCCACCCCGAGCGATTCCACGAGGCGATCGACGTGCTGCTCGAGGGCGTCGTCACGGCTCGCGGACGAATATGGCTGGCGACCCAGCCGGACGAGGCGCTGTGGCTCGAATCCGCCGGTGGGGGACTGCGGGTGGCGAGCGCCGACCGCTGGCTGGCCGCGATGACCCCGGAAGAACAGGAACAGGTCGCGGTCGGGCGGCGGGCGATGGCCGCGTTGTGCTGGGACGAGCACTTCGGCGACCGGCACACGTCGATGGTGGTGCTGGTGCATGCCGCCGACCCCACCGAGATCGACCGCACGCTGCAGTGGGCGCTCGTCACCGACGGCGAACTCGCGGACGAAGGCAGCTGGCAGTCGTGGCCCGACCCGTTCGGGCAGTTTCACCACGACCCCTGCGAGAGCAGTGAATCACCCTATGCGGAAACCGAATCGAGAGAGGCAAACGAATGAGGCCCGCCCGTGAGTACTTGTCAACCGCCCGCGGTTGACAAGTACTCACGGGCGGGACGCATCGCGTGCGAACCTTGGCGGGTGTTGCTGTACATCCTGGAATTGGTGGGCATCGCGGTGTTCGCGGCGTCGGGCGCCCTGGTGGGGGTGACGAAGCGCCTCGACATCTTCGGTGTGTGCGTGGTCGGTGTGTTCACCGCGCTCGGCGGCGGCATCGTCCGCGACGTCCTCCTGGGTATCCACCCACCGACGTCACTGGGAAGTTGGCCGAACCTCGGCACGTCGTTCGGCATGTCGCTGCTGGTGTTCTTCCTGCATTCGGCGGTCGGGCGACTCCGCAGGGAGATCCTGGCGCTCGACGCCCTGGGCATGGGCCTGTTCGCGAGCACGGGCGCGGTGATCGCACTCGATCACGGGGCGAGTCCGCTGGCGTCGTGTTTCATCGGCGGCACGGCGGCCATCGGCGGTGGGATCCTGCGCGACGTGCTGGTGAACGAGGTCCCGTTGCTGCTGCAGCGGGACCTCTACGCGGTGCCGGCGCTGCTCGGTTCGGCCCTGGTGGTCGCGGTGAGCGAGGTGGGTGCCGGGACCGACGTCGCGATGGTGGTGGGCACGGTGTTCGCGTCCCTGCTCCGATTGCTCGCGTTGTGGCGGAACTGGAGCCTGCCCGGTCCGCGGGTCTTCGAGTGACCTGCGCCGGCACTCGCCGGATGACCCCCTTCTCAGACATATCTCAGTTGATCAGGCCAAACTGTCGGGTATGCGCATTTTGGTGGTCGACGACGATCGCGCCGTGAGGGAGTCCTTACGGCGCTCTCTGAGCTTCAACGGGTACTCGGTGGAACTGGCTGTCGACGGTATCGATGCTCTGGAGAAGGTGGCCACCTCGCGTCCCGACGCGCTGGTACTCGACGTGATGATGCCGCGACTCGACGGTCTCGAGGTGTGCCGCCGGCTGCGGAGCACCGGCGACGACCTGCCGATTCTGGTTCTCACGGCACGCGACTCCGTGTCGGAGCGGGTGTCGGGCCTGGACGCCGGTGCCGACGACTACCTGCCGAAACCGTTCGCCCTCGAGGAGTTGCTGGCCCGGCTGCGCGCGCTGTTGCGCCGCGCCGCGCCCGAGCCGGGCATCGACTCGGAGAAGATGACGTTCGAGGACCTCACGCTCGATCCGGTCACCCGGGAGGTGACGCGGGGTGAGCGGTCCATCAGTCTGACGCGTACCGAGTTCTCGCTCCTCGAGATGCTGATGGCCAACCCGCGCCGGGTGCTCACCCGCGGCCGCATCCTCGAGGAGGTCTGGGGTTACGACTTCCCGACGTCCGGCAACGCGCTGGAGGTCTATGTCGGTTACCTGCGACGCAAGACCGAGGCGGACGGGGAGACGCGTCTGCTGCACACGGTTCGCGGAGTCGGCTACGTGCTGCGGGAGACTCCTCCGTGATGGCAGTTCCGTTCCACAAGACCGCCGGCAAGTCGGGATCGGCGAAGTTCGACGCTCATCACCCCTCCCGGCATTCCACAGGCCCGATTCCGCTGCCTCCCGAGATGCGGCCCCCGATGCCGCTGACCCGGTCGGTGTCGTTGCGGTGGCGGGTCACGCTGCTCGCTGCGTCGGTGGTGGCGATCGCGGTGGCCGTGATGGCGATCGCGGCGTACGCCGTGGTGTCGCGCGCCCTGTATGCCGATGTCGACAACCAGTTGCGCACGCGCGCGTCGGCGCTGATCGACAGCAATCTCGTCACGTTCGATCCCCGCTACATCGCGGGCGCGACGCTGTACACGACGGACATCAGTGTGGCGCTGATCTTCCCGGACCTCGACACGTACACCCCGCCGGGGTCGAGCGTGCCCATCGGCGATCCCGAACTGTCCGTGGCACGCGGCGAGCGCGACACGTCGCTGCGGACCGCGGAGAACCAACGGGTGCTCGCTCAGCGCACCCAGGACGGCAGCACGCTGGTGATCGCGCAGCGGCTGGCGCCGACCGGGGCCGTGCTCGACCGCCTGGCTTGGGTGCTGTTCATCGTCGGCGGGTGCGGTGTGGTCCTCGCCGCCGCGGCCGGAACGACGGTGGGACGCACCGGTCTGCGCCCCATCGCGCGGCTCACCGCCGCCACCGAACGCGTGGCCCGGACCGACGACCTGACGCCGATGCCGGTGACGGGCAACGACGAACTCGCCCGGCTCACCGAGAGTTTCAACACCATGCTGAGGGCGCTCGCGGAATCGCGGGAGCGGCAGAGCCGGCTCGTCGCGGACGCCGGACACGAACTGCGGACGCCGCTGACGTCGTTGCGTACCAACATGGAGTTGCTGATCGCGTCGAGTCGCCCTGGGGCGCCGCACATTCCGGACGAGGACATGGCAGAGCTGCGCACCGACGTGGTGGCGCAGATCGAGGAGCTGTCGCAGTTGGTGGGCGACCTCGTGGACCTCGCCCGCGAGGACGCACCGGAAACCGTCTTCGAGAGAGTCGATCTCAGCGAAGTGGTGGACCGGAGCCTGGAGCGGGCGCGCCGCCGGCGTAACGAGATCGATTTCACCGCCGTCACCGTTCCGTGGTTCGTCTACGGCGACCACGCAGGACTGTCGCGCGCGGTGCTCAACGTGCTCGACAACGCCGCGAAGTGGAGTCCCACCGGTGCGCAGGTGCGGGTGGCGATGACACCGGCAGGCGACGGCCTCCTCGAACTGACCGTCGACGACGCGGGCCCGGGCATTCCCGAGGAGGACCGCGAGCTGGTGTTCGACCGCTTCTACCGGTCGACGGCGTCACGGTCGATGCCGGGTTCGGGGCTCGGGCTCGCGATCGTCCGGCAGGTGGTGGTCAAACACGGCGGCACGATCGCCGTGGACGTCTCCGAACGCGGCGGTGCTCTCCTCCGCATCGTCCTACCGGGTGAACCCGAAGCGGACTAGTCTCGAGGTCTCGGCCAACTCAAAGGCCGGTCTCAGGACCTTCTCAGTCCCACCGGGCACTCTCGTAGACAGAGACGGTGCGACTGCCCCTGCGGGCGGTCGCGGGAGATGGAAGTGGTGCGATGACCGAAGATCGAAACAGTCACGACGGCGGCAGCCGTGACAACGCCGGCGGCGACCAGGGCGCACGCCCGGACCAGCCGGGCCACCAGCCGACCGAGGCGTTTCCGACCACTCCGCACAACCCGGCCGGCCCGATGGGGCAGCAGCAGCCGTACGGCGTGGGCGGCTACCCCCAGGGCAACCCGTACGGTGCGCCCCAGCAGCCCACACAGCAGCCCACACAGCAGCCCACACAGCAGCCCACACAGCAGTACGGACAGCCCCAGCACGGCGGTCCTGGACATCCCGGCCCGCAGCACGTGGCCGGGCAGCACGGTGCGCCTCAGGGCCCGTACCCCGGTCTGCAGGGTCCCGGACAGGTCGGGGAGGGTTCGACGGCGACCGCGACCAAGCGACCCGCCCGGACCGCCATCGTCGTGGGCGCGGTAGCGCTCGCCCTGGTGAGCGGCGGCATCGGTGGGGTGGTGGGTTCGCTCGCCACGGACCGGAACGGCAGCGGTGCCGCGGTGACCAATTCCCTCGACGCGCCCAAGAACAACACCGCGACCCCGGCCGCGAACGCACCGGCAGGATCGGTGCAGGCGGTCGCGAACAAGGTCGTCCCCAGCGTCGTCCAGATCGAGGTGGCCACTGCGGGCGGGTCCGGAGGAGAGGGATCCGGCATCGTCATCTCGTCCGACGGCATGATCCTCACCAACAATCACGTGGCGGGCGCGGCAGCGAAGGGCGGAAAGCTGACGGTCGCGTTCTCCGACGGCAGCACGGCGGACGCCAAGCTCGTCGGTGCCGACCCGGTGTCCGATCTCGCGGTCATCAAGGTGGACGGCAAGACCAACCTCACTCCGATCGAGCTGGGAACGTCCGGCAACGTCCAGGTGGGGCAGCAGGTCGTCGCCATCGGTTCGCCCCTCGGCCTGGCGGGCACCGTCACCGAGGGCATCATCTCGGCCCTCAACCGTCCGGTCTCCACCAGCGGTGAGTCGGGTAATCAGAACACCGTCATCGACGCCCTCCAGACCGACGCGGCGATCAACCCCGGCAACTCCGGCGGCGCCCTGGTCAACATGGACGGCCAGCTGATCGGCATCAACACGGCCATCGCGAGCATCGGTGGTTCCGGTGCAGGCGAGCAGAGCGGCTCCATCGGACTCGGATTCGCGATCCCGGTGGATCAGGCCCGGCGCATCGCGGACGAACTGGTCAAGACCGGCAAGGCCACCCAGGCCGTCATCGGGATCCAGGTCCCGTCGCAGGACGCCGCCAACGGTGCCACCGTCGTCGAGGTCACGTCGGGCAGTCCGGCGGAGAAGGCGGGAATCCCGAAGGGGTCGGTGATCACCAAGGTGGACGACCGGGTCATCACCAGTGGTGACGCGCTCATCGCCGCTATCCGTTCCCATGCGCCGGGAGACAACGTGTCCATCACCTACACCGACGGGAACGGTTCCAACTCCAAGACCGTCGACGTCACGCTCGGCACCGCCGAACAGGGTGGCCGCTGATGAACGCCGGGATTCTCGGGCAGGTCGAGTCCGTTCTGAACGGGGCCACTACGGTAGGGACCATGGACATCGAAGCCTCGCTGGCCGGCCGCGCGCTGGTGGTAATCGTCGACGACCGCACCGCACACGGTGACGGCAAGGACTCCATCGGGCCCCTGGTGACAGAGTTGCTGAACGAGGCAGGTTTCATCGTCGACGCCATCGTCGCGGTGGCGGCC
Source organism: Rhodococcus sp. NPDC056960 (assembly GCF_042674125.1). NCBI lineage: Bacteria > Bacillati > Actinomycetota > Actinomycetes > Mycobacteriales > Nocardiaceae > Rhodococcus > Rhodococcus sp. NPDC056960. Next base: position 1,182 of record NZ_JBHURF010000012.1, on the reverse strand, counting down.
GACGAGGTGGAGATCCGGAACGCGCTCAACACCGCCGTCATCGGCGGCGTCGACCTCGTCGTCTCGGTCGGCGGCACCGGCGTGTCGCCCCGCGACGTCACCCCCGATGTCACCGCCGAGGTCCTCGACCGCGAGATTCCCGGAATCTCGGAGGCCCTGCGGTCGTCCGGGCTCGCCGCGGGGTCGCTGGACGCGGGGCTGTCCCGTGGCCTCGCCGGAGTGTCCGGCAGCACCCTCGTGGTCAATCTCGCCTCGTCGCGCGCGGCGGTGCGCGACGGCATGGCCACCCTGACGCCCCTCGCGTCTCACGTGATCTCCGAACTGTCCGGTCTGGAAGGTTGAGACGATTTCTCGTTCCGACGAACCGGGCTCGCACAGCGAGCCGGATGAGCAGGTAGTTCCGAGCCGGGCCCCGATCGACAGGGCCCGGCTCGAGCGCATCTTCGGCGACGTCCTCCCCGATACCACCGCGGACGAACGCGGACAGGATCAGGCATCTCAGTATGTGGACGGGCGAAACGAGTCGGAGGAGTGGATTCGGCGGCAGGTTCCCCCTCATCACGGCTGACCACTCGATTGAAATCTGAATGAATCTAAGTGTTGTCATCGGTAACGGAAAAACGCGCGTTCGGAAAACCACTGGTGAAACCGATTTCATTCGCATGCCTCCGAAGCGGGGCTACCCGTAGGTAACGTTTCGTTTTCAACTTTGTGAGGCACATCACAATTGCGTCACGAGCTGATCACGTTGCTCAGGTTCTTAGCTCAGGTTAATGTCCCTGACGAGTCAGTACGAAGATGGAGGGCGGGGCGTGGTGCCACGTCGTCGCCCGGACGGCCTCCTTGTGAGGTGTGTCTCTAGTGCCGAAATTCGAGCAACTGGACTTCTGCAGTTAACGCTGCGGACACCTTTGCTCCGAATACTGCGCTGGGCCCGAAATGGACCACTCCTCAGCTTCGATCGTCGGGGCTGGGAACCTGCATGAATCCTGATGAGGGGAACGAATGAGCGAGAACCGCAAGTCCGGCCTGCGCCGTGGCGCCCGTATTGCAGGCCTGGGTGCTGCTGCGGCTGTTGCACTCGGTTTGATGTCCACTGGTGCGGCGAGCGCGGATACTTTCATCCCGCTGCCTGATGGTTCGAAGACCGGTCCGAATGTGACGGTGACGCGTACCGCGGAG